>NC_020504.1:7050963-7358125 GCF_000349325.1 Streptomyces davaonensis JCM 4913
CCACGACCTTGCGGTCACCGAGCGGCTCGTCCAGCGGGACCGTGCGGTGGTAGAACTTGGCGATCATGATGCAGACCTTGTCGGGCCAGGGTGTCTCGGTCACCGTGACCCGCACCTCGTCGTCGCTCTCGCTCACCGTCACGTCGTAGTCGGAGCAGACACCGCCGGTGAAGGCCACGGTCAGCTCCTTGCCCTCGACGGTGTAGCCGTCGACGGTCACGTCCCGGGTGTCGGTCCCCGCGTCCGGACCGGTCGGCCGCGGGCTCGGCCGCTCGGTCGGGGTGTCGGACGGTGTCGGGGAGGCCAGGAACTTCGGGTCGATCGCGGGATGCGTCACCGTGAAGCTGTCCTGCGCGCCCGGCGCCCGCACCTGGAACAGCCACGACGGCACCAGCGCCTGCTTGGCGTCCACGTAGTGCGCGGCCAGCCCGAACACGGCCTTCTCGACCTCGATGGTCTCCTTCTTGCTCGGCTTCCCGGGCTCCCCGCAGGAGTCCTGCTCCTCCAGCGGCACCGGGCTGGCGCAGCCGCCGATCCCCGCCTGCGGGTCGTCCGCCGGCGCCGTGTTCATCAGCGCGAGCGTCTTCTCCGCGCTCAGCACGGGATACGTGTCGCTCTTCACCGGCGCCTTCAACTGGCCGCTGCCGCCGACCACTTCACCCTGCGCGCTCACCGTCACGCCGGTCGTCCAGCCGTAGGTGGGCAGCCCGCCGACCACCGGCTCGGCGTTCACCACCCGCTGGGCGTCCATGACCTGGCTCGCGTCGAGCTTGGCGTCGTCCTGGCCCACCGCCTTCAGCACCGGCGCCGCGGCCTTCTTCGCCACCGCCTCGCTCACCGGGTCGACGGCGTCACCGCCGGGCTTGTCGGCGCAGACGGTCGTGCTCTGGCAGCTGTCGGTGCCCAGGGCGTAACGCTGGAAGGTCCAGGTCCCCGGCGCCTGCTGGTTCACCTGAAGCGACGGCCCCGTCCCGTCCTTGCCGCCGATCCGCCAGGCCTGCCCCTGAAGCACCGGCTTCCCGCTGACCCCGAGCGCCTTGGCGAGCCGTGCCACCTCGTCCTCGGTGACCTGACCCCGGGCCCGGTACACGGCGGCCGAGCCGGGCCCGTCCGGCAGCGCGCCGTCAGCCTGGAAGGTGGCGCCGTACGGATTCGGCTCCCCGGGCGCGATACCGGCGCCGGAACCCTCGGAGTACCCGTCGAGCGCGAGCGGCGGGGGAGTGTCGGCCCCGGGCATCCCGGAGGACGTACCCCCGTCGGACCCGTCCGAGCCGTCGGACGCGGTGGCGGCGAGATAGGCCCCGCCACCGCCGACGAGCAGAACGGCGGCGGCGACGGAGGCGATGATCACAGGGGAACGGCGCCGCCCGGGACCGGAGCCCGCGCCGGGCTCCGTCGTCTCGTCGGCCCCGACGACGTCGGGCCGGTCCGCGTCGGGCTCGGCCGCGTCGTCGTTGTCGGGTCGCTCGGTGTTCACCGCATCGCTCCTTGGGTCGTATCCCGCATCCCCTTTCCAGGGGACGTCGATGGGACGCGGCACACGAGCCGGCGGTTCCCCGAGCGAGCCGAATCAGTCGCCGTAGTCCGACATGGCGTCCAGCAGCCGAGCGGACTTGCTCGGCACCTCCACTCCATGGATGAGCGAGGGGGAGACCGGCCCGGAGGCGGTCCGGTCGGGAACGTGCCAGTGGCCGGCCATCCGGGCGCAGTCGCCGCGCAGCGTCGCCAGATCGCCGTCCACGTCCGCGGGGACGGCAACCGGAGCCTTGAGTTTCGTCATAGCGGAACCGTAAGCACGACATGGCCTGCCAAGAAAGATCTACTATCAGGTAGTTTTGGCCGCTTCTGAGCGGTACCCCGGACCCGGTAGCGTTAACTGTCAATCCGCCTCCGCATCCGCAGGAGAATCCCAGCCGTGCGCATCGCAGTCACCGGCTCCATCGCCACCGACCACCTCATGACCTTCCCCGGCCGCTTCGCCGACCAGTTCGTCGCGGACCAGCTGCACACGGTCTCGCTCTCGTTCCTGGTCGACAACCTGGACGTCCGCCGGGGCGGCGTCGGCGCGAACATCGCCTTCGGCATGGGACAGCTCGGCACCCGGCCGATCCTGGCCGGCGCCGCGGGCTTCGACTTCGACGAGTACCGCGCCTGGCTCGACCGCCACGGCGTCGACACCGACTCGGTGCGGATCTCCGAGACCCTGCACACCGCGCGCTTCGTGTGCACCACCGACTCCGACCACAACCAGATCGGCTCCTTCTACACCGGCGCGATGAGCGAGGCCCGCCTCATCGAACTGAAGACCGTCGCGGACCGTGTCGGCGGCCTCGACCTGGTCCTCATCGGCGCCGACGACCCCGAGGCGATGCTCCGCCACACCGAGGAGTGCCGCTCGCGCGGTATCCCCTTCGCCGCGGACTTCTCCCAGCAGATCGCCCGGATGAACGGCGACGAGATCCGGATACTGCTGGACGGGGCGACATACCTCTTCTCCAACGAGTACGAGAAGGGCCTCATCGAGACCAAGACCGGCTGGTCGGACGCGGAGATCCTGGCCAAGGTCGGCCACCGCGTCACGACCCTCGGCTCGCGGGGTGTCCGCATCGAGCGGCAGGGCGAGGACCCCATCGAGGTCGGCTGCGCCGAGGAGGAGCGCAAGGCCGACCCGACGGGTGTCGGCGACGCGTTCCGCGCCGGATTCCTGTCCGGTCTTGCGTGGGGGGTTTCGCTGGAGCGGGCGGCGCAGGTGGGCTGCATGCTGGCGACGCTCGTCATCGAGACGGTGGGTACGCAGGAGTACCAGCTGCGTCGGGGGCACTTCATGGAGCGGTTCACGAAGGCGTACGGGGATGAGGCTGCGGGTGAGGTCCAGGGGTATCTGAGCTGACCTAGCTCACCCGGCGGACCAGGTACGCGGTACCTCGGTCCGCCGGTTCCTCCCCTACGTACTCCTGCCCCCGCATCTCGCACCACGCGGGGATGTCCAGGCGGGCCGCCTCGTCGTCGGAGAGGACCCGGACGGTCCCGCCGATCGGCACATCGCCGATGACCTTCGCCAGCTCAATGACCGGAATCGGGCACCGCTTGCCCAGGGCGTCGACGACCAAGGCGTCCTCCTGTACGACGACTCTCGCTGCCGGAGCGCCCAGCTTCTCCCGTACCGACGCCACCGCGCCCGGCAGCACGTCCAGGAACCGCGTCACGTCCTCCTCGGGCGTCCCGAGCGGCAGCGACACTCGGACATTCCCCTCACTCAGCACCCCCATGGCCTTCAGTACGTGGCTCGGTGTCAGGGTGCTGCTCGTGCAGGACGATCCGGACGAGACGGAGAAACCGGCACGGTCCAGCTCGTGGAGCAGAGCCTCCCCGTCGACATAGAGACAAGAGAAGGTGACGATCCCGGGCACCCGGCGCTCCGGATCCCCCACCACCTCCACATCCGGCACCAGTTCCGGCACCCGCGCCCGGATCCGCTCCGTCAGCTCCCGCAGCCGCGCCGCCTCCTGGGCCGCCTCCGCCCGCACCGCCCGCAGCGAGGCGGCCGCCGCCACGATCGCCGGGAGGTTCTCGAACCCCGGCGCCCGCCCGGACTCGCGCTCGTCCACGGGCCCTTGAGCAGCGAACCGCACCCCTTTGCGTACGGCGAGCAGCCCCACCCCGGACGGCCCACCCCACTTGTGCGCACTGGCCGTCAGCAGCGACCAGTCCCCGCCGACCGGCCCCCACCCCAACGACTGCGCAGCATCCACCAACAGCGGCACCCCGGCCGCCCGGCACACCCCGGCCACTTCACCCACCGGCTGCTCGGTCCCCACCTCATGATTGGCCGACTGAAGACAGGCCAGCGCGGTATCGGGGAGCAGGGCTTCCGCGTAGGCGGCGGGATCCACGGTTCCCGACCGGTCGACACTCACCCGGGTGACCGAGCCGCCCTCCCGTTCATGGATTTCGGCCGAATGGAGCACGGAAGAATGTTCAACGGCTGACACGATGAGGTGACGCCCCGCCCGCCGCCGCCCGGCCAACGCCCCCGCGATCCCGGCATGCACGGCCTGGGTACCCGAGGCGGTGAAGCTCAGCTCATCAGGACGGCACCCCACGGCTTCAGCAGCGGCCTCCCGAGCCGCATCCAGCAGCATCCGAGCCCGTCGCCCCTCCCGATACAACCGCGCAGGATCAGCCCACCCTTCATCAAGGGAGGCCAACAGCGCCTGACGAGCGACGGGATGGAGCGGAGCACCGGAAGCAGCGTCGAAATAGACCACACGGCAACGCTAACTCCCCAGGGGCGCGGGGAACTGCGCGACCAGCCACAACAGACCCGCAGCCGCCAATCCAGCGAACCCCCAACCCACTAGGCACCCCTCCCCGCGAACCCTCGGAGAGCGTCGGCTAGGGTTTGGTCCGCATAAACATCCAAACCCCTGCCCGACGCAGGGCGGCGACCGACCACCGAGTAAGGCAGGCCGCAGCCAACCGCGCGGGCGAGACTCTCGGGAAGGCGCTACGTGAGTCCCAACGGCTCCGACCGCTCGCCGCGGCGCCCGATGCGGCGGAAGCTGCTGCAAGGCATGACCGCGGGCCTGGTCCTGGCGACCGCCACCGGTTGCACATACAAGGACTTCCCCCGCCTTGGTATGCCCACCCCGACCACGGAAGAGGCTCCGCGGATCCTCTCCCTGTGGCAGGGCTCCTGGGCCGCCGCGCTCGCCGTCGGCGTGCTGGTGTGGGGTCTGATCATCTGGAGCGCCATCTTCCACCGGCGCAGCCGCACCAAGGTCGAGGTGCCTCCGCAGACCCGGTACAACATGCCCATCGAGGCGCTGTACACGGTGGTCCCGCTCATCATCGTCTCGGTGCTGTTCTACTTCACGGCCCGCGACGAGTCGAAGCTCCTCGAGCTCAAGGACAAGCCCGACGTCACCATCAACGTCGTCGGCTTCCAGTGGAGCTGGTGCTTCAACTACGTCGAGAACGTCGACGGTTCCACCGGTGACGCCACCAAGAACAAGGAACTGAGCGCGATCCCGGACCGCTTCAAGGAAGACTTCCCGGCCAACGCCGGCGGTGTCTACGACTGCGGCACCCCGGGCACGCGGAACCCGCAGACCGGCAACCCGGGTCCGACCCTGTGGCTGCCGGAGGGCCAGCGGGTCCGCTTCGTTCTCACCTCGCGTGACGTCATCCACTCCTTCTGGGTCGTCCCGTTCCTGATGAAGCAGGACGTCATCCCGGGCCACACCAACGCCTTCGAGGTGACCCCCAACCAGGAGGGCACCTTCCTGGGCAAGTGCGCCGAGCTCTGCGGCGTCGACCACTCGCGGATGCTGTTCAACGTGAAGGTCGTCTCCCAGGAGCGCTACGAGCAGCACCTTCAGGACCTCGTGAAGAAGGGGCAGACCGGTTACGTTCCCGCCGGCATCGCGCAGACGAGCCACGAGAAGAACCGGGAGACGAACAACCTGTGAGCATCCTCAACGAACCCCAGGGTGCCGCGGCAGCAGAGTCCCACTACGCGGACGAGTTGCCGGTCAGGCGCAAGCAGCCCGGCAACGTCGTGATCAAGTGGCTCACCACCACTGACCACAAGACGATCGGAACGCTCTACCTCGTCACGTCGTTCGTGTTCTTCTGCATCGGTGGCGTCATGGCGTTGCTCATGCGCGCCGAGCTGGCCCGTCCGGGCCTGCAGATGATGTCGAACGAGCAGTTCAACCAGGCGTTCACGATGCACGGCACGATCATGCTGCTGATGTTCGCGACGCCGCTGTTCGCCGGTTTCGCGAACTGGATCATGCCGCTCCAGATCGGTGCCCCCGATGTGGCGTTCCCGCGGCTGAACATGTTCGCCTACTGGCTGTACCTGTTCGGCTCGCTGATCGCGGTGGGCGGCTTCCTCACCCCGGACGGCGCCGCCGACTTCGGCTGGTTCGCCTACAGCCCGCTGTCGGACGCGGTCCGCAGCCCGGGCATCGGCGCCGACATGTGGATCATGGGTCTGGCCATGTCCGGCTTCGGCACCATCCTCGGCTCGGTCAACTTCATCACCACGATCATCTGCATGCGCGCTCCGGGCATGACGATGTTCCGCATGCCGATCTTCACCTGGAACGTGCTGCTGACCGGTGTCCTGGTCCTGCTCGCCTTCCCCGTGCTGGCGGCGGCGCTGTTCGCGCTGGAGGCGGACCGCAAGTTCGGCTCCCACATCTTCGACTCCGCCAACGGCGGCGCGCTGTTGTGGCAGCACCTTTTCTGGTTCTTCGGCCATCCAGAGGTGTACATCATCGCCCTGCCGTTCTTCGGCATCATCTCCGAGGTCATCCCGGTCTTCTCCCGCAAGCCGATGTTCGGCTACATGGGCCTGATCGCGGCGACCATCTCGATCGCGGGTCTGTCGATCACGGTGTGGGCGCACCACATGTACGTCACCGGCGGTGTACTGCTGCCGTTCTTCTCCTTCATGACCTTCCTGATCGCGGTCCCGACCGGTGTGAAGTTCTTCAACTGGATCGGCACCATGTGGAAGGGCAGTCTGTCCTTCGAGACACCGATGCTCTGGGCCACCGGCTTCCTCATCACCTTCACGTTCGGTGGTCTGACCGGTGTCATCCTGGCCTCGCCGCCGATGGACTTCCACGTCTCGGACTCGTACTTCGTGGTGGCGCACTTCCACTACGTGGTGTTCGGCACCGTGGTGTTCGCGATGTTCTCCGGCTTCCACTTCTGGTGGCCGAAGTTCACCGGCAAGATGCTCGACGAGCGCCTCGGCAAGATCACGTTCTGGACGCTGTTCGTCGGCTTCCACGGCACCTTCCTGGTCCAGCACTGGCTGGGCGCGGAGGGCATGCCGCGGCGTTACGCGGACTACCTCGCGGCCGACGGCTTCACCGCCCTGAACACGGTCTCGACGATCAGCTCGTTCGTCCTCGGTCTGTCGATCCTGCCGTTCTTCTACAACATCTGGAAGACGGCCAAGTACGGCAAGAAGGTCGAGGTCGACGACCCGTGGGGCTACGGCCGTTCGCTGGAGTGGGCGACGTCCTGCCCGCCGCCGCGGCACAACTTCCTCACCCTGCCGCGGATCCGCAGTGAATCCCCGGCGTTCGACCTGCACCACCCTGAGATCGCCGCTCTCGACCAGCTCGAGAACGCCCCTCACGGTGACAAGGCCCTGGCTGGTGGCAAGGAGGCCGGCAAGTGAAGATCCAAGGCAGGATGTTCATCTGGCTGAGCGTCTTCGTCCTCGCCATGGCGATCGTCTATGGCGTGTGGTCGAAGGAGCCGGCCGGTACGACGGCCCTCTTCCTGGCGTTCGGCCTGTGCATCATGGTCGGCTTCTACCTGGGCTTCACGGCCCGGCGGGTCGACGCGGGCGCGCAGGACAACAAGAACGCGGACGTGGCGGACGACGCCGGCGAGGTCGGGTTCTTCAGCCCGCACAGCTGGCAGCCGCTCTCGCTGGCCGTGGGTGGCGCGCTCGCCTTCCTCGCGGTCGCCATCGGCTGGTGGCTGATGTACTTCTCGGCCCCGCTGATCCTCATCGGCCTCTACGGCTGGGTCTTCGAGTACTACCGCGGTGAGAACCGCACCCAGTAACACGCGCCGAGCGCTCTGGAGCCCGGACACTCCGTCAGGAGAGTCCGGGCTCCTCCGTTTGCCACGCCTTCGATCCCTCGTAAGGATTACTCGGCGCGCCGCGCTTGACGTGGCTCCCTAGCGTGAAGTCATGAACACAACTCCGCGCACCCGCACCGTCGTCGGTTGCACGCTGCTGGTGATCGCGCTCGGCGCGAGCGGCACCGCGTGCAGCGGGGACGGCAGCCCGTTGTCCGCCGCGCCGTACGACGCGGCGGACCAGATCGCCTTCAACGGCCCCACGAAGGACGGGAAGAAGGCCGACCCCGACAAGCCCCTGGAGGTCACCGCAGAGGGCTCGGACGGCCGTATCACGGACGTCACGGCCAAGGACGCCACAGGACGCTACGTCAGCGGCGAACTCTCCGCCGACGGCACGAGATGGCACAGCACCTCCCCGCTGGCCGCCGACGCCCGCTACACGGTCCGTGTGTCCACCGAGGACGACGACGGCGCCCCCGGCCGCCGGGTCCTGTCCTTCGACACCGGCAAGCCGCTCTCCAAGAAGCGCCTGGATGTCACCTTCGGGCCCAAGACGGGCAAGTACGGCGTCGGACAGCCCGTCACGGCCGAACTGAGCAAGCCGGTCAAGGACGAGGCCCAGCGCGCCGTCGTCGAGCGCGCCCTGAGGGTCGAATCCACGCCTGCCGTGGAGGGCACCTGGCACTGGGTGGACGACAAGAAGCTCCACTACCGCCCCAAGGAGTACTGGCCCACCCACGCCACCGTCCGGGTCCGCAGCAACCTGGACGGCGTCAAGATCAGCGACCGGCTCTGGGGCGGCGGCCGGGCCAAGCCGCTGAAGTTCACCACCGGGGACCGCGTCATCGCCGTCACGGACGCCTCGTCGCACTGGATGAAGGTCTACAAGAACGGTGAGGAGATCAACTCCATGCCGGTCACCACCGGCAAGCCCGGCTTCGAAACCCGCAACGGCGTCAAGGTGGTGCTGGGCAAGGAGTACTTCGTACGGATGCGCGGTACCAGCATCGGCATCGCGGAGGGCTCGGCGGAGTCGTACGACCTGCCCGTCTACTACGCCACCCGCGTCACCTGGAGCGGCGAGTACGTGCACGCCGCCCCCTGGTCCGTCGGCTCCCAGGGCTCCGCCAACGTCAGCCACGGCTGCACCGGGATGAGCACCGACAACGCCTCCTGGTTCTTCAAGAACGTCCGCGAGGGCGACCTGGTCAAGGTCGTCAACTCCTACGGCAACACCATGGAACCCTTCGGCAACGGCTTCGGCGACTGGAACGTCGCCTGGAACAAGTGGCGCAAGGGCAGCGCGTTGGTAGGAGGCACGCCCGAGACCCCGAGGCCCGAGGAGCGGGCGAGGCTACGTCCCCAAAGTGTCTGAGACGCCGCCCCCTCAGGCGCTCTGAAGCCGCCGAGTGCGCAACAGAGAGGCCAGGGCGGCCGCGAACTCAACCGGCTCCACAGGCAACGTCACCGCGGCCTCGGCGCGGCTCCACGTGGCCAGCCACGCGTCCTGCGGCCGCCCGATGAGCAGCAGCACAGGCGGGCAGTTGAACACCTCGTCCTTGACCTGACGGCACAGCCCCATGCCCCCCATGGGCACGGCCTCACCGTCGAACACGCACACATCGATCCCGCCCTTGTCCAGCTCGCGCAGGGCCGCCGCAGGCGTGGCACACTCCACGAACTCGACCAACGGGACATCAGGAGCCGGCCGCCGCCCGGAGGCCAACCGCACCTGCGAGCGGGTGTTGGAATCGTCGCTGTAGACCAGCACCGTGGCGGTCGGCTGCATTGTTCCTCCGTGACGTCAGCGTCGTAAGGACAGGGCCCGTTGGCCCGGATGCTACTCCCTTGAACACCACGTCAACACCGGTATGGAGCAGGGAGACACTCCGATTGGCACCCCCCGGAGTGAGGGCGGGATAAGCGACCGACATAATGTCGGTCGTGGCGACAGCAACGACAGTAGAAACCGGGCACGCGCACCCGTCGGTCAACCGGCCGAACCTCACCAGCGTCGGAACCATCATCTGGCTGAGTTCCGAGCTGATGTTCTTCGCGGCCCTCTTCGCGATGTACTTCACCCTTCGATCGGTGACCGGTCCCGAGTTCTGGAAGGAGAAGGCAGACTTCCTGAACTTCCCCTTCTCGGCGACCAACACCACGATCCTGGTGCTCTCCTCCCTCACCTGCCAGCTCGGCGTGTTCGCCGCCGAGCGCGGTGACGTGAAGAAGCTCCGGATGTGGTTCCAGATCACCTTCGTGATGGGTGCGATCTTCATCGGCGGCCAGGTCTATGAGTACACCGAGCTGGTGAAGCACGAGGGCCTCTCGCTCTCGTCCGACCCGTACGGCTCGGTGTTCTACCTGACCACCGGCTTCCACGGCCTGCACGTGACGGGTGGCCTCATCGCCTTCCTGTTCGTCCTCGGCCGCACCTACGCGGCCCGGAGGTTCACACACGAGCAGGCGACCGCCGCCATCGTCGTGTCCTACTACTGGCACTTCGTCGATGTCGTCTGGATCGGCCTCTTCGCCACGATCTACATGATCAAGTAGCCGGGCCCGCTCCCGCGCGCTGCCGGCAGACACGCAGGCAAGCGCACATCCCAGAAGCATCGACGCAGAAGATCCTGACACCGGGGTAATCCGTGAAAAAGCTCTCCGCACGACGACGCCATCCGCTGGCGGCGGTCGTCGTCCTACTCCTCGCGCTGGCGGCCACTGGGGGGCTGTACGCCTTTGTCGCGCCCACGGGCAAGGCGCAGGCAGAAGAAACCGCCCAGTCTCTCGCCATCGACGAGGGTAAGAAGCTCTACGCCGTAGGCTGCGCCAGCTGCCACGGAACCGGCGGTCAGGGCACCTCCGACGGTCCGAGCCTGGTCGGCGTCGGCGCCGCGGCCGTGGACTTCCAGGTGGGCACCGGCCGTATGCCGGCCGCGACCTCGCAGATGGCCCAGGCGCCGAAGAAGAAGGTCGTCTACACGCAGGCCGACATCGACCAGCTCGCGGCGTACATCGCCTCGCTGGGCGCCGGTCCGAACATCCCGACCGAGGCGGAGTACGGCCCCGAGGGTGCCGACATCGCCAAGGGCGGCGAGCTGTTCCGCACCAACTGCGCGCAGTGCCACAACTTCACCGGCAAGGGCGGCGCGCTGACCCACGGCAAGTTCGCGCCGACTCTTGAGGACGTGGACCCGAAGCACATCTACGAGGCCATGCAGACCGGCCCGCAGAACATGCCTTCCTTCCCCGACACCACGCTGTCGGAGCAGAACAAGAAGGACATCATCGCGTACCTCGACGCGGTCAACAGCGACGACACCGAGAGCCCCGGTGGTCTTGAGCTGGGCGGACTCGGTCCGGTCAGTGAGGGCCTGTTCGCCTGGGTCTTCGGACTCGGCGCGCTGATCGCGGTCGCCGTCTGGGTCGCCGCTCGGACCGCAAAGGCCAAGAAGTCATGAGTAGCCAAGACATTCCAGAAGAGAACCTGCCCGCAGAGCAGGACGCACACGGCGAGGTCGGCGTCGCGGACGACAAGGACCCGTTCGCCGACCCCGGACTGCCGCCCCACGAGCACCGGATCCAGGACATCGACGAGCGGGCCGCCAAGCGGTCCGAGCGTGCGGTCGCCTTCCTGTTCACGGTGTCGATGCTGGCCACCGTCGGTTTCATCGCCTCCTACGTGGCGATCGACACCGACAAGTCGGTCTACATCTTCCCGCTGGGTCACATCAGCGCGCTGAACTTCGCGCTGGGCATGACCCTGGGCGTCTCGCTGTTCTGCATCGGCGCGGGCGCGGTCCACTGGGCCCGCACGCTGATGTCGGACGTCGAGGTCGCCGAGGAGCGGCACGCGGTCCAGTCGCCGCCGGAGGTCAAGGCCAAGGTTCTGGCCGACTTCGCGGACGGCGCCAAGGAGTCCGCGATCGGCCGTCGCAAGCTGGTCCGGAACACGATGTTCGGCGCGCTGGCGCTGTTCCCGCTCTCCGGTGTCGTCCTGCTGCGTGACCTCGGCCCGCTGCCCGGGACCAAGCTCCGCCACACCCTGTGGTCCAAGGGCAAGCTGCTCGTCAACATGAACACCAACGAGCCGCTGCGTCCCTCGGACGTCGCGGTCGGCTCCCTCACCTTCTGCAAGCCGGAAGGTCTCGAGGAGCACGACCACGACTTCCAGACCGAGATCGCCAAGGCCGCCCTGATGATCGTCCGCATCCAGCCGGACAACATCAAGGACAAGCGCGAGCTCGAGTGGTCGCACGAGGGCATCGTGGCGTACTCGAAGATCTGCACCCACGTCGGTTGCCCGATCTCCCTGTACGAGCAGCAGACGCACCACGCGCTGTGCCCCTGCCACCAGTCCACCTTCGACCTCTCCGACGGTGCCCGAGTGATCTTCGGTCCCGCCGGTCACGCCCTGCCGCAGCTGCGCATCGGCGTGAACGACGAGGGCTATCTCGAGGCGCTCGGCGACTTCGAGGAGCCCGTCGGTCCTGCATTCTGGGAGCGCGGATGAGCACTACCGAGACCACCGAGTCCCGCTCGCGCGGGAAAGCCCCCGCCGGCGAGCGTGTCGCCGACTGGGCGGACGGCCGACTGGGCATCTACGGCCTGGCCAAGGCCAACATGCGCAAGATCTTCCCCGACCACTGGTCGTTCATGCTGGGTGAGGTCTGCCTCTACAGCTTCCTGATCATCATCCTCACGGGTGTGTATCTGACGCTGTTCTTCCACCCGTCGATGAACGAGGTGGAGTACCACGGCTCCTACGTCCCGCTCCAGGGACAGCTGATGTCGGAGGCGTTCAGCTCCACGCTGCACATCTCCTTCGACGTCCGCGGTGGTCTGCTCATCCGGCAGATCCACCACTGGGCCGCGCTGATCTTCCTCGCGGGCATGTTCGTGCACATGATGCGCGTCTTCTTCACGGGCGCGTTCCGCAAGCCGCGTGAGATCAACTGGGTCTTCGGCTTCCTGCTGTTCGTCCTCGGCATGTTCACCGGCTTCACCGGTTACTCGCTGCCGGACGACCTGCTCTCCGGAACCGGTGTCCGCTTCATGGAGGGCGCGGTCCTGTCCGTGCCGATCGTCGGCACGTACCTGGCGTTCTTCCTGTTCGGCGGGGAGTTCCCGGGCGGCGACTTCGTGGCCCGCTTCTACTCGGTCCACATCCTGCTGCTGCCGGGCATCATGCTCGGACTGGTGGTCGGCCACCTGATCCTGGTCGTCTTCCACAAGCACACGCAGTACGCGGGCCCGGGCAAGACCAACAAGAACGTCGTCGGCATGCCGCTGATGCCGGTCTACATGGCCAAGGCCGGAGGCTTCTTCTTCCTGGTCTTCGGTGTCATCGCGGCCATCTCGGCGATCGCCACGATCAACCCGATCTGGGCCATGGGCCCCTACCGGCCGGACCAGGTGTCCACCGGCGCCCAGCCCGACTGGTACATGGGCTTCTCCGAGGGCCTGATCCGTGTCATGCCGGGCTGGGAGATCAACTTCTGGGGTCACACGCTCGTCCTGGGTGTGTTCATCCCGCTGGTGATCTTCCCGCTGGTCCTGGTCGCGATCGCGGTCTACCCGTTCATCGAGTCCTGGGTCACCGGTGACAAGCGCGAGCACCACATCCTGGACCGCCCGCGCAACGCCCCGACCCGTACGGCCTTCGGTGTCGCCTGGATCACCTGGTACATGGTGCTGCTGATCGGTGGTGGAAACGACCTGTGGGCCACCCACTTCCACCTGTCGATCAACGCCATCACCTGGTTCGTCCGGATCGCGTTCTTCGTCGCCCCGGTCCTGGCGTTCGTCGTCACCAAGCGGATCTGCCTCGGCCTCCAGCGCCGGGACAAGGACAAGGTGCTGCACGGCCGCGAGTCGGGCATCATCAAGCGCCTGCCGCACGGTGAGTTCATCGAGGTGCACGAGCCGCTCAGCCAGGACGCGCTGCACACCCTCACCGCGCACGAGCAGTACAAGCCCGCCGAGATCGGCCCGACGGTCGACGAGAACGGCGTGGAGCGCAAGGTGAAGGGCACCGAGAAGCTGCGCGCCAAGCTCAGCCAGGCGTACTACGGCGAGGAGTCCCAGATTCCGAAGCCGACCGTCGAGGAGTACAAGGAGATCACGAGCGGCCACGGCCACCACTGATCGCTGCGCACGCCACGCGCTGGAAGGGCCCCCGTCCGGTCTTCGGACGGGGGCCCTTCCGCGTCCCCTGAGCTGGATAGGGTGGGGGCACACTCTCTTACGACACTCAGGAGCGGCCTTATGAGCGCTGTGACCCCCGCTGGAGGCGACACCGCGGCGGGCCGTTCCTGGCCCCGCTTGCTGAACGGCCTGCTGGAGGGGCGCGACCTCGGCGCCGACGACACGGCCTGGGCGATGGACCTGATCATGCGCGGTGAGGCGACCGACGCGCAGATCGCCGGGTTCGTGGTGGCCCTGCGGGCCAAGGGCGAGACCGTCGAGGAGATCACCGGTTTCGTCCGCACGATGTACGAGCACGCCAACGTGATCGAGGTGGCGGGCGACACCGTCGACATCGTCGGCACCGGCGGGGACGGCGCCAAGACCGTCAACATCTCCACGATGTCCGCGATCGTGGTGGCCGGCGCGGGCGCCAAGGTCGTCAAGCACGGCAACCGGGCGGCGTCCTCAGCCTCCGGCTCCTCGGACGTCCTGGAGAAGCTCGGGGTGAACCTGGAGCTGCCGGTGGCGCGGGTGCCGCAGGTGGTCGAGGAGGCCGGGATCACCTTCTGCTTCGCGGCCAAGTTCCACCCGGCGATGCGTCACGCGGGCGCGGCGCGCGGCCAGTTGGGGATCAGGACCGTCTTCAACGTCCTCGGTCCGCTGACCAACCCGGCCCGGGTGCGGGCGCAGGCCGTCGGGGTCGCCGATCCGCGGATGGCGCCGATCGTGGCCGGGGTGTTCGCCGAGCGCGGCAACTCCTCCCTGGTGTTCCGCGGCGACGACGGCCTGGACGAGCTGACCACGACCTCGACCTCCCGGGTCTGGATCGTCCGCGACGGCAAGGTCACCGAGGAGTCCTTCGACCCCCGCGACGTCGGCCTCGACCTCGTCCCCGTGGAGGCCCTGCGCGGCGCGGACGCCTCCTACAACGCGGATGTGGCCCGGCGCCTGCTGAACGGCGAGACCGGCCCCGTGCGGGACGCGGTCCTGCTGAACTCGGCGGCCGCCCTGGTGGCCCTGCACCCCACCGAGGCCCCGCTGGCCGAGCAGATCGGCGCCGGCATGGCGAAGGCCGCGGAGTCGATCGACTCTGGCGCGGCCAAGCGGACGCTGGAGCGCTGGGTCGCCGCGAGCAACGCGTAGCGAGCGATGAGGGATGTCCCGCGATCCGGACACGGGTTGCGGGACATCGATCGTTTCGCGTACGTTCCTGTACCAGGTCATGAGTGACAGTCATGAGGCCCCGGCTGACTGTCCGGCAACCCTCCGTCCGTGGCGGGGTGCCCCGGGTGAAGACCAGGCCGTGAACAGCAAGGTTCATGGCAAGCGCGGTCGTCGAGGAGTTCTTCCGTGAGCAAGCGAATGCGATAGGGCCGCTGAGCCCCGCTTCTGCGAACCCCTTTTCTCTCACACCTCTTCACTCACGGGAGCCCCCGTCATGTCTGTCTCCACCGCTGCCTCCGCCCAGACCATTTGTGCCCCGCTGCCCGTTCTGGGCCGGGATGTCACCGTCCCGCTGGTCACCGGCGGCGAGACCACCTACGCCGCGCTCGACTACGCTGCCAGCGCCCCCGCGCTCCAGCGGGTCTGGGACGACGTGGCCGCCTACGCGCCGTACTACGGCAGCGTCCACCGGGGCGCCGGGTACCTCTCGCAGCTCTCCACCGACCTCTTCGAGAACGCCCGCAGGACCGTCGCCGAGTTCCTCGACTGCCGCGCCGACGACCAGCTGGTCTTCACCCGGTCCACCACGGACTCGCTGAACCTGCTCGCCGCCGCCCTCCCCGCCGACTGCCAGGTCTTCGTCTTCGAGACCGAGCACCACGCCTCGCTGCTGCCCTGGCAGGACGCCGAGGTGACCTACCTCGACGCCCCGCGCACCCCACAGCAGGCGGTCGCGACCCTGGAGCGGGCCCTCGCCGACCGAGACCCCCACGGCCCGGCCCTGGTCTGCGTCACCGGCGCCTCCAACGTCACCGGCGAGCTGTGGCCGGTGCGCGAACTGGCCGCCGCCGCGCACGCGCACGGTGCCCGGATCGTCCTCGACGCCGCCCAACTCGCCCCGCACCACCCGGTCTCCGTCCAGGACCTCGACGTCGACTGGGTCGCCTTCTCCGGCCACAAGCTCTACGCGCCCTTCGGCTCCGGCGTCCTGGCCGGACGCGCCGACTGGCTGCGCGCGGCCGAGCCGTATCTCGCGGGCGGCGGCGCCAGCCGCAAGGTCAGCCGCCGCGCGGACGGGGGAGTGGACGTGGAGTGGCACGAGAGCGCGGCGCGGCACGAGGCCGGTTCGCCGAACGTCATCGGCGCCTACTCCATCGCGTCGGCGTGCAGGGCCCTGACGGAGGCCGGGTTCGACACCCTGGTGGCCCGTGAGGAGTACCTGATCGGGAGGGTCCGCGCGGGCCTCGCCGAGGTGCCCGAGGTGCGGATCCTCTCCCTCTTCGGCGACGACGCCCCGCGCGTAGGCGTCATCTCCTTCGTCGTCGACGGCTGGAACAGCTCCCACTTCGCCGCCGCCCTCTCCGCCGAGTACGGCATCGGCGTCCGCGACGGCCTGTTCTGCGCCCACCCGCTGGTCCGCACCCTGCTCGGCAGCGACCCGCAGACCCAGGGGGAGTGCGGCGCGCCCGAGGCGGCGCCGGGTGAGAAGTCCCTCAACGCGATCCGGGTCAGCTTCGGCGCGGGCACGCCGGACGAGCACGTGGAGCGGTTCGTGACCGCGGTGCGTGAGCTGGTCCGGGACGGCGCGCAGTGGAACTACCGCACGGAGGACGGGCGTTGCGTGCCCGCGGTGTGATCCGCTGACGTACGCTCCCCGGGGGGATCAGGACGGGGACTGATGGGGGTCGGGGTGCAGGGGCTGCGGGAGACGGATCCTCGGCGGATCGGGCCGTACGAGGTGCTCGGGCGGCTCGGCGCCGGAGGGATGGGCGAGGTGTTTCTCGCCGAGGCGCGCGGCGGGATGCGGCTGGCCGTGAAGGTGGTGCGGCCCGAGCACGCCGGGGACCGCACCTTCCGGGCCCGGTTCCGCCAGGAGCTGCGGGCCGCGCGGGACGTGGGCGGGGACGGCACGTACACCGCGCGGGTCGTCGACGCCGATCCCGAGGGCGAACCGCCGTGGATGGCGGCCGAGTTCGTCGAGGGGCCCACGCTGCGGGACGCCGTGCTGGACGGAGGTCCGCTGCCGGCCCCCGCGGTACGGGTGCTCGCGGCAGCGCTCGGCCGGGCCCTGACCGCGATCCACGCCAGGGGCCTGGTCCACCGGGACCTCAAGCCCTCCAACATCCTGCTGGCGGCCGACGGCCCGCGGGTCATCGACTTCGGGATCGTCCGGGCGCTGGAGGCGACCGCGCTGACCAATCCCGGGTCGATCGTCGGCACGGTCGGCTATGTCTCCCCGGAGCAGATCCGCAACAGCACCGCAGTGGGCCCGCAGAGCGATGTCTTCGCGCTGGGCGCGGTCCTCGCCCACGCCTCCGGTGGCCGCCCGCCCTTCGGCGAGGGCCATGAGTCGGTGGTCCTGCTGCGCATCCTGAACGGTGACCACGACCTGTCCGCCGTACCCGAGGAGTTCCGTCCGCTGGTCGAGTCCTGTCTGCGCCTGGACCCCGCCGAGCGGCCGGTGCCGGAGGCCGTCATGGCGGCCGTGGGACACACGGAGGCGTCGCTGCGCGCGGCGGTGCGGCCGGGCTGGTTCACCGAGGGCGGTCCGCGATGGGTGCCGGGGGAGGACGGGGAGCGGGAGAGCGGCGTCGAGTACGTGGCCCCGGCGACGGCGCCGGGCGCGGTCGTACCGCCTGCCGGGGCGCCCGTGCCGCCGTCCCGGCGGGGTGTGCTGCGGGCCGTGGCCGGTGGGGCCGTGGTGGCCGTCGCCTCGGGCGTGGGCGGCTGGTGGTGGCTGCGGGAGCCGGAGCGGGGGAAGAAGGACTCGCCGTCCGCACCGGCCACCGGGAAGCCGACCGTGCGCTGGCAGGTCTCCCTGGACCAGGTCATGACCCGGCAGCTCGGCGCGCTCTCGCCCAAGGGCGACGTGCTGTACGCCGCCACGTCCTCCATCGACCTGTACGCGCTCTCCGCCGATGGCGAGGACCTCTGGAAGGCCAACCTCGGGGGCTCCGGTCTCGATCCCGTGGCGACGGCGGACGGCGTCTACTGCACCGTCGTCGAGGGCGACAGCGCGGACGACTCCCAGCGGCTGCGGCTGTGCCGGTACGACACGGCGGGCAAGCGCGGCTGGAGCAGGGACCTCGGGCCGCAGGGCACCGCCCCCGTCCTCGTCGGCGACACGGTCGTGGTGGGCGGCGGGGACGAGCAGATCGGGGAGCTGCGCGCCTACGCGCCGGACGGCAGCGTGCGCTGGCAGCGCGGGCTCAAGGGCGCGCTCACCGAGGCACCGCTGGTGCATCAGGGCGTGGTCTACGCCGGCACCCGCGCGGGGCGGCTGGCCGCCGTGGACGCCGGGGACGGCACCCCGCTGTGGGACGTGGAGGTGGCCACCGACCTCCGGCGGCCCGTGGTGGTGGCGGGCCGGGCCCTGGCCGCGGCCTCCGCCGGCGAGTGGACCTGGCACGGCTACTCGCTCGACGGGAACCGGCTGTGGCGGAGCAAGGAGGCCGACGGCGGGTGGGAGTACCCGGTCACCGCGGCCGGCTCGCTGGCCCTCGTCACGGAGGACCGGGTCCTGAAGGCGTTCACGGCGGACGGCGAACCGGCCTGGACGTACCAGGCCGGGGACGACGACGTCACCGAACCGGCGTTCTCGGGCGGCCGGATCTTCGTCCAGACCCCCGAGGAGATCCACGCCCTGAACCTCAAGGGCGAGCGGATCTGGCGCTTCCCGCTGCCCGCCGGCTACCCGGTCTCGGCCCCGCTGATCCGCGGCAACCGCATCTACGTCACCTCGGCCGAGGGCATCGCAGCCCTCGACCTCACGTCCTAGCTGCTAGCCGTCCAGGCCGATCGAGAACGCGGCCTCCAGGTCGTGCTGGGAGTAGGTGCGGAACGCGACGTGGGTGTCCGTGCCCTCCACGCCCGGGATCTTGCTGATGCGACCGGGGATGACCTCGGCGAGGTCCTCGTGCTCCTTGACCCGGACCATGGCGATCAGGTCGTAGGTGCCGGTGACGGAGAAGACCTCGCTCACGCTGTCCAGCGAAGCGATCTGCTCCGCGATCTCGGGGATCCGGTCCACGCTGGTCTTGATGAGGACGATCGCGGTGATCACGGCTGGGCCTCTCCCTCGGGGGCTGCTGGGGCTCTCACCCTACTCGCGGTCCCACTGGCCCGGTTGTCCTGCCGGGGGTCCGGGGGTTGTCCCCCGGGAAGGCACAGCAGTCGTATGGCCGAACCGCACCCAGGCGAAGCCGCAGCCCAGGCCGAAGCCCACGAGATGGGCCAGATACGCCACCCCGGGTCCGTTCGCCGCCCGGCCCGCCGCCAGCCATTGCAGGGCCGCCCAGAAGGGCAGCACCACCCAGGCAGGGAAGCGCAGCGGCAGGAAGAACAGGAACGGCAGCAGGCTGGTCACCCGGGCCCGCGGGAACAGCGCCAGGAACGCGCCGAGCACCGCCGAGATCGCGCCGGACGCGCCGACCAGGGACTGCTCGGAGCCGGAGTTGGCGGCCGCGTAGCCGAGCAGGGCGAGATAGCCGCAGCCCAGGTAGAAGAGGGTGAACTGGAAACGGCCCATGCGCTCCTCGGTCATCACGCCGAAGACGTAGAGGAAGAGCATGTTGCCCAGCAGATGCACCCAGCTGCCGTGCACGAACAGCGCGGTGGCCGGGGTGAGCGCGGCTCGTGGCGACCCCTCGAACAGCACGGCCGGGACCACCCCCCAGCGCCGGAAGTACGCCCGCTGCGCCGCGATCAGCTCGTCCCCGGTGCCGTACCCGGCATTCAGCCCCGAGGCGGGCCCGATCAGGAAGATCAGCGTGCACAGCCCGATCAGTGCGTAGGTGACCGGCGCGGAAGGCATCCGCATACCTCTGACGGCCGTGCTGCTCCAGTTGCTGATCATGAACACAGAGCATGACGTAATCGGCCTAACTCCGACAGATCGCCTCGCCGCCGTGGACGGCCGAGCGGTGACCAGCCACCAGGCCGTAGGGTTACGAGCCACACGCACCGGGGATGCCGGTGAGTCACCGACACTGGAAGGAAAGAACAGTCGCGATGACGGTTCCCCTGCCGACCGACGCCACACGGTGGCGCTGCACCCTCTGCGGCAACCTCACCCGTTTCGACGTGACCCGCTCGTCGAAGGTCGTCGAATACGTCCACCTCGACCTCGCCGGTGAGCCGAAGGTCGAGGAGCGCGAGGTGGTCAGTGAGACCATCGAGTCGGTGCGCTGCCGCTGGTGCAACGCCGTGGACCAGGTGGAACTCGTGGACAGGCCGGGCGCCGGCTCCTGACGGGAGCGGGCCCCGCTCGGGCGATCCCCTCGGACAGGGGGATCCCGCACAGGTATTGGGGTGACGACGGATGGTGGAGACCGCAGGCGGGGGGCCGGGCGACGGCGCCGCTGAAGTGCTCGACCGTCCGCTGCCCGACGGGGTGCGCCGCAGAGTCGTGCAGATCGTCTCGGACGGCTTCGGCGGGCTGACCGTCGGTGAACTGCCCGCCCAGCTGAGGCAGTACGCCCGGTTCGCCCCGAACCGCCGGGCCAAGTTCGCCGGCAACGCCATGGCCGCCGCGCTGGAGACGGATCCGCTCTTCCGCCAGCGCATCGGGGAGAAGCTGAGAGAGGCCCAGCCGGAAATCGCCGGCGCCCTCGACTCCGGCTCGCCGCCCCCGGCCGCGGATCCGCTCGATGTGGCGGCCGCGGCCTATGTGCTGCGGCCCACCGGCTGGGTCAAGCTGGTGACCGCGGCCGGCGAGGAGGCCCAGCGCGCCGACGCCGAACGCGCCGACGAGGAGAGCCGGGCCGAACTGGAGCGGCTGCGCGCCGAGATCGACCGGTCCAGGGAGCAGACCCGGGCCGAGACCGAGCGGCTGCGCACCGAGCTGGACGCGGCCAAGAAGGAAGCCGAATCGCTTCACCGCAAGCTGCGCGCCGCCCAGAGCGACGTCAAGCGCGGTGAGGCGGCGCTGCGCAAGGCGCAGGGCGAGATCGAGGCCGTCCGCGCGGAGGCGAACGGCCAGGTGTCGGCGGCCGAGAGCGAGACCCGGCGGCTGAAGTCCCGGCTCGGGGAGGCCGAGGCCGCCCTGGAGGCCACCCGCAGGGCGGCGCGCGAGGGCCGCAGCGTGGAGGACATGCGGGTACGGCTGCTGCTGGACACCCTGCTCGATGCCACCCAAGGGCTGCGCCGGGAACTGGCGTTGCCGCCGGTGTCGGTGCGCCCCGCCGAGACCGTGGACGCGGTCGAACCGGGACGAATGACCCCGAAGGACATCGCCGCACGGGCGCTGTCCGAGAACGATCCGGCCATCGTCGACCAGTTGCTGGCGCTGCCGCAGGCGCATCTGGTCGTCGACGGCTACAACGTCACCAAGACCGGCTATCCCCAGATGCCGCTGGAGAAGCAGCGGCTCAGGCTCCTCGGCCAGCTCTCCCAGCTCGCCGCGCAGACCGGTGCCGAGGTGACCTGTGTCTTCGACGGGGCCGAGCTGGCCGCGCCGGTGCTGCTGGCGCCGCCGCGCGGGGTCCGGGTGCTGTTCTCCAAGCCCGGTGTGACGGCGGACGAGTTGATCCGTCAGCTGGTGCGGGCCGAGCCGCCGGGCCGTCCGGTCATCGTCGTCTCGACCGACCGCGAGGTGGCCGACGGGGTCGCCAAGGCGGGCGCCCGGCCGGTGGCATCTGCGGTGCTTCTGAAGCGACTGTCCTGAAGGTCAACGTACAGCTGCAATGCCCGAATTGACGGAACCGTCACGCAACGTAGCGTCAAGTGGGAATCACTGCACGTGGGTTGAAGGTAAAGAATGCGGACCGTAACCGGGATAAATCGCCCAGGGGTTTGAACTGATCACAACTGTGTCACTAGGGTCTGCCTTCGAACCTTCGATCGGAAGATCACTGAGGAGAAGGAGTTCGCCTCCGTGGCGTCCCACCGTCGACCCAAGCAGCCGAGCCGCGCACGTGTGACCGTGCTGACCACCGCCGCTGCTGCCGCCGTTGCCATCAGCTCGCAGGCCGCCAACGCCGCGCCCAGCGAGAAGCCGAGCAAGGACGAGGTCAAGGCCAAGGTCGACAAGCTCTACGAAGAGGCCGAGCACGCCACCGAGAAGTACAACGGCGCCAAGGAGAAGCAGGAGAAGCTCCAGAAGGAGATCTCCACGATCCAGGACAACGTCGCGCGCGGTCAGGAAGACCTGAACGAGATGCGTGACTCCATAGGTCTGGCGGCCGCCGCCCAGTACCGGACCGGATCCATCGACTCCTCGGTCCAGCTCTTCCTCTCCTCGGACCCGGACGACTACCTCGACAAGGCCTCCACGCTCGACCAGTTGAGCAGCCAGCAGGTCGAGTCGCTGAAGAAGATCCAGGACAAGCAGCGCGAACTCGCCCAGGACCGCGCCGAGGCCAGTGAGAAGCTCAAGGACCTCGCCTCCACCCGGACCGAACTGGGCAAGAAGAAGCAGGAAGTCCAGGACAAGCTCGCCGAGGCGCAGAAGCTCCTCAACACGCTGACCGCCGCCGAGAAGGCCGCCCTCGCCGCCGAGGAGGAGCGCGCCAGCCGGTCCTCCGCCGACCGTGTCGAGCTCGGTGACGCGCCCGTCGGCTCCGGCCGCGCCATGGCCGCCTACCAGGCCGCCCAGAGCAAGCTCGGCTCGCCCTACGTCTACGGCGCCTCCGGCCCTTCCTCCTTCGACTGCTCGGGCCTGACCTCCTGGGCCTACGCCCAGGCCGGTGTCTCCATCCCGCGTACCTCGCAGGCCCAGGCAGGCGCCGGCACGCGCATCTACAGCCAGTCCGACCTCAAGGTCGGCGACCTGGTCATCTTCTACGCAGATCAGCACCACGTCGGCTTCTACGCGGGCAACGGCCAGATCCTGCACGCCCCGCGCACCGGCACGGTCGTCCGCTACGAGTCGATCAACAACATGCCGTTCCAGTTCGGCGTCCGGATCTGATCAGCCTCAAGATCACGACACCGTGCCGCCCAATCGGGCGAATCACGCCGACGTGAACTGACCCCACGCCCCGCCCATGACCTGCGTCATAGGCGGGGCGTCACTGTGTGTGCCCACAACGGTCGTTGGTCGGCGGCCCGGCGCGGGGTTACTGTCTGCCGCGTTTCCCCCTCGCCGGGGAACGGTCCTTGTCCGCCAGCGGAAGGGGTGCGGCTTCTCGTGGGGTCTCATCGTCGCCTTGTACCGTCGTCCGGGTTCGACCGGGGCGCGAGTGCCGCGCTCTGTGTCATCTCAGCCGCGGCCCTCGGAGCCGTACCGGCCTCGGCCGTGCCGCACGACGACACCCGGGCCGAGGTGGACCGCCTCTACGAGGAGGCCGAGAAGGCCACCGAGGCCTACAACAAGGCCGATGAGCGCGCCGACTCGCTGCGCGAGCAGGTCGGTACCGCGCAGGACCGGATCGCCCGGCAGCAGGACCGCATCAACTCCATGCGGGAGAAGCTCGGTTCGCTGGCCGGGGCGCAGTACCGCTCCGGGGGGCTCGACCCCTCGCTCGCCCTGCTGTTCTCCGACGATCCGGACGACTACCTCGACAAGGCGTCCACGCTGGACCGGATCACGGCCCATCAGGCGGGTGAGCTGAAGGACCTTCAGGACGCGCTGCGCGAACTCTCCCAGGAGCGCGCCGAGGCCTCCCGCAAACTCGGTGAGCTGGAGAAGAGCCGCAAGGCGGTCGCGGCGCACAAGAAGACGGTGGAGGGCAAGCTCGCCAAGGCCCGGGAGCTGCTCAACTCCCTGCCCGCCGACGAGCGCGCCGCCTACGACCGGGCCTCCCGCTCGGGCCGCTCCGGCATGCCCGACCTCGGTAGCGGCGTCCCCGCCTCGGGCCGGGCCGGCGCCGCCATGGCCGCCGCCCGCTCCGCCCTCGGCAAGCCCTACGTCTGGGGTGCCAACGGCCCCAGCGGCTTCGACTGTTCGGGCCTGATGCAGTGGTCGTACGCGCAGGCCGGCGTCGCCCTCCCGCGCACCTCCCAGGGCCAGCGCTTCGCCGGCCCCCAGGTGCCCCTCGCCGAGGCCCGCCCCGGCGACCTGGTCACCTACCGCGCCGACGCCAGCCACGTCGGCATGTACGTGGGCAACGGCCAGGTGATCCACGCCCCCTATCCCGGAGCCCCGGTCCGCTACGACCCGGTGGGGATGATGCCGGGGGCGACGGTCACTCGGGTGTGACGGCACCGGTGGCCGGTGGATCCCGCCGTTGACGGGGTCTGACCTCGGCGCCCTGAGCGCCGTACGATCGCGGCATGGCTGGTCGACGGCGGGCGTCCGGGTCCGGGGTGGTGGCGGTGTGTCTGCTGCTCGTCTCGCTCGTGGCGTGCGGCGGGCGGCCCGCCACCGACGCGGCCCGCGACTCGGTGCAGCGGGTCCTCGACCGGCGGGCCGAGGCGATCGTCGAGCACGACGAGTCGGCCTTCGTGCGGACGGGCGCCCAGAGCGGGTACGACGAGCTCAGGGCGGTGCCGTTCGCCGAGTGGTCGTATCGCGTGACCGGGCTGAAGCGCGCGGGCGACACCGCCACCGCCGCTGTCGAACTGCGCTATCGCATCGAGGGCCACGACCGCGCCCCGGTCACCGTCGGCCGCACGGTACGGCTCAGCCTGGACGCCGGGAGTGAGTGGTACGTCGAGTCCGAGCGGCCCGCCAGGGGCGCCCCCGAGCAACTGTGGGACCAGGGCCGGGTGGAAGTCGTCCGCGGGGAGCGCGGCATCGTGCTCGGGGTCGGACAGCCCGACGGCAGGCTCCGTGCCTTCGCCGAGCTCGCCGACCGCGCGGTGCCCGCGGTGACCCGGGCCTGGGGCACCGAGTGGCCGCGCGGCACCGTCATCCTCGTACCGGAGTCGCTGGAGGGCATGGCCGGGCTGCTCGGCTCGCCCGCCTCCTCGTACCGCGGGATCGCCGCCGTGACCACCGGTGAGACCGGCGCCCCCAAGAACGCGCCCGCGGACCGGATCATCCTCAACCCGGTCGCGTACGGCGTCCTCGGTCAGAGCGGCAAGCAGGTCGTGCTCACCCACGAGACCACCCATGTCGCCACCCGCGCCCACACCAGCGCCGCCACCCCGCTGTGGCTCTCCGAGGGGTACGCCGACTGGGTCGGCTACCTCGGCTCGGGCCGTACGCCCGCCGACGCGGCCCCCGAGCTGTGGCGTGCGGTGACCGAGGGGGAACTCCCGGCGGGGCTGCCGACCGACGAGGACTTCGGGTTCACCGGGGACTCGGCGGGGCTCGCGCAGGCGTACGAGAGTGGCTGGATGGCCTGCCGGATGATCGCGGACCGCTGGGGCGAGGTGCGGCTCGGCGAGTTCTACCGGGCCGTCGGCGCCCACGAGAAGCGGCCGGGCGCGGTCGAGGACGCGATGGAGAAGGTGCTCGGGACGACGGTGGAGGACTTCACCGCGCAGTGGCGGGAGTATCTGCGCGGTCAGTTCGCCTGATCCTCGACCGGTCGGTTCGCCTGACCTTCGACCGGTTAGTTCGCCCGACCCTCGACGACCGCCGGGTCCAGCAGTTCGATCGCCTCGGCCAGCCACGCCCGCTCCGCCGCCCCCGTCGCCCGCGCCACCCGCAGCATCCCCTGCCGGAACAGATCGCCCGCCTCCTCCGCCCGCACCGGCTCGCCCTCCCGGTAGAAGAAGCTCGACGGCGCGTCGAGGAACTCCAGTCGGCGGCGCAGCACGGCAGCCTGTTCGCGCGGGTCGGGCAGGTGCCGCAGGAAGGCGAGCAGGGTGTTGAAGCGGACCTGGTCGGTGATCTCGGTCTGCTTCGGCCGGCGCAGGCGTTCCAGCAGGGCGGCGTGGCCCTCCTCGGTCAGCGACAGGATCCGGCGCGGGGCGGCACTCGCGCCGGGCTCGGTGCGCTGGTCGAGCAGGCCCGCCGTGGTGAGCCGGGTGATCGCAGGGTAGAGCGCGCCGTCGCTCACCGGCCGGACATGGCCGCTGAGCGCCTTGATGCGCTCCTTCAACTCATAGCCGTGCAACGGCTCTTCGGCCAGGAAGCCCAGGATCGACAGCTCCAGCACCGGTTCCTCCTTGCGGGTGTCGTGCCCGCCATGCTACCTCTATCCGAGCTACCTCGAATCGAGGTAGCTCGGATAGAGGGAACCACCGGGGGACTCATGGACGCTCACCGCAGGCAACTGATCTCGCTCGCCCACCCCGTCTACTTCTCGCTGCTCGCCTCCGTCGCCGCCGGGATCATCAACACCGTCTGGGTCTCCCGGCTCGGCGGCCCGGCCGTCGCCGCCGTGGCCGTCGCCACCAACACCGAGAACGTGCTGCTGGGCGTCGCCCTGGTCTTCGGCTCCGGCACGACCGTGCTGGTCGCGCACGCCAGGGGCGCCCGGGACCCGGCGGCGGTGCGAGCGGCCGTGCGCGGCGGCTGGACGCTGTACGCGCTGGTCACACCGGTCGTCATCGCCGTCGGCCTGCTGCTGCGGGAGCCGCTGGCCCGCCTGGTCCTGGGCGGCGACGGCCCCGCCGTACCGCTCGCCACCGCCTACTTCGCGATCTCCCTGCCCGGTATCGCCGTCTTCTTCGCCCAGACCCTGCTCGACGGCATCCTCAAGGGCGCCGGCGACACCCGCACCCCCATGCGCCTGGCCCTCCTCGCCAACGGCCTGATCCTCGTCGCGGACCCCTTCGCCATCCACCTCTACGGCGTCCAGGGCGCCGCCGCCACCACGGTCCTGTGCCGCTGCGTGGCCCTCGGCGCCGGACTCCTCGCCCTGCGCCGCAACGCCCTGCTCCGCGAGGCTGCCCGCTCCCGCGCCCCCTTCTCACCTCGCCGCACCCTCGCCACCGGCCTGCCCATGGCCGCCGACTTCACGGTCCGCCAGACCGGCGCGCTGGCGCTGGTGGCGATCGTGGCCCGGCTCGGGGTGACCGCGGTGGCCGCGTACTCGATCGCGTACAAGGTCCTGTACGTCGCCACCATGGCCTTCTACGCGGTACGCCAGGCCGCCGCCATCCACACCGCGCACACCCGGGGCGCCGGGCACGACCAGCGGCGGGCGATCGGGCGGCAGGCGGTGCTGGTGTCCGGGGCGGCCGGGCTCACGGCGGCCGTACTGCTCGCGGTGGCCGCGCCCTGGGTCATGGCGGCGTTCGGCGCCGGTCCCGAGGTCGCCCACCAGGGCGTGCTCTTCCTGCGCTGCGTCGGGCCCTATCTGCTGCTCATGGCCTGCTTCATCGCGCTCGGCGGGGTCTTCGAGGGCAGCGGCGGGGCACCGCTGCTGCTGCGGGTGACGCTGCTGGGGACGGCCGTACAACTGCCGCTGGCGTACGCGCTGTCCGGGCTCGGGCTGCCGGGGGTGTGCCTGGCGCTGGCGCTCGCCATGGCGCTCCAGTGCGGGCTGCTGGGCCGGCGGGCCGCGCGTCAGGAGGGCAGCGGGGTCTCCCTGGTGCGGGCGGCCTGAGCGGGCAGCGGAGCGGGGGCGGCGGCGGAGACCGTGCCGCGCCACAGGACGCGGGCGGCCAGGAGCGTGGCGAGGACCAGCAGGCCGTTGCGGAGGAAGAGGAGGGTGATCCCGAGGGTGTCGCTGGCCACCACGTGCGCGAACCAGACCGGGAACTCCAGCACCGTCACCAGCGAGGCCAACAGCACCAGAGCGACCGGCCATCCCATCCGGCTGCCCCGGAAGCACGCGCAGACCGCCGCCAGGCCGATCAGCCACACCAGGTACTGCGGGCTGATCACCCGGCTGGTCGTGGTGAACATCAGCACCGCCACGAACGCCGCGTCGGCGAGCGTGTGCGGCAGGAACCGCTTCGCCCGGAACCGCCACAGCAGCAGCCAGCCGAAGGCCAGCCCGGTCAGCGCCAGCGCGGCCGTACTGACCACGTCCACGTACGGGCCGAGGAATTCCACCGAGCCGTAGTTCAGCAGCACCTGTCCGTCCCAGCCGAAGTGCCGGGCCACATGGAAGACCAGGGCGCCCAGCGACTCCACCTCGGTGCCGCGGTCCCGCTGGAAGGTCAGGAACGCGAACGCGCCCGGCATCGCCAGCCCGAACAGGCCCGCCAGCAGAGCCGCCGTCACGATCGCCGACACCCAGGCCGAACGGCGGCGGGCGGCCACCAGCAGCAGCACCGGCCACACCTTCAGCAGCGCCCCGAACGCCGTCAGCGCGCCCATCACCCGGGGATGCCGGGCGCCCGCGAGCAGCGCGGCCACCGCCACCGCGGTCACCATCACGTCGTACCGGGCGTACACGGTCGGCCCGAGCAGCGGCACGCCCACCGTCCACACCCAGGCCCCGCGCAGGCTGTGGCCGGGGCGGGGGCCCGCGTAGTGGAGGAGGAGCAGGACGGCCAGGTCGGCGGTGAAGGCCAGGACGAAGAAGGCGGAGGCGTAGTCGAGCCAGAACAGCAGCGCGGGGGAGAGGATCGCGAGCGCGGCCGCGGGCGGGTACTGCCAGGTGACGTCCTCCTGCGGGAACGTTCCGGTGCGCAGCACCTCGTACCAGCCCTGGTAGATCGCGGACACGTCGCTGGTGACGTCCGGGCCGGGGAAGACGTACACCTTGAACACGAAGAGCAGCAGCGCCACCCTGGTCACGGCCCAGAGCCCGAGCAGGCCCGCGAGGGACCACCGTGCGCCCGTCGTCTCCACCTGGTCCCCTGCCGATCGCTGCTGTTGTGAGGGGAACATGATGTCCCGGGATGCTGTGCGTCGGCCACCAGGGCGGCTGTGACGTGCTGTGTGCGGCGGCTCCGATAGGGTCGGCCGCGATGCACAAGACGCTCATCGTGACCAACGACTTCCCGCCCCGCCCCGGCGGCATCCAGGCCTTCCTGCACAACATGGCGCTACGGCTGGATCCGGAGCGGCTGGTCGTCTACGCCTCCACCTGGAAGCGCGGCCGGGAGGGCGCCGAGGCGACGGCCGCCTTCGACGCGGAGCAGCCCTTCACCGTCGTCCGCGACTCCACGACGATGCTGCTGCCGACCCCGCAGGCCACCCGGCGCGCGGTCGGGCTGCTGCGTGAGCACGGCTGTACGTCGGTGTGGTTCGGGGCGGCGGCTCCGCTCGGCCTGATGGCGCCCGCGCTGCGGGCGGCCGGTGCCGAGCGGCTGGTGGCCACGACCCACGGCCACGAGGCGGGCTGGGCCCAGTTGCCCGCCTCGCGTCAGCTGTTGCGCCGGATCGGGGACGCGACGGACACGATCACGTACCTGGGGGAGTACACGCGCTCGCGGATCGCGACCGCCCTGTCGCCGGAGGCGGCGTCCCGGATGGTGCAGCTGCCTCCGGGCGTCGACGAGAAGACCTTCCACCCGGGCTCCGGCGGCGCCGAGGTCCGGGCCCGGCTCGGCCTGACCGACCGCCCGGTGGTCGTGTGCGTCTCCCGGCTCGTCCCGCGCAAGGGCCAGGACACGCTGATCCTCGCGATGCCCCGGATCCTGGCGAAGGAACCGGAGGCGGTGCTGCTGATCGTCGGCGGCGGCCCGTACGAGAAGGAGCTGCGCAAGCTGGCCCACGCGACCGGGGTCGCCGCCTCGGTCCGCTTCACCGGCGCGGTCCCCTGGTCGGAGCTCCCCGCCCACTACGGCGCCGGCGACGTCTTCGCCATGCCCTGCCGCACCCGCCGCCGCGGCCTGGACGTCGAGGGCCTCGGCATCGTCTACCTGGAGGCCTCGGCAACGGGTCTCCCCGTGGTCGCGGGCGACTCCGGCGGCGCTCCCGACGCGGTCCTCGACGGCGAGACGGGCTGGGTGGTCCGCGGCGGCTCCCCGGACCAGGCGGCCGACCGCATCACGACCCTCCTCGGCGACGCCGAACTCCGCCGGCGGATGGGGGAGCGGGGCCGCGAGTGGGTCGAGGAGAAGTGGCGGTGGGACCTGCTGGCGGAGCATCTGAAGAAGCTGCTGTAGACGTCCCAGGGGCGCGGGGCTGTGTCGATTTGCGGCTCCGCCGCGTGGGCGCGACCGGCCACAGACAACCCGCACCCGCCAGCGATGAATATGTGGCTCCCTACTAGGCGGAACGCCATAATCCGCCGATGCTGCGCAGCATGAACGCACAACTGATGCAGCGTCAGCTGACGAGACGTCAAATCTTGGGCATGGTGGCACTCCAGACCGCCGCCGCGTCCGGTCTCACCCGCATCGGTCTCCAATCGGCGACGGCACAAGAACCCGCCGCCGTGGACAACGCCCCGGCGATCGTGGTCGGTTCCGGTTACGGATCTTCCGTGGCCGCGCTCCGCCTCGGTCAGGCGGGCATTCGCACCATCGTCATCGAAATGGGCCGCCTCTGGAACAGCCCCGGCCCCGACGGCAAGGTCTTCTGCTCCACCGCGGCCCCCGACCACCGCTCCATGTGGTTCCGCACCCGCACCGAAGCCCCCCTCGCCACCTTCCTGTGGCTGGACGTCGTCAACAAGGACATCAGCGCCTACCCGGGCGTCCTCGACCGCGTCCACTTCGCCAACATGTCGGTCTACGTCGGCCGCGGCGTCGGCGGCGGCTCCCTGGTCAACGGCGGAATGGCGGTCACCCCGCTCAAGTCGTACTTCTCCGAGCAGTTCCCCACCGTCGACGCGGACGAGATGTACTCCACGTACTTCCCCCGCGCCCGCTCCATGCTCGGCGTCAACACCGTGGACCCCGCCTGGTTCGAGTCCACGGAGTGGTACCGCTTCAGCCGGATCTCCCGCAAGCACGCCGCCAACACCGGGCTGAAGACCACCTTCGTGCCGAACGTCTACGACTTCGGCCACATGCAGCGCGAGGCGGCCGGCACGGCCACGAAGTCCGCGCTCGCCGGAGAGGTCGTCTACGGCAACAACCACGGCAAGCGCACCCTGGACAAGACCTACCTCGCCGCCGCCCTGGGCACCGGCAACGTCACCATCCACACCCTGGAGCGGGTCACCGCCATCAGCAGGGCCACAGACGGGACGTACCAGCTGACCGCCCAGCGCATCGACGACACCGGCACGGCCGTCGAGACCAAGCAGTACGCGTGCACGTACCTCTTCCTCGGCGGCGGCAGCCTCGGTACCACCGAACTCCTGCTGCGCGCCCGGGAGACGGGCGCCCTGCCCGCCCTCGACGCGAGCGTGGGCACCGGCTGGGGCACCAACGGCAATGTGATGCTCGGGCGGGCCAACCACCTGTGGGACACGGTCGGGGCGAACCAGTCGACCATGCCGGTGCTGGGCATCGACGACTGGGCCAACACCGCCAACCCCGTCTTCGCGGAGATCGCGCCGCTGCCGACGGGACTCGAACACTGGGTCAGCCTCTATCTGGCGATCACCAAGAACCCGGAGCGGGCGTCCTTCTCGTACTCGGGAGGCTCGGGCGGTTCGCTGGCGCTCGGCTGGACCGCGGCGCAGAGCGCGGTCTCGGCGGCCATGGCCAAGAAACTGTTCGACCGGATCAACCGGGCCAACGCCACGATCTACCGGTACGACCTGTTCGGCTCGCCCAGCCGGGCCTTCGCCGACGACTTCACGTACCACCCGCTGGGCGGCTGCGTGCTGGGGCGGGCGACCGACAACTACGGCCGGGTGAAGGGGTATTCGAAGCTGTACGTCACCGACGGCTCGCTCGTGCCCGGGTCGATCGGCGTGAACCCGTTCGTGACGATCACCGCGCTCGCCGAACGCACGATGGCGCGGGTCCTCGTGGAGGACACCGCGCCATAGCGACCGAACGGTCAGGTCACTTCGCGTAGATCGCCTCGATCTCCTGCGCGAAGTCCTTCGCCACCACGTTCCGCTTGAGCTTGAGCGACGGCGTCAGGTGGCCCGACTCCTCCGTGAACTGGGAGGACAGAATGCGGAACTTCCGCACCGATTCCGCCTTGGACACCGCGGCGTTGCCGTCGTCGATCGCCGACTGGATGGCAGCCATCAGATCCGCGTCCTCGTGCAGCGACGCCGCGGTGGCATCCGCGGGCTTGCCGTGCTCGGCGGCCCAGCGGCCCAGGAACTCCTCGTCGATGGTGACCAGCGCGCCCACGAACGGCCGCCCGTCACCGACCACCATGCACTCCGCGACCAGCGCGTGCGCCCGGATCCGGTCCTCGATCACGGCCGGGGCGACGTTCTTGCCGCCCGCCGTCACCAGGATCTCCTTCTTGCGGCCGGTGATCCTGAGGTAGCCGTCCTCGTCCAGGGTGCCGATGTCGCCCGAGTGGAACCAGCCGTCGGCCAGCGCCTCCTCGGTGGCGCCCGGGTTGTTCCAGTACTCCCTGAAGATGTGCTCGCCGTGCAGCAGCACCTCGCCGTCGTCGGCGATGCGCACCACCGAACCCGGCAGCGGCTGGCCGACCGTGCCGATCTTCTGCCGGTCCCAGGGGTTGAACGTGGTGGCCGCGCAGGTCTCGGTCAGGCCGTAGCCCTCCAGGACCGTGAAACCGATACCGCGGAAGAAGTGACCGAGCCGCTCGCCGAGCGGGGCGCCGCCGGAGATGGCGTACTCGCCCCGGCCGCCGAGAACCGCGCGCAGCTTGCTGTAGACGAGCTTGTCGAACGCCTTGTGCTTGATCTTCAGGCCGATCGACGGGCCGGACGGGGTGTCCAGGGCCTTGCTGTAGGCGATGGCCGTGTCCGCCGCCTTGTCGAAGATCTTGCCCTTGCCGTCCGCCTGCGCCTTGGCGCGCGCCGAGTTGTAGACCTTCTCGAAGACGCGCGGCACACCGAGGATCAGCGTGGGCCGGAACGAGGCCAGTTCGTCGGTGAGGTTCTTGATGTCGGGCAGACAGCCCAGCTTGATCGGCGCGATCATCGGGGCGATCTGCACCAGGCGTCCGAAGACGTGCGCCAGCGGCAGGAACAGCAGCACCGAGCACTCGCCGGTACGGAACAGCGGGCGCAGCCGCTCGACGATGTTGCCGCACTCGGCGAAGAAGTTGCGGTGGGTCAGCACACAGCCCTTGGGGCGGCCGGTGGTGCCCGAGGTGTAGACGATGGTCGCCGGGTCGTCGGCCTTCGCCAGCGAGCTGCGCTCCTCGACCGTCTGGTCGCTGACGTCCTGTCCGAGGCGGCCGAGCTCCTCGAGGGCGCCGCCCTCGATCTGCCAGAGGTGCTTGAGCGCGGGCAGCCGGTCCCGCACCGACTCCACGGCCGCCGTGTGGGTGTCCAGCTCGGTCAGGACCGCGCTCGCGCCCGAGTCGCCGAGGATCCACAGCACCTGCTCCGGGGAGCTGGTCTCGTACACCGGCACGGTGATCGCGCCCGCGGACCAGATCGCGAAGTCCAGCAGGGTCCACTCGTAGCGGGTGCGGGACATCAGCCCGATCCGGTCGCCCGGCTGCACTCCGGCCGCGATGAGCCCCTTGGCGGCGGCGCGCACCTCGGCGAGGAAGGCGGTGGCCGTGACGTCCTGCCAGGCGCCGCCCACCTTGCGGGCGATGACGGCGACGTCGGGATGCTGCGCGGCGTTTCTGCGGACGATGTCGGTCATATTGCCGTCGGCAGGGACCTCGTACAAAGCCGGAAGGCTGAACTCGCGCAAGACTGCTGCTCCTCATAAGGCGCCGGCGCCACGACATTGTGTGATGCGACGGTGCGGTCCAAGGCTCGGGCTGGTGCCCAGGCATTCCGGTGGTTGAAACTCTGAGCACGACTGGACTGCCCGGACGTTACCCGCCGGTATGGCTTCTTCGACAGAGGGACCGGCGAGATGTTCGCTGCGTCACACGGATCGGACCGCATATATGGCTGCTTCTGCGCGCACAGTAGTCGACCGGTTTGACGACTAGCCAGTAACCGCAGGTCCGGCCGCCACTGTTCACGCATGCCGCACAGGCTTACGCTTGATCGCCATGGCATCCACACCAGCCGGTAACGGCAGGACGCGCGTGCACGTGGTCAGCGACGTACACGGAAACGTCCGTGACCTGGCCAGAGCCGGGGACGGCGCGGACGCCCTGATCTGCCTGGGTGACCTGGTCCTCTTCCTCGACTACGCGGACCACTCCCGCGGCATCTTCCCCGACCTCTTCGGCGCCGAGGCCGCCGACCGCATCGTCGAACTGCGCACCGCCCGCCGCTACGAGGAGGCGCGCGAGTTCGGCGCCCGGCTGTGGGCGGGCATCGGCGCCGACCGCGGCGCGGTCATCGAGAAAGCGGTGCGCAAGCAGTACGCCGAGCTGTTCGCGGCGTTCCCGACCCCGACGTACGCCACCTACGGCAACGTCGACATGCCGCCCCTGTGGCCGGAGTACGCCGGACCGGGCACCACCGTGCTGGACGGGCAGCGGGTGGAGATAGGCGGCTGGACCTTCGGCTTCGTCGGCGGCGGACTGCGCACGCCGATGCGCACGCCCTACGAGATCAGCGATGAGGAGTACGCGGCGAAGATCGAGGCGGTCGGCGAGGTGGACGTGCTGTGCACCCACATCCCGCCGGAGGTGCCCGATCTGGTCTACGACACGGTCGCGCGGCGCTTCGAGCGGGGCAGCCGGGCGCTGCTGGAGGCGATCCGCCGGACCCGGCCCCGGTACTCGCTCTTCGGTCATGTGCATCAGCCCCTGGTGAGCCGCATGCGCATCGGTTCGACGGAGTGCGTGAACGTCGGGCACTTCGCGGGGAGCGGGAAGCCATGGGCGCTGGAGTTCGGCGGGTCGGGTGCGCGGTAGCCTTCACGCTGCACACACGTGCGCATGAGGACGACCTACCGGCCCGCATCTGGAGGAGCCACGGCGATGGCGGAACACACCAGTTCGAGCATCACGATCGAGGCGGCACCGGCCGACGTCATGGGGGTGATCGCCGACTTCGCCCGCTACCCGGACTGGACCGGCGAGGTGAAGGAGGCGGAGGTGCTGGCCTCCGACGGCCAGGGCCGCGCCGAGCAGGTGCGCCTGGTGATGGACGCGGGGGCGATCAAGGACGACCAGGTGCTCGCGTACACCTGGACCGGGGAGCACGAGGTGTCCTGGACCCTGGTGAAGTCACAGATGCTGCGGTCGCTGGACGGGTCGTACATTCTGAAGGCGGCCGGCTCCGGCTCGACCGAGGTCACCTATGTCCTGACGGTCGACGTCAAGATCCCGATGCTCGGGATGATCAAGCGCAAGGCCGAGAAGGTCATCATCGACCGGGCGCTGGCCGGGTTGAAGAAGAGGGTGGAGTCGGGTTCCAAGTAGCGGTTGGCAGTGCCTTACCGTTCACCCTCATGCGCACCATCTTGATCACGGGCCCCGGCGGCAGCGGTCGTACGACCGTTGCCGCTGCCACCGCGCTTGCCGCCGCGCGTGACGGTGAGCGGGTACTGCTGCTGAGCGGTGACCGGGGTGACAGCCTCGGTGTCGTGCTCGGTGCCGTCACCGGGCCCTCGCCCGTGGTGGTCGGGGAGCGGCTCACCGTCTGGCGGCCCGATGCCGCCGCCGGATTCCGTGCCGATCTCGCCGCCTTCCAGGAACGCGCCACCGCCGCCCTCGATCTGCTCGGTGCCTCCCGGCTCGACCCCGAGGAGGTCACCCCGCTGCCGGGCGCCGAGGAGCTGACGCTGCTGCGCGCACTGCGCGACGCCGCCCTCTCGGAGCTGCACGACCTGCTCGTCGTCGATCTTCCGGCCACCCCGCACGCCCTCGCGCTGCTCGCCCTCCCCGAGGAGTTGCGCCGCTATCTGCGGCGGCTGCTGCCCCCGGAGCGGCAGGCGGCGCGGGCCCTGCGGCCCGTGCTCGGGCGGCTGGCCGGGGTTCCCATGCCCGCGGAGTGGCTGTACGAGACCGCCGCTCGCTGGGACGTGGAGCTGGCCGCCGTGGAGGCCGTCGTCGCCGACCGGAACACCGCCGTGCGGCTCGTCGCCGAACCCGGCCCCGCCGGAGCCGACGCCGTGCACGCGGCCACGCTCGCCCTCGCCCTGCGCGGACTGCGCCCCGACGTCCTGGTCGCCAACCGCGCCGCACCGGAGGACTGGCCCGCCGGACTCGTCGCCCAGCAGCGCAAGACGCTGGAGGAGTGGCAGGAGTCGTACGACGTCCAGGTCGTCCCGCACCTCGGACGCGACCCGCGCGGCGCCGACGATCTCACCGAGCTCGGGGTCCGGCCCACCGTCAACGGCCGGCCCTCCACGGTCGAGTGGCCCGTCACCGACGCTCTCGCCGACGACGGTGTGCTGGTGTGGACCATTCCGCTGCCCGGCGCCATACGCGACGACCTCGACCTCGTCCGGCGCGGGGACGAACTCGTCGTCACCGCCGGGCCGTTCCGCCGTATCGTCCCGCTGCCCTCAGCCCTGCGCCGGTGCACCGTCGACGGGGCCGCGCTGCGCGACGAGGAGCTGCGGATCCGGTTCGCCCCCGACCCGGATCTGTGGCCCGGACCCCGGTGAATCCGGTACGCCCGTTCGGGTAACGTCGTAGGGACGAACCGTAGTCAGGAGTCCGTCATGAGCGAAGAGCTCCAGCCGTCCGACGCCCCCGGCGAGGAGGCGCTCGACGAGGTACGGGCCACCGACGCCGACGCCTGGGCGACGGCGTGCGCCGAGGATCTCGCGGCGGAGCGGTCCCGCCGCCGCGAACAGTACGGCCCGCCCCCGGGCTCGGCCGCCGAAGAACTGCGCAAGCTCGTCGACGCGGTCAGCGACAAGCTGTCCTCGCTCCAGTCCCCGCTGCTCGGCGCGGTCGCCGGACCCGCCGCCCAGCAGGTGGTCAAGCAGGTCGTCCAGCAGGCCAAGGCCGCCGTCGAGCCGGTCATCGAGCGCAACCCGGACGTCTTCGACCACCTGGCCGCGGCCGGCAACGAACTCCTCGCCGCCTACCGCTCCGCCGTCCAGTCCCAGGAGCGCCGCTGGACCGCGGGGGACGACCAGGAGCGCCGCGACCGGGGCGACGACTCCGGTCCCGGTGAACGCATCGACTTGGACTAAAGCCCCCTCGGGTACGGTTGGCCATAGCGGGGCTCGACCGAAACTGAGGGATTCATGGGACTCACCATCGGCGTCGACATCGGCGGCACGAAGATCGCGGCCGGCGTGGTCGACGAGGAAGGCAACATCCTCTCGACCCACAAGGTGCCGACCCCGGGCACGCCCGAGGGCATCGTGGACGCCATCGCCTCCGCCGTGGAGGGCGCGCGCGCCGGGCACGAGATCGTCGGCGTGGGCATCGGTGCGGCCGGATACGTCAACCGTCAGCGCTCGACGGTCTACTTCGCGCCGAACATCGACTGGCGCCAGGAGCCGCTGAAGGAGAAGGTCGAGGCCCGCGTGGGTCTCCCGGTCGTCGTGGAGAACGACGCCAACGCCGCGGCCTGGGGCGAGTACAAGTTCGGCGCCGGCAAGGGCCACCGCAACGTCATCTGCATCACGCTCGGCACCGGCCTCGGCGGCGGCATCATCATCGGCAACAAGCTGCGTCGCGGCCACTTCGGCGTGGCCGCCGAGTTCGGCCACATCCGCATGGTCCCGGACGGCCTCCTGTGCGGCTGCGGCTCGCAGGGCTGCTGGGAGCAGTACGCCTCCGGCCGCGCCCTCGTCCGGTACGCCAAGCAGCGTGCCAACGCCACCCCGGAGCTCGCCGACGTGCTGCTCGGCCTCGGCGACGGCACGCCGGACGGCATCGAGGGCAAGCACATCTCCATGGCCGCGCGCCAGGGCTGCCCCGTCGCCGTCGACTCCTACCGTGAGCTGGCCCGCTGGGCCGGCGCCGGCCTCGCGGACCTGGCCTCCCTCTTCGACCCGTCCGCCTTCATCGTCGGCGGCGGCCTCTCCGACGAGGGCGAACTGGTCCTCGACCCGATCCGCAAGTCCTACAAGCGCTGGCTGGTCGGCGGCAACTGGCGCCCCGTGGCCGACGTGATCGCGGCCCAGCTCGGCAACGAGGCGGGCCTGGTGGGCGCGGCGGACCTGGCACGGGAGCCCGACCCGATCATGTGAGTCCCTGACGGGGCGCGAGGGGGGATACACCTCGCGCCCCCTCTTCGGGCGTCCATGGGCGTACATTGATCCGCATGTCTGACGGTTCAGCCCTCGTCCGAGTCCTGAGCTACAACATCCGCTCGATGAGAGACGACACCGCGGCCCTGGCCAAGGTGATCAAAGCCAGCGCACCGGACCTCGTCCTGATCCAAGAAGCCCCCCGCTTCTTCCGCTGGCGCAAGAAACTGGCCCGCCTCGCCAAGGCATCCGACCTCGTCATCCTCACCGGCGGAGCCACCGCCGCGGGCCCGGCGATCCTCTGCGACCTGCGCACCACGGTCGAGCGCACCGAGGACGTCCTGCTCCCGCTCACCCCGGGCCAACACCGCCGCGGTTTCGCCACCGCCGTGGTCCGACTCGGCGGCGCCCGGCTGGGCGTGCTGAGCTGTCACCTCAGCCTCCACAAGGACGAACGCTACGAGCAGGCCGGGATGCTCCTGGACCGCCTGGCCGGAATGGGCGTGGACCATGTGGTCGCGGGCGGGGACCTGAACGAACGCCCCGGCGGCCGCACCTTCACCCGCCTGTCCGGCACCCTCCAGGACTGCTGGGCCACGGCCCCCGACGGCGGCGAGCACACCTGGACGCGGACCGAGCCCCACGGCCGTATCGACGCGATCTTCGCCACCAAGGGCATCGAGGTACTCGGCTGCGGGGTCCCGCTCGACCTCCCCGGCGTCACGGACACAGACCTGAGGGCGGCCACGGACCACCTCCCGGTCCTGGCCACCCTCAGAATCCCCACGGCCTAGCTACGGCCGCTGCTTCGCCTTGTCGACGACGGCCCAGCTGTCGAGGTACGAGAGCTGGGTGTACGTCTTCATCGCCGCGCCGTCCCCCGAGGTGCGCGTGTCACGGAAGCCGAGGAATTCGTACGTCCTCGGATCGAAGATGAAGTAGCCACCGAAGCCCGTCGTCCCCTCCGGGAGCGTCGGGTCGTCGTAGGTGATGGCCACGCCGGTGCGCCCCTTGGCGTCCTGCTGGTTCGGGACGACCTTCACCCCGGGCACCATGCCGAGCGCCTCGTACGCCGCCGGGCGCAGCCCCTCCGGCATCACCGGCACCAGCTTGAGCAGTCCGGCGAGGCTGAAGTGGATCTGCGACCACCCCTCGTCGCTGATGTCGTCCAGCGAGTCGGACTTCCCGCCCGGGAGCCCATGGCGCCCGATCTCGAGAATCAGCTCCTCAGGGTCGGTCGGCAGCTTCTCCAGCGAGCCCCAGTCCTGCGGCGGCCACACGCTCTCGTTCTCCTTGAGCGGCTGCGACCACCAGCCCTTGCCGATCTCCATGATCCAGGACGCCTGCGAACCGTCCACCGAGCGCCAGTTCTCGTCGACGTAGCTCTTCGTGGTGCCCGTCTTCTGCTCGGTCTCCTTGATGATCTCCTTGGTGTAGATGAACTGGTCGTCACGCGGGGTGACCGCCTCCTCGTGCTCGCGCTGGTAGGCGGCGGCCCCGTTCAGGACCGTCTGCGCGCTCACGTTCTCCAGGGCGGGCGTGGCCGCCGACCGCGGCGCCGACGGCTTCGCCGTACCGCCCCGGGCGGTGCCGTCGTCGTGCCGTACGGCGACCAGCACCCCGGCGACGACCGCGGCGGTGAGCACCCCGGTCAGCGCGATGCGCAGGACGGGCCGCCGGTGCCGCACGACCGGAGTCGGGTCGTTCATCGACTGGTGCAGGCGGGCTCGCATCCGGCGCCTGGTCTGGTCGTCGAGCGGGGGCACTCCGGTGTCGAAGTCCCTCAGTGCCCTCAATTCCCGCAGTTCCTGCGGGTGGTCCGTGTCACGCATGGGCGTCTGCCTCTCGGAAAGCTGTCGGATCGGATCCGCCCAGTGCTTCGCGCAATCTGCTGCGAGCCCGGTGCAGCCGGGATCTGACCGTGCCGACGGGCACGCCGAGGGCCTGGGCCGCCTCCTCGTAGTCGAGGCCGGCCCAGGCCACCAGCAGCACGACATCGCGGTGCCGGGCGGACAGCCCGGCCAGCGCTGCTGCCAGTTCCCGGCGCACCCCCGTGGCACCGGCCCTGGAAACCGCCCGGTCCGCGACCGGTTCGTCGTGCTCGACCGGCTCCGGTATCCGCGCCAGCGCCTTGAACCGGCGCGCCTCGGCCCGGCGGTGCCGGCTCACGAGGTTGGTCGCGATACCGAACAGCCACGGGCGGGCGTCGTCCCGTCCCAGGTCGTAGGTGTGGCGCCGCTGAAAGGCGGTGATGAAGGTCTCCGCCGTCAGATCCTCCGCCGCCTCGGGACCGAGCCGCCGGGCCGCGTAACGGTGCACGGCGTCGGCGTACCGGTCGTAGAGCACGGCGAACTGCTCGGGCTCGTCCCGGGACCGTGCGATCACGCGGGCATCACTCTCCTCGCGATCCTCGTCGCGGGTGCCGACGCCCGGTGGTGCGACGGTCATCGGGGCTCCTTTCGTCCGTCTGAACGCCTCGAAGGCTTGGGCTTGTTCGGGTTGTTCACCTGTCCTTCGCCGATCGGCGGGATCGAGTTCCGTTTTTCGCGGGCCCTTTCGCGCGGACACGAAAGGGCCCGCCCGGAGCTGGTCCGGACGGGCCCTCACCCGTATCTGTGTCTGTCAGACGACCGCGCCGCGCCCCGGGTCCCCGTCGTCCTCGTCATCCGTGCGCATCCGCATCACCAGCGTGGCGAAGCCGCCCAGGAAGCCGCCGATGCCGATCGTCGTCAGCCACCAGGTCATGTCCCAGTTGAGCAGCACCGCGAGCAGCAGCAGTATCGGGCCGCCGAGCACCGCCAGCCACGCGAACTTCGCCGTGGTGTCCGCCGCGGGCAGCGGCGGCGGCTCCGGCGGGACGAAGTGACCCTCGTCGTCCTCGTCGAGGTCGTCGTCCGAGGGCTCCGGCGCGGTGTAGTCGCGCGGGCCGACGCCGGGCGCGAAGGTGACCGAGCCGCCGAGGGGGGCCGCGGGCTGCTTCTCCTCCGGCTCCTCGTCGTTGGTCTCCGGTTCCAGCAGCGCCAGGTCCTCGACGGACTTGAACGGCTTGGCGCCCGGCGGGTCCGGCGGCTCGTCGCCGTACCCGGCGACGATGGCCTCCCAGGCGGCGTCCTCGTCGAAACGGGCTCCTTGGTCGTCCGGCTCGCGATCCTCACGGTCGGAGTCGTGCTCAGCCACCTACGGCCGTCCCTTCCTTGCCGAGACTGGGTGCGAGCCGGCTCATGAAGGCGTGGCTCTCCGCGAAGATCCGCTCCGCATCATGGTCCAACGTCGCCACGTGGTAGCTCTGTTCCAGCACGATCTCCGTCACGTCCGTCGACGACACCCGGCTGAGCACCCGGGCCGAGTCGGCGGGCGGCACCACATGGTCCTGAGTGCTGTGCAGAAGCAGCAGCGGCTGCGTGACCTGCGGCAGCTCGCCGTCGACCCGGCGGAAGAAGTTCCGCAGGGAGTGCGCGGCGTGCAGCGGCACCCGGTCGTAGCCGACCTCGTCGCTGCCCTCCTTGGCGATGTCGCTGGCGATGCCCTTCGTCGTCCGCACGAGGTGCCTGGCCACCGGAAGGGCGTGCGCGGCCAGGCCGTGCACCTTGTTCGCGGGGTTGACGACCACCACGCCGTCCACCGCGTCGCCGTGCTTCGCCGCCAGCCGGAGCGCCAGGGCACCGCCCATGGACAGACCGGCCACGAAGAGGTGGGTGGAGCGCTCCCGCAGGGCGCGCAGCTCGCGGTCCACCTCCGCGTACCAGTCCTGCCAGCCGGTGAGCTGGAGATCCTCCCAGCGGGTGCCGTGCCCGGGCAGCAGCGGCAGCGAGACGGTCAGACCGCGTGCGGCGAGATACTCCGCCCAGGGGCGCAGCGACTGCGGGGAACCGGTGAAGCCGTGGCAGAGGAGTACGGAGATCTCCCCGCCCTCATGGCGGTACGGCTCGGCTCCAGGAAGGACCGGCACCTTCGGTCTCCTGTTCATGAGGTCGGTTGCAGGTACTTCACCGTACGCGACCGCACTGACACCGACCAGGGTCGTCGGGGTCTTTGACGGCGCTCCGGGTTAAGGTCTGATCCACAGACACAGGAGGCACTCGGTTGTTGTACGGCGCGATGAAGGTATCCATCGGGGGGCCGCTGAAGCTCGCCTTCAGGCCCTGGGTGGAAGGCCTGGAGAACATTCCCGCCGAGGGCCCCGCCATCCTGGCGAGCAACCACCTCTCGTTCTCGGACTCGTTCTTCCTCCCCGCGGTCCTCGACCGCAAGGTCACCTTCATCGCGAAGGCGGAGTACTTCACCACCCCCGGCGTCAAGGGGCGGCTGACGGCCGCGTTCTTCAAGGGCGTCGGCCAGCTCCCCGTGGACCGCTCCGGCGCGCGCGGCGCGGGCGAGGCCGCCATCAAGAGCGGCATCGAGGTCCTGGAGCGCGGCGAGCTGTTCGGCATCTACCCGGAGGGCACCCGCTCGCCCGACGGCCGGCTCTACCGGGGCAAGCCCGGCGGCCTCGCGCGCGTGGCGCTCGCCAGCGGGGCGCCGGTCATCCCGGTCGCCATGATCGACACCGAGAAGATCCAGCCGCCGGGCAAGGTCATGCCCAAGCTGATGCGCCCGGGCATCCGGATCGGCAAGCCCCTCGACTTCGGCCGCTACCAGGGCATGGAGCACGACCGCTTCGTCCTGCGCGCGCTGACCGACGAGGTCATGTACGAGATCATGCAGCTCTCCGGCCAGGAGTACGTCGACATGTACGCGACCGCCGCCAAGCGGCAGATCGCGGAGGCGGCGAAGGCCGAGAAGGAAGCGGAGAAGGCGGCCAAGGCCGCTCTCGCCAAGGCCGAGCAGGACCAGGCGGACAAAGAGAAGTCCGAGTCCTAGAGGGTCCTGGCGGCGGCAGTCGGGTTCGGGGGGGTGGGGGAGTTGGCCAAGCGCGAGAAAGTCCTGCGGATGTCGGTCGAGCAGCCGCTGTGGCGTGCGCTCAGGGGGTACCGGATCCTCACCCTGCTGTACGCGATAGGCCTGTTCATCAGCGCCTACGACGAGTTCGCCCGCCCCTGGGCCGCCATCGCCTACTTCGCCGTACTGACCGTGTGGACGTTCGCCACCCTGCCCAAGGTCGCGAACGCCGCCGCCTGCACCCGGCGCTTCCTCGCCGCCGATCTCACCCTCGCGCTCGTCGGCATCCTGCTCACCCGGTTCGCCGACTCCACCGCGCACATCGAGTCGGGCAGTCCGACGCTGCCGTCGATATGGACGGCCGGTTCGGTGCTGGCCTTCGCCATCAAGGGCGGCTGGCGGTGGGCGGCCTTCGCCTCCACGCTGGTCGCCGTCGCCAACCTGGTCCACCGCGGCTCCCCGACCCGGGACACCGTCCATGCGGTGATCCTCGTCTGGGTCGCCTCCATCGCCATCGGCTACGTCGTCGAGGTGGCCCGCGCCTCCGAGCGCACCCTCGCCCGGGCCCTGGAGATCGAGGCCGCGACCAGGGAGCGCGAGCGGCTCGCCCGGGACATCCACGACAGCGTGCTCCAGGTGCTGGCGATGGTGCAGCGGCGCGGTGCCGTCATCGGCGGTGAGGCGGCCGAACTGGGCCGGCTGGCGGGCGAGCAGGAAGTGGCGCTGCGCACCCTGGTCTCCGGCGGCCTGACCCCGGTCTCGCGGGTCTCCGAGGACGCGGCCGAGGGGGCGCTCGTCCGGGCCGTGGACGAGGAGACGGACGACGACGGGCCGCTCGATCTGCGGGGACTGCTCGCGCCCTACGCCGGCTCCCGGGTGAACCTCGCCGAGCCCGGGGCGCCCGTCGTACTGCCCCCGGCCGCCGCGCGGGAGCTGGCCGCGGCCGTCGGGGCCGCCCTGGACAATGTGCGCAAGCACGCGGGCGAGCAGGCACGCGCGTGGATCCTGGTGGAGGACGAGCCCGACGCGGTCATCGTCACCGTCCGGGACGACGGACCCGGCATCCCCGAGGGGCGGCTCGCGCAGGCCGAGGGCGAGGGGCGGCTCGGGGTCGCCCTGTCGATCCGGGGCCGGCTGCGGGACATCGGGGGCAGCGCGGAGCTGATCTCGGTGCCCGGGCAGGGCACGGAAGTCGAACTGAAAGTACCGAAGCAGATGTCCCGGGGGACGCGATGAGCGAGCAGCAGACCGGCCCGATCAAGGTCATGGTGGTCGACGACCACCCCATGTGGCGTGACGCGGTCGCCCGGGACCTGGCCGAGTCCGGGTTCGAGGTGGTCGCCACCGCGGGCGACGGCGAGCAGGCCGTGCGCCGCGCCAAGGCCGCGGGCCCGGACGTCCTGGTCCTCGACCTCAACCTGCCCGCCAAGCCGGGCGTCCAGGTCTGCAAGGAACTCGTCGGCCACAACCCGGCCCTGCGCGTCCTCGTCCTGTCCGCCAGCGGTGAGCACGCCGACGTCCTGGAGGCCGTGAAGTCCGGCGCCACCGGCTACCTGCTGAAGTCGGCGTCCACGGAGGATCTGCTGGACGCGGTCCGCCGTACCGCCGTCGGCGATCCGGTGTTCACCCCGGGCCTGGCCGGACTCGTCCTCGGCGAGTACCGGCGGCTCGCCTCCGAGCCCGCGCCCGCCGACCGGGACGCCGACCAGCCGGGCGCCCCGCAGCTCACCGACCGGGAGACCGAGGTACTGCGTCTTGTCGCCAAGGGCCTGAGCTACAAGCAGATCGCCGAACGCCTCGTCATCTCCCACCGCACCGTGCAGAACCACGTCCAGAACACCCTCGGCAAGCTCCAGCTGCACAACCGTGTGGAACTCGTCCGGTACGCCATAGAGCGCGGACTTGACGACGAGTAAACCAACCGCCCCATGATTCACCGGAATTGCCTCACCGACCCATCCCTGAGTGACCTGGATCACTATTAGCGTGGCCTCACCAGGCAACCGCGGCGAAGGGACAATTCCATGCGGGTCGGAGTACTGACCGGAGGCGGCGACTGCCCCGGACTCAACGCCGTCATCCGGGCCATCGTCCGCAAGGGCGTTCAGGAGTACGGGTACGACTTCACCGGCTTCCGGGACGGCTGGCGCGGTCCGCTCGACGGCGACACCGTACGGCTCGACATCCCCGCCGTACGCGGCATCCTGCCGCGCGGCGGCACCATCCTCGGCTCCTCGCGCACCAACCCCCTCAAGCAGGAGGACGGTATCCGGCGGATCAAGGAGAACCTGGCCAAGCAGGAGGTCGACGCGCTCATCACGATCGGCGGCGAGGACACCCTCGGGGTGGCCGCGCGACTGTCGGACGAGTACGGCGTGCCCTGCGTCGGCGTCCCCAAGACCATCGACAACGACCTGTCCGCCACCGACTACACCTTCGGCTTCGACACGGCCGTCGGCATCGCCACCGAGGCCATCGACCGGCTGCACACCACCGCCGAGTCCCATATGCGGGTTCTCGTCGTGGAGGTGATGGGCCGTCACGCAGGCTGGATCGCCATCCACTCCGGCCTCGCGGGCGGCGCCAACGTCATCCTCATCCCCGAGCAGCGCTTCGACGTCGAGAAGGTCTGCGGGTGGGTCACCTCCCGCTTCAAGGCGTCGTACGCGCCCATCGTGGTCGTCGCCGAGGGCGCCATGCCCCAGGACGGCGACATGGTCCTCAAGGACGAGTCGCTGGACTCCTTCGGGCATGTGCGCCTGTCGGGCGTCGGCGAGTGGCTGGCCAAGGAGATCGAGAAGCGCACCGGCAAGGAGGCCCGGACGACGGTTCTCGGCCATGTCCAGCGCGGCGGCACGCCCAGCGCCTTCGACCGCTGGCTCGCCACCCGCTTCGGCCTGCACGCCATCGAGGCGGTCCGCGACGGCGACTTCGGCAAGATGGTCGCCCTGCGCGGCACGGACATCGTCCGCGTCCCGATCGCGGAGGCCACGGCCAGGCTGAAGACGGTGGATCCGGCGCTCTACGAGGAGGTCGGGGTCTTCTTCGGCTGACCCGGCGGCGCTCGGCCATGGGCCGTATATTCGGCCCATGGCCGAGCTGACGGGAGCAGCCTTGGAGATCCTTGCCTTCGGTGTCCAGGCCGACGAGAAGCCCCTGATCGAGCGGGCCTTCGCCGGACACCACGAGATCCGCTGCCTGGACGTGTTCCTCAACCAGGACACCGCCCCCATCGCGGCCGGCTACGAGGTCATCTGCACCAGCGTCAACTGCGACCTCGACAACCGCGTCCTCCAGACCCTCGCGGCCGGCGGCACCCAGATGGTCGCCCAGCGCTCCACCGGCTTCAACAACATCGACCTCAAGGTCGCCGAGCGCCTCGCCATGACCGTCGCCCGGGTGTCGTACTACTCGCCGTACTCCGTCGCCGAGTTCGCCTGGACCCTCGCCATGGCGGTCAACCGCCGTGTCGTGCGCGCCTCCATCCGCACCCGGGACTTCGACTTCCGGCTCGACGGGCTGATGGGCCGCGACCTGCACGGCCGCACCGCGGGCGTCCTCGGCACCGGGAAGATCGGCGAGGCGTTCGCCCGAATCGCCCACGGCTTCGGCATGAAGCTGCTCGGCTGGGACATCGCCGAGAATCCGGCCTGCCTCGAACTCGGCATGAGCTACGTACCCAAGGAGCAGCTCCTCGCCGAGTCCGACCTGGTCAGCCTGCATGTCCCGCTCATGCCCGCCACCCAGCGCCTGATCGATGCCGACGCCCTGAAGACGATGCGGGACGACGCGATCCTGGTGAACTCCAGCCGCGGCGGCCTGATCGACACCGCGGCCCTCGTCACCGAACTGCGCGCCGGCCGCTTCACGGGCGTCGGCCTCGACGTGTACGAGGCGGAGGCGGGCCTGTTCTTCCTCGACAAGTCCCTGGAGGCGATCGCGGACGACACCCTGGCCCGCCTGGTCACCTTCCCGAACGTCCTGGTCACCTCTCACCAGGCGTACTACACCGAGGACGCCGTCGGCCAGATCGTCGACGCCACGGTGCGCAACGTCCTGGACTACAAGGCGGGCCGCCGCTCGGAGAACGTGCTGGTGCCCCGGAGCTGACCCACCAGCTCCCGGACGATCGCGGCGCCGTCGAGCGTCAGCACCGACTCGGGGTGGAACTGCACGCCCGCGAAGCCGGGCCCCTTCAGCGCGTGCACCTCGTACGCCGTACTGCGGCTGACCTGCACGCCGTGCGCGGCCAGCTCCCCGGCCGTGTCGTCGTCGCAGCGGGCCACGAAGCTGTTGTAGAAGCCGACGGTCTCCGGGCGCCCGAACAGGTCGACCTCCGTCTGGGCGCCCTGGTACGGCACCTCCTTGCGGGCGATCTCCAGGCCCAGCTCGGCGGCGATCAGCTCGTGCCCGAGGCAGACGCCGAGCACGCCGTGCCGATGGCCCCGGATCACCTCGGCGGTCAGAGCCCGCAGGAACCGCATCTTGGGGTCGGCGGTGTCGGACGGGTCACCGGGGCCGGGGCCGAGCACGACCGGACCCTCGTGCGCGAGGACGGCCTCCCGCAGCCCCGGCTCGTCGTAGCGCCGGACGGAGACGTCCAGGCCGCTGGAGCGCAGCACATGGGCGAGCATCGCGGTGAAGGTGTCCTCGCCGTCGACGACCAGGGCGTGCCCGGTGAGATCGGCGGACCGCTCCTGCATCCGCAGCCAGAAGGGGGCGAGGGACGCGCGGCGCCCGTCGAGGGCGGCACGCACGCGTGGGTCGTCGGCGAGACGTACGCGCGCGTGCTCCTCACGCGGCCGTGACGGACGTACACCCAAAGCCGCGAGCACCCCCGCCGCCTTGGCGTGGGTCTCCGCGACCTCGCTCGCCGGGTCCGAGCCACGCACGAGGGTCGCGCCGACCGGGACGCGCAGGTGTCCCTCGGAGGAGATGTCCGCGGTGCGGATGAGGATGGGGGAGTCCAGGGTCTGGGCCCCACCGGAGTCCCGGCCGAGCAGCGCCAGCGCCCCCGCGTAGTACGCGCGCCCACCGACCTCGTGCCGCTCGATGACCTGGCAGGCGTTCTGCACGGGCGAGCCCGTGACAGTGGCCGCGAACAGGGTCTCCTTCAGCACCTCGCGCGCGTCCAGGGACGACTTGCCGCGCAGTTCGTACTCGGTGTGCGCGAGATGGGCCATCTCCTTCAGCCGGGGCCCGACCACCACCCCGCCCATGTCGCCGACCGTGCACATCATCTTGAGCTCCTCGTCGACGACCATCGACAGCTCCTCGATCTCCTTGCCGTCGGCGAGGAAGTCCAGCAGATGCTCGGGCGTCGGCCCCTCGGCGGGATAGCGGTACGTCCCGCTGATCGGGTTCATGACGACCGTGCCGCCGGACATCCGCACGTGCACCTCGGGGCTGGCCCCGACCAGCGTCCGCTCCCCGGTGTGCACGACGAACGTCCAGTACGCGCCCCGCTCACCCTCCAGCAGCCGCCGGAAGAGACTCAGGGCATCGGCGCGTCCGAACCCCGGGATCTCCCCCTCGTACGTCCGCCGGATCACGAAGTTCGCGCCCTCGCCGCGTCCGATCTCCTCGTCCAGCACGCGTCCCACGATCTGCGCGTACTCCTCGTCCGCGACGTCGAAGCCGCCGTTCTCGACGCGCACGTCATGGGCGGGGAGCTGGGCCAGGGCCTCGGCGAGCGGGATCGCGTACGTCTCCTCGGGGGTGAGCACCGTCAGTGGCGTCCCGTCGTCGCGGACGTCGAAGCCGCGCTCGCGGATCTGGCGGAAGGGGACGAGGGCGAGGCCCTCGTCGGGGAGGTCGGCGAGGCGGTCGTGGTCGGTGACCGGGCCGATGAGGACCTCGACCAGGTCGTGGTCGTGACCCGGAGTGCGGCGGCGCAACAGGGCGAACGGACGGGGATCGTCCAGCAAGCCGAGCAGGTTCATGATCCGTGGCTCCTTCTCAGGGGGATCGAGGTGAGAGGAGCGGGCCGCCGGAAAACACCGAAGGCCGCCCCTCGGGCGGCCTTCGCGAAGTCTTGAGTACGCGCAGTCAGCGGGCCGCCGGAGAAGCGGTCCACCACCAGTTCTGGTTCATGGTCGAATGCGCGAACATGCCCCGACCCTAACGCATCAGCAGCAGATCCAGATTGCGGTCGAGATATCGGGTCAGTTCCCCGCCCTCGGGGAGCGTGGCCGGGACGGCGTGGGCGAGCTGGGCGTGGCCCAGATAGACGCTGTAGGCGAGCAGACCGCGCCGCCGCGCCTCCTCCTCGGAGAAGCCGGCCTCGGCGAAGAGCTGTGCGACGTAGGCGACCCGGCGCTCGGTGACGCGGGCGAGCACCGTCGCGACACGCGGGTCCTCGGCGGTCGCCAGCAGTCTGACCTCCAGCGGATCGTCCGCGGCCGACCCGATCGCCTCGGCGAACAGCAGCCGCAGCCGCCGCTCCGCGTCGGGCTCCGTCTCCAACTCGGTGATGAGCGCCTCGGTCTGGGTCTCGGCCCAGCGTTCGAGCGCCGCCGCGATCAGCGCGTCCCGATTGGCGAAGTGCCAGTAGAAGCTGCCCTTGGTGGTGCCGAGCCGGACGGCCAGCGGCTCCACGGCGACCGCGGCGAGCCCACCCTCGCCCATCGCGACGAGCGCGGCATCGGCCCAGTCGTCGGCGCTCAGCCGGGGCTTGCCGGAGGTCTTGCGAGGGGGGCGTTGCACCATGGCCATACGGTACCGTACGGTTGACCATACGCCACCGTATGGAGGTGCTCCGATGGGCACTGTACGCAACGTCCACGACCGCGTCCTCGCCGCGCCCGCCGAGCGGGTCGGCGCCCTGCTGGACCGGCTCGCGGCCCCGGACGACCCGCTGTTCCCGAGCCCCGCCTGGGCCCCGGTCCGCTTCGACCGGCCCCTGTCCGTCGGTGCCGCCGGAGGCCATGGCCCGGTGCGCTACTCGGTCGCCGAGTACGAGCCAGGACGCCGGGTCCGCTTCGCCTTCGACCCGCCCGGCACCGGCTTCCACGAACTGTCCGTCGAGCCGCTCGGCCCGGACCGCTGCCGCATCCGGCACCTGCTGGAGCAGGACCAGCCGCTCGGCGAGCGCCTCGGCTGGCTGCTCGCGGTGCGTGCCGTGCACGGCACGGTCATCGAGGAGCTGTTCGACAACGCCGAGCTGGCCGCCACCGGCACCGTCGCCCGCCCGGTACGCCGAGGCCCGTACGTCCGCCTGCTCCAGCGGCTCACCTGGGACCGCCCGAAGGCCGTCGCCGTACCCGAAGACGCCGCACTGCTGCACGCCGCCTTCCCCGAGTCCGACTACACCGACGCCTACGCCCTGGAGCTGCGCCCCGGGATGACGACCGACCCGGCGGCCTGGGCGGGCGTACTGCGGGGCGTCCCGGTCGTCGACGGCTCGGCGCAGGAGCTGCTGATGGGCGAGGACGCCGGACATCTCGACTTCCGCGCCTCACTCCTGGTGGACGAGCCGGGCCGGACGGTCACCCTCGCCTCAGTGGTCCGGGTCCACAACGGCCGCGGTCGTCTGTACTGGTCGGTGGTCCGCCACGCCCACCCGTTCATGGCCCGGCTCATGCTCCGCCGCACCCATCGAAAGCTCGCCCTCCAGGCGGGACGAGCGTCTCAATTGGTGAGCTAGGGAATGGACCACGGACACAACCCCGTAATGTTGACGTCGTGACCGTGAACGCTAAGACCAGCGCAAGCGCTGGCAACACCTGGCGAAACCTGCCCGCGGCGCAGCAGCCCGAGTACCCCGACACCGAGGCTCTGCGCGCAGTCGTTGCGGACCTCGAGTCGTATCCGCCGCTCGTTTTCGCGGGCGAGTGCGATCAGCTGCGCGCCCGGTTGGCGGCCGTCGCCAAGGGAGAGGCGTTCCTCCTCCAGGGCGGCGACTGCGCCGAGGCATTCGACGCGGTGTCCGCCGACCACATCCGCAACAAGCTCAAGACCCTGCTCCAGATGGGCGCCGTGCTCACGTACGCCGCCTCGGTGCCGGTCGTGAAGGTCGGCCGGATCGCCGGCCAGTACTCCAAGCCGCGCTCCAAGCCGACCGAGACCCGCGACGGCGTGACCCTGCCGACCTACCGCGGCGACTCCGTCAACGGCTTCGACTTCACCGAGGCCGCCCGCGTCCCGGACCCCGAGCGCCTGAAGCGGATGTACAACGCCTCCGCCTCCACGCTCAACCTGGTGCGCGCCTTCACCACCGGCGGCTACGCCGACCTGCGCCAGGTGCACGCCTGGAACCAGGACTTCGTGAAGTCGTCCCCGTCCGGCCAGCGCTACGAGCAGCTCGCCCGCGAGATCGACAACGCGCTCAACTTCATGCACGCCTGCGGGGCCGACCCGGAGGAGTTCAAGACGGTCGAGTTCTACGCCTCCCACGAGGCGCTGCTGCTCGACTACGAGTCGGCCCTGACCCGGGTCGACTCCCGTACCGGCCGGCTCTACGACGTCTCCGGGCACATGGTGTGGATCGGTGAGCGCACCCGGCAGCTGGACGGCGCGCACATCGAGTTCGCCTCGAAGATCCGCAACCCGATCGGCATCAAGCTCGGCCCGACCACGACGGCCGAGGAGGCGCTCCAGTACATCGAGCGCCTGGACCCGGAGCGCGAGCCGGGCCGGCTGACCTTCATCGTCCGCATGGGCGCCGACAAGGTCCGCGACAAGCTGCCCGAGCTGATCGAGAAGGTCACCGCCTCCGGTGCCACCGTGGCCTGGGTGACCGACCCGATGCACGGCAACACCTTCGAGGCGGCCTCCGGCCACAAGACCCGCCGCTTCGACGACGTGCTCGACGAGGTCAAGGGCTTCTTCGAGGTCCACAAGTCGCTGGGCACCCACCCGGGCGGCATCCATGTCGAGCTCACCGGTGACGATGTCACCGAGTGCGTGGGCGGCGGCGACGAGATCTTCGTCGACGATCTGCACCAGCGCTACGAGACGGCCTGCGACCCCCGCCTGAACCGCAGCCAGTCCCTTGACCTGGCCTTCCTGGTCGCGGAGATGTACAGGGACCAGTAGCCGGTTCGGCTGTTACCTGAGAGTGACATGGGGCGCGGATCACATACGATCCGCGCCCCACAGCTCTTTTACGGCTCCTGTGAGCCGGGTAAGGTTAGGTTAGCCTCACCGATCAAGGGGATGGCACATCGACCCCGTCCGGGAGGTGAACCGCGTGTACGTCTGCAGTTGCTTCGGTATCACCGAGCAGCAGGTCAAGGAGCACGCGGCCGACGGTGCCTGCACCCCCCGCCAGATTGCGTCGTCCTGCAAGGCGGGCACGGACTGCGGGTCGTGCGTACGCCGTATCCAGGCGCTCCTGGGCCGGGGCGCGTGCCCCCGCCGTGAGCTGGCCGAGCAGGGCAAGCCGGTGCTCACCGATCTGGCGACCGACCGGGCGGACGATCTGGCGGACGTGGCCTAGATGAGTAGTTCCGATGTGGTTCAGTGGTCGTAGGCGGTCAGTGACCTGGTGATGGGTGCGCCGATGGTTCGGTTGTGCCAGATCGCGCAGGTCATCGCGAGGATCCGCTGGGCCACCCGGACGCCGACGCCTTCGATGGTCCGGCCGCCGTGCTGTTCGAGATCAAGCTGGCCCTTGAGGGTGTCGTTGACCGACTCGATCAGCTGCCGCACCGTCTTGAGCAGGGCTTCCGCGGGCTGTGGGGTGGCGCGGTTGCGGTAGGAGGGCCGTAGCAGGCTGATGCCGCGAGCGGCGAGGAAGCGGTCGAGTTCGGCGGCGATGTAGCCCTTGTCGGCCAGGATCAGCAAGCCTGGCCGGCTGGCGGCCAGATACGGTTCGTCGTCGACAAGCGCGGCCAGGACCTGCCGTTCGTCGATCTTCGGGTCGGCCAGGGCCCAGGTGACGGGCAGTCCGGCCGGGGTGCACACCAGGTGCAGTTTCAGGCCCCAGTAGAAGCGGGAGTGGGAGCGGCAGTAGCCGTAGTTGGCCCATCCGGCCAGATCGGAGCGTTTGACGGTCTCACGCGAGCGGGCGCACTCGACGGGGGTGGAGTCCACGATCCACACATCGTCCAGCCATAGGTCGGTGTCTGCGGCCAGCGATCGGATGGCCCGTTTGACCAGGCCCAGCGCGGCCCGCAGGCGCTTGTTGTAGGCCGGCCGCTGCGGCAGATACGGGAACATCCCGTGCAGGTGGGCGTGGGCGAAACGCAGCCAGCGGGCCTCGCAGTGGAAGCCCAGTACGGCCTGTGCCACCGCCAGGGTCACCAGCTCGGCATCAGGCAGCCGCGGCGGACGCCCACGCCGCCGCGGGGTCTTCAAACGGTCATCGACATGCACGTACAGTGCCGTCAAGAGGGTGTCTAAATCGGTCGTCACAACCCGATGTTGGACACCCTCCCTGCGTCCGTGAACCCCGCAATCGGAACTACTCGTCTAGCTCTGGTTCTAGCTCGGCTGCTCGATCTGCTGGGCGAGGTAGAGCGCCTCACCGAGCTTGTCGATGAGCTCCAGCTGGGTGTCCAGATAGTCGATGTGGTGCTCCTCGTCCTCCAGGATCGACTCGAAGATGTTCGCGGACGTGATGTCGCCCTTGGTGCGCATCACCTCGATCCCGCGCTTGAGGCGGTCGATCGCCTCCACCTCCACCTGCCGGTCCGCCTGGAACATCTCGGTGACGGTCTGCCCGACGCGGACGTGGAACAGCCGCTGGTAGTTCGGCAGACCGTCCAGCATGAGGATGCGTTCGGTGATCTTGTCCGCGTGCTTCATCTCGTCGATGGATTCTTCACGCGTGTACTTGGCGAGCTTGGTCCAGCCCTTGTTGTCCTGGATCCGGTAGTGCAGCCAGTACTGGTTGATCGCCGTCAGCTCGCCGGTGAGCTGCTCGTTCAGGAATTCGATGACCTCGGGGTCGCCCTGCATCGCAGAGGCTCCTTCCAGGGGAACGGGGGAACTGGCAGGTTGCGCCGCATCCTTGCACCGGCAACGAAGATCGTCCAGTAAGTCTTCACTTAGTAAGTAAGGGCATGCTTACTGCTATTTGCCCGGTTGGCCCGGATTGGTCTCGGGTGGTCAAGGGCACTGCCTCAGGTCTGTCAGGATGGATACATGGGTCAGCCGGTGGAGAGCGCATCTGGAGGAGCGGCACAGCCGGAGCTCCCTCCGGGGCAGCGCCTACAGCGCGGCTGGCCGGTCACCCACTACGGGCCGGTCCCCAAGTTCCGTCCCGAGCGCTGGGAGTTCAGGGTCTTCGGGGCCACCGCCGACGGCGAGAAGCACTGCTGGAACCACGAGGAGTTCGCGGCCCTGCCGTACACCTCCGTCGTGGCCGATCTGCACTGCGTCACGAAGTTCAGCATGCTGGGCGCCGAGTGGGGCGGGATCCCCGCCCGGACCATCCTGGAGCTCGCCCCGCCCGCCCCGGCCGTCACCCATGTGATGGTGTGGGCCGAGTACGGCTTCAGCTCGAATCTGCGCCTGGAGGACTTCGCCGCAGAGCGCACCATCTTCGCCACCCACAAGGACGGCGAACTGCTCACCGCGGAGCACGGCTTCCCGCTCCGCCTCGTCGTGCCCCATCTGTACGCCTGGAAGGGCCCCAAATGGGTCCGCGGCGTGGAGTACATGACCGCCGACCGCCGCGGCTTCTGGGAGGAGCGCGGCTATCACAACATCGGCGACCCCTGGAAGGAACAGCGCTACTCCTACCAGGAGGAGCCGGGGGACGGCCCTGAGCTCTAGGCTCCGTGGGCTCTGGGCTCTGGGCTCTGGGCTCTAGCCGTCCCTGAGCCTCTTCAGCCGCTCCACGTCCGCCGCGTGCCCTTCCTTGCCGCCGGGCGTCTCGATGATCAGCGGTACGCCCTCGGTGGCCGGGTGGGTCATCAGCGCCCGGAACGGGTCCTCGCCGATATGTCCGGCGCCAATGTTGGCGTGCCGGTCCTTGTGGGCGCCGACCACATCCTTGGAGTCATTGGCGTGGATCAGCTTCAGGCGTCCCTCGCCGACCGTGTCCACCAGTAGGTCCAGGGTCTGATGCATGCCGTGCGGGCCTGTCAGATCGTGTCCGGCGGCGAAGATGTGACAGGTGTCCAGGCAGACGCCCAGCTTGGGATGGGCGTCCAGAGCCTCGAAGTAGGGCCCGAAGTCCCAGGTGCGCGAGCAGATCGAGGAGCCCTGGCCCGCGGTGGACTCCAGCAGCAGGAACGGGTCGTCGTCCTGGGTCAGCTCGTCCAGCAGCGGCAGCATGTGCTCCCGCACCTGCTTCAGCGCCACCGAGCGGTCCCGGCCTCCGGTCGCGCTGCCCGTGTGCACGACCACGCCCAGCGCGCCGATTTCCCGCCCCCGCCGCAGCGAGTGCCGCAGCGACTCCACCGACCGCTCCACGGTCGCCTCGGTGTGCGAGCCGAAGTTGATCAGATACGGGGCATGGACGTACGCCGGTATCGACCCCTCCGCGCAGGCCGCGCGGAACTCCTCGTCCTGCCGCGGATTGCCCACCGGGGTGGCCCACCCGCGCGGATTGGCGACGAAGACCTGCACGGTCTCGGCCTTGAGCTCACGGGCGTAGGACAGACCGACCGAGTTCAGGCCGCCGGCCACCGGGACATGGCCGCCGACGGGATTGCGGATCATCTGTGGTGCGCGTCCCGTCACCGGATCTCGATGGTGATCGTCGAGCCCTTGGGCGCGGTGTCGCCGCCCTCCACGGACTGGCCCTCGACGGTGTCGCCGAACAGGCCCAGCAGCCCGCGGTCCTCCTCGACCTCGAAGCCCGCGGCCTCCAGCTCGGCCTTGGCGTCGTCGACGTTGTCGCCGACCACGTCCGGGACCTCGACCATCTCGGGGCCCTTGGACAGCGTCAGCGTCACCGTGTCCCCGACGACGACCTCGCTGTCGGCCTCCGGCGACTGCGCCGCGACCTCGCCCTTCTCGAAGTCGGGGGAGGTGACCTGCTCGGCGGCGACCTTCACCTTCAGACCGACCTCGTCCAGCTCGGCCCTGGCGTCGTCGAGGCTCTCACCGGTGACGTCCGGAACGTCGACCGGACGGCCCTTGCTGACGACCAGCGCCACCGCGGAGCCCGAGCGGCGCTCGGTACCGGCGGTGGGGTCGGTGGAGATCACCGAGCCCCGGGCGACGGAGTCGCTGAACTCCCGGGTCACCATGCCCGGTTCCAGGCCCGCGCCGGCGAGCAGCTCCCGCGCCTTGTCCAGGCGGTAGCCCTCCAGATCGGGGACCTTCACGACCTCCGGGCCCTTGGAGACGACCAGGTTCACCGAGTCGTTCTGCCGGATCCGGCTGCCGACCGCGGGGTCGGTGCTGATGACCTGGCCGCGCTTGACGGTGTCACTGAAGGCACGGTCGACCTTGCCGACCTCCAGACCGGCGTCCTCCAGCCGGTCCGCGGCCTTCGCCTCCGGCTGGCTCAGCAGTGCCGGGACCCGGGTGAACTGGCCGGAGTTGATGTACCAGACGCCGGCGCCGACACCGAGCACGAGCAGCACGGCGACGACGAGGGCGAGCGGGCCGCGCCTGGGCCCCCGGCGTCCAGTGGGCGCGGGCGGCGGCGGGGGCGGCGTTTCGAAGCGGCTCGTGCGGTGGAACCGGTCCGGCTCCTCCTCGGCCTCGTTGACCGGCAGCGGGCGCGGCACCGTCAGCGAACGCGGGATCACGCTCGTACGGTCCTCGGCGTTGTCGTGCTCGGCGGACAGGGCCTGCGGGGGCAGCGCGTCCAGCTGGTCCGCGCCGAGCCCGGCCCGGGCCTGGCGGGCCTCGGCGAGCAGGGCGACCGCGTCGTGCGGACGTACGGCCGGGTTGCGGGCGGTGGCCGAGGCGACCAGGGCGTCCAGCTCGTAGGCCATGCCCGGCACGACGGCGGAGGGCGGCGGTACGTCTTCGTGCAGATGCTTGTAGAGCACGATCGCGGGGGAGTCGCCGTCGTGCGGCTTCTCGCCGGTGAGCATCTCGTACAGGACGACACCGCACGCGTACACGTCGACGCGGGCGTCGGCGGCGCCGGGCTGGTCGATCTGCTCCGGCGCGAGATAGGAGACGGTGCCGAGGACGGCACCGGTGGTGCTGGTGACCGTGTCCACGGACCGCACCAGACCGAAGTCGGCGACCTTGACGCGGCCGTCGTCCCCTATGAGCACGTTCTCCGGCTTCATGTCCCGGTGCACGAAACCGGCCCGGTGCGCGGCGCCGAGCGCGGCCAGCACCGGCTCCAGGATGTCCAGGGCGGCCCGCGGCTGGAGCGCCCCCCGGTCGCGCAGCACGTCACGCAGGGTGCAGCCGGCGATGTACTCCATGGCGAGGTAGACGTACGACCCGTCGGTGCCCTGGTCGAAGACCTGCACGACATTGGGGTGCGCGAGCCGGGCGACCGACTTCGCCTCCCGGATGAACCGCTCCACGAACGTGCCGTCGGCCGCGAGCCCCGGATGCATCACCTTCAGTGCGAGCACACGGTCGAGCCGGGTGTCCACGGCCCGGTAGACCGTGGCCATCCCACCGACGGCGATCCGCGCCTCGACGCGATAACGTCCGTCGAGCACCTGCCCGACCAGCGGGTCCTGAAGGGTCGTATCCACGCAGGCGAGTGTACGAGCAGCGACTGACACGACTGCCGTTCAGTCCGGAACAGGGGCGGTACTGAAGCCGACCTGTGACGCAACCCACGGTCGCAACCGGTTGCTCAGAACGCGGGCCGCTCCGGATCCAGCACCGCCCTTCCCGTCACCGGCGAGGACGCCTCCGCGAAGTGGCGGCGCGGGATGCGGCCCGCGCGGTGGGCCAGGCGGCCCGCCTCCACCGCGTGCCGCATCGCGTCGGCCATCAGCACCGGCTCCTTCGCCCGCGTCACCGCCGAGGCGAGCATCACACCCGCGCACCCCAGCTCCATCGCGAGCGCCGCGTCCGACGCCGTACCGGCACCGGCGTCCAGGATCACCGGCACGCGCGCGTGCTCGACGATCAGCTGGAAGTTGTGCGGATTGCGGATCCCGAGCCCGGAGCCGATCGGGGAGCCCAGCGGCATGATCGCCGCGCACCCGACGTCCTCCAGCTTGCGGGCCAGCACCGGGTCGTCGTTGGTGTACGGCAGCACCGTGAAGCCGTCGTCGACGAGGGTCTCGGCCGCGTCCAGCAGCTCGATGGGGTCCGGCAGCAGGGTCCGCTCGTCGGCGATGACCTCCAGCTTGACCAGATCGGTGCCGAGGGCCTCCCGCGCGAGGCGGGCGGTGAGCACGGCCTCACCGGCGGTGAAGCAGCCCGCCGTGTTCGGCAGGACCCGGATGCCGAGCTTCTCCAGCACGGACAGGACCGATCCGTGCACCGAGGCGTCCACCCGGCGCATCGCGACCGTCGTCAGCTCCGTCCCGGACGCCACCAGCGCCCGCTCCAGGACCTCCAGGCTGGGCGCCCCGCCCGTCCCCATGATCAGCCGGGACGAGAAGGACATGCCGCCGAGGACAAAGGGATCGTCGGCCATGGGTCAGCCTCCTTGGACGGCGGTGAGGACCTCGACGCGGTCCCCTTCGGACAGGGACGTCGAGGACCACTGCCCGCGCGGGACGACGGTTTCGTTGAGGGCGGCGGCCACTCCGGAGGGCGCCGCGGTGAGGGACCGCACGAGCGTGTCGAGAGCCGTGCCCGGCTCGATCCGACGGGGCTCGCCGTTGACCGAGATGCTGACCGAGCTGTTCATACGCGCTGCTCCAGGACTGCGAACCGCTTCGGGCTGAACGGACGGGCCTCGTCGATGAGTTCACCCGTGGCCAGGGCGTGCGCGAGGGCGTCGCCGGTGACCGGGGTGAGCAGCACGCCGTTGCGATAGTGCCCGGTGGCCAGCAGCAGGCCGTCGAGCTCGGTCGGGCCCAGCAGCGGCGCGTTGTCCGGGGACCCCGGGCGCAGCCCCGCGCGGGTCTCCGTGAGCGGCAGTTCGGTGATGCCGGGCATCAGCTCGTGCGCGTCGCGCAGCAGCTCGTACACGCCGCCCGCGGTCACCGTGGTGTCCCAGCCCTGCTCCTCGCTGGTCGCGCCGACGACCAGCTCGCCGTTCTCGCGGGGCACCAGGTAGACGTGGCTGCCGCGCACCATCGCGCGGACGGTCCGGCTCAGGAACGGCGCGTGCCGGCGCGGCATGGACAGCCGCAGCACCTGGCCCTTCACGGGCCGTACGGGAGGCAGTACGTCCTTCGGGACGCCCGCGAGCCGTCCGCTGAGGCTGCCGGCCGCGAGGACCACCTGACCCGCGGGCAGCACGGTCCCGTCCTCGGTCACACAGCCCGCGGCCCGGCCCTGGACGACGCTGAGACCGGCCGCCCACACCCGGTGGAAGACCACGCCCTCCAGTTCGCAGGCGGTCACCAGGGCCCGCGCCAGGCTCCGCGGGTCGATCTGGTGGTCGCCGTCCACCCGGAGCCCACCGCGCACCCCCGGCGCCAGCATCGGCTCCAGACGCCGGCAGTCCCGCCCGGACAGCCACTCGGAGTCCAGGCCCGACTCCCGCTGGAGCGCGTGCAGTTCCCGCAGATGCGCACGGTCGTCGGCGTCCAGCGCGACGGCGAGCGTGCCGCACTGCCGGTAGCCGAGGTCCTGGCCCGTGAGGTCGGTGAGCTCGGCCGCGAACTCGGGATAGCGGCGGGCCGAGGCCAGATTCAGGCCGAGCAGGGTCTGCTCGCCGTAGTGCAGTTCCGTGACGGCGGCCAGCATCCCGGCCGCCACCTGGGCGGCGCCGCCGCCCGGCTCGGGGTCCACCACGGCCGTGGCGAACCCGCGTTGCGCGGCCCGCCACGCCGTGACCAGACCGATGATTCCGCCCCCGAGCACGAGGACGTCTGACGAACGCGTAGGCAACATGGGCGTCCAGCCCCTCCCTTCGCCGGCATGACCCGGATCAGGTTCGTACGGTCGGAGGCCGCCAGCCTCCCTCTCAGCCCGGTGCGTCCGGGCTCCCGCGAGTGCTTGTACGTTGGCCACCCTAGCCGCTCGTTCCACGCCTCTGTAGGGAGCCTCGTCCCATGCCCCGCTCGCTCGACGGCCTCGTCCTCGCCCCTGTCGCCGACCAGGCCCCAGGTCAGGTGGGAACCCGGACCCGGTTCACCTACCACGAGAAGGACGGTGAGATCTGGGCCGAGTACGCGGGCGGCGATGTCGTACGAGGGCATCTCGTGGGTACCCGGGAGGGTGACCGGCTGGACTTCCGGTACGTGCAGCTCAAGCGGGACGGGACCACGTCGTCCGGGCACTGTGTGTCGACGGTCGTGGAGCTGCCCGACGGGCGGGTGCGGCTGGAGGAGACCTGGGAGTGGGAGTCGCAGCCCGGCCAGGGAACCAGCGTTGTGGAGCAGGTCACGCGGCACGACGGCTGACTGACAAATTGTCAGTTGTCTATGGTGATCAGGTGAGCGAGCAGACGACGACGTCGCAGCGGCGGGTGGTGGTGGTCGGCGCGGGCATGGCCGGCGTGCAGACCGCGGTCGCCCTGCGCGAACAGGGCTTCACCGGCACGGTCACCCTGATCGGCGCCGAGCCCCACCAGCCCTACGACCGGCCCCCGCTGTCCAAGGCCGTCCTGCTCGGCAAGGCCGAGGGCTCCGCCTTCGACGTGGACTTCGAGGCGCTCGGCATCGACCTGAGCCTCGGCCGCGAGGTGCTGGGCGTGCGCCCCGCCGACCATGAACTGGACACCGCCGAGGGGCCCGTCCGGTACGACGTCCTGGTCCTGGCCACCGGCGCCGAACCGATTCGGCTGCCGGGCGCCGAGGGCGTGCCCGGGGTGCATCTGCTGCGCACCCTGGACGACGCCGAGCGGCTGCGGCCCGTGCTCGCCCGGCAGCACGACATCGTGGTGGTCGGGGCGGGCTGGATCGGCGCCGAGTTCGCCACCGCCGCGCGCGAGGCGGGCTGCTCGGTGACGGTCGTGGAGGCCGCGGACCGGCCGCTCGCCGGCGCGCTGCCCGCCGAGGTGGCCGCGCCGATGGTCGGCTGGTACGCCGACAGCGGGGCCGAACTGCGCACCCACGCGCGCGTGGCGAGCGTCGAGCCCGGCGCGGTCGTCCTCGACGACGGCTCGACGCTGCCCGCCGGCGCCGTCGTGGTCGGCATCGGCGCCCGTCCCGCCACCGGCTGGCTGGCGGGCTCCGGGATCGAGCTGGGCGCGCACGGCGAGGTGGTGGCCGACGAGCGGCTGCGCACCTCCGTGCCCGACGTCTACGCGGTCGGCGACTGCGCCTCCTTCCCGTCGGGCCGCTACGGCGAGCGCCTCCTGGTCCACCACTGGGACAACGCCCTCCAGGGGCCCCGCACGGTCGCCGCCGACATCATGGGCGAGGGGCCCGTGGTCTACGACCCTGTGCCGTACTTCTGGTCCGAGCAGTTCGGCCGCTTCGTCCAGTACGCGGGTCACCACACCTCGGCCGACAGCACGGTCTGGCGCGGCGACCCCACCGGCCCCGCCTGGACGGTCTGCTGGCTGCGCGAGGGCCGCCTGATCGCCCTGCTGGCGGTGGGCCGTCCCCGGGACCTGGCCCAGGGACGGCGGCTGATCGAGGCGGGGGCGCGGATGGACGAGGAGCTGCTGGCGGACCCGGCGAGGCCACTGAAGACGGCCGTGCTCTGACGCTCGTCGTGCCTGGTCGGACCGGTCTGACTTCCTCCTGTCAGTGCTAGATGGCAGGCTTGTCGTCGTGACCGAGATTGACGCAAAGATCGATGCTCTCGTCCCCGCCTGGCTCACCCTCCCCGACATCGCCGAACAGTTCGGCGTCGAGGTGACACGTGTGCGGCAGCTGGTCAAGGAGGGCCAGCTCATCGCCGTACGCCGTGGTGAGAACCGCGCGCTGCACGTCCCCGCCGCCTTCATCGACGGAGACAAGGTCGTCAAGGGCCTGACCGGGACCCTGACGCTGCTGCGGGACGACGGCTTCACCGACGAAGAGATGCTGGAGTGGCTCTTCACTCCGGACGAGAGCCTGCCCGGTACCCCGGCCCAGGCCCTGAGCGAGAATCGCGGCACGGAGGTGAAGCGCCGCGCCCAGGCGCTCGCCGTCTGATCCGACAGTAAGTCCCGGTGTACGGGCCCCGGCGCGCCCGCGGCCCGTACACCACCGACCACGGGGGAACACGTATGCCCGACACCGCACGCGCCCGGCTCGCCGACGCCCGGCTCTACCTCTGCACGGACGCGCGCAGGCGCCAGGGCGACCTCGCGGAGTTCCTGGACGCGGCCCTGGCGGGCGGTGTCGACATCGTGCAGTTGCGCGACAAGGGCATGGAGGCGGCCGAGGAGCTGGAGCATCTGGCCGTCCTCGCCGAGGCCTGCGCACGCCACGGCAAGCTGCTCGCGGTCAACGACCGCGCGGACGTCGCCCACGCCGCGGGCGCCGACGTGCTCCACCTCGGCCAGGGCGACCTCCCCGTCCCGGCCGCACGCGCGATCCTCGGCGACGACGTCCTCATCGGCCGCTCCACGCACGCGCCGGACGAGGCCGAGGCGGCGGCCGTCCAGGAGGGCGTGGACTACTTCTGCACCGGCCCCTGCTGGCCCACCCCGACCAAGCCCGGCCGGTACGCCCCCGGGCTCGACCTGGTCCGGCACACCGCTGCCCTCGGCGCCGACCGCCCCTGGTTCGCCATCGGCGGCATCGACCTCGGCAACCTGGACGAGGTGCTCGAAGCGGGCGCCCGCCGGGTCGTCGTCGTCCGGGCGATCACCGAGGCGGAGGATCCGGGCGCCGCGGCGGCGGAGTTCGCGAAGCGGCTGCGGCAGGCGTAGCTGCACCGGAGGTCGGACCGGGGCGGTCGGAGGGCGTCGTTTGTCCGCGGATTGTCCACGGACTGGACAACAATCGGACAAATCGGGCAAATAACAGGGATCTGGTTGGGGGACCGACGCCCCCTGGCTAACCTGCCGGTATGGCCCTCGGCACCGCATCCACCAGGTCGGACCACGCTCGTACCGTGCGCGAGATGCTCGCGACCGGCAAGACGACGTACTCCTTCGAGTTCTACGCCCCGAAGACCCCGAAGGGCGAGCGGAACCTGTGGAACGCGCTGCGCCGGGTCGAGGCCGTGGCGCCCGACTTCGTCTCCGTGACCTACGGCGCAGGCGGCACCACTCGCGCGGGGACGGTCAAGGCGACCGAGGCCATCGCCTCCGACACCACGCTCACCCCGATCGCCCACCTCACCGCCGTCGACCACTCGGTGGCCGACCTGCGCAACATCATCGGCCAGTACGCGGACGCGGGGATCCGCAACATGCTGGCCCTGCGCGGCGACCCGCCCGGCGACCCGATGGGCGACTGGGTGCCGCACCCCCGCGGCCTCGCCTACGCCGCCGAGCTCGTCGAGCTGATCAAGAACTCGGGCGACTTCTGCGTGGGCGTCGCGGCATTCCCCGCGATGCACCCGCGCTCCGCGGACTGGGACATGGACGTCCGGCACTTCGTCGACAAGTGCCGGGCCGGCGCGGACTACGCGATCACCCAGATGTTCTTCCAGCCGGAGGACTACCTGCGGCTGCGTGACCGGGTCGACGCGGCCGGCTGCGCGACCCCGATCATCCCCGAGATCATGCCGATCGCCAGCGTGAAGACCCTGGAGCGCATCCCCTCCCTCACCAACGCGGCCTTCCCGGCGGCTCTGAAAGAGCGGATCCTCACAGCCAAAGACGATCCGGCCGCTGTACGCTCCATTGGCATCGAATTCGCCACGGAGTTCTGCGCGCGGCTGCTGGCCGAGGGAGTGCCGGGTCTGCACTTCATCACGCTCAACAATTCCACGGCGACACTGGAGATCTACGAGAACCTGGGCCTGCACCATCCCCCGCAGGCCTAGACCGGCCGCACCGCTGTACGACACACTGCGTAACGGCCACTGGGAGAGGGGCGTACATGGGCTGGACGGTCCTCTACATCGCGTTCGGCATCGTCGCGCTGTGGCTGCTGGGTGAGGTGCTGCTTCAGTACAAGGCACGCCTGCGCTGGCGGCTGCTCGCCTTCGGCGGCTTCCTCGGCGTCGTGCTCGGGGTGCTGATGCCGTCCGTGATCGTCATCGGTGTCGGCGCGGCCGCCTTCGCGATCGGCCAGACCTACGTCACCCTCTCGTTCCGCCGCGGCTTCGCCGAGGGCTGGGCGATGAACGCCCCCGCGCTCGGCGGCGGCAAGCGCCACCGCGACGACGAGGGCCGCCAGGAGCCGACCCTGGAGGTCTCCGACCTCGAGGGCGGCGAGGGCCACTACGGCGACGACGGCCCCTACCGCGGCGACAGCCAGGGCTACGGCCAGGACGACGCCTACGACCGCGACGACGTCTTCACCCCCTCCCGCGCGGGAGGGCCCTCGGCCGCCGAGACCACCGCGGTCTACGAGCCGCAGCCGATGCCCGACGACACCGGCTCCTACGGCGTCTACGGCACCAACTCCGACCCCTCCTACGCGGGCGCGGCCCAGCCCCAGGACCAGTACGCCGCGGCCTCCCAGGGCACGGACCAGGGCTACGGCTACGACGGCTACACCGGGTACGACCAGCAGCAGTACGGCTACGACACCACCGGCCAGCAGCAGTACGCCGCCTACTCGGACCCGTACATCGGCACCCAGACCTACGGCGGCGGCTCCTACGACGCCGGTTATGGCCAGCAGTACGGCCAGCAGGGCTACGCCCAGGACCAGTACGTCACCGGCACCTACCCCGGCGAGTCCACCCCGGCCGGCGGGGTGTGGGTCCCGCAGCAGCGCAGCACCGATGACCCCTACGGGGGTGAACTCCCGCCGGAGCAGCAGTATCCGTACCAGGGCGGCCAGGGGCAGCAGGGCGGCGGGTACGACGAGCAGTACCGCTTCTGAGCGATCTTCCGCGCCTCGTCACTGAGAGCCCTGGAAGTCCGGTCCCTCCACGATCAGTCCGGCGACCAGCGCGCCCGACATGCCCGCGTGGGCGAGGCCGCCGCCGGGGTGCGACCAGCCGCCGACCGTGAACAGGCCCGGTACGCGGGTGCTGTTGGCCGGGTACAGGAAGGCCCCCTCCGCCGCGGCCAGCGCGGGCGCGGGCACCCCGCCGCCCTCGGCGCCGGTCTCCGCGCGGGTGTGTGCCGGGGTACGGACCTCGCGCCACAGCGTCCGCTCACGCAGTCCCGGTAGCGCCCGCTCGGCGGCCTCCACCATGCGGTCCGCGAAGGCGTCGGCGGCACCGGGCGCGGTCCAGTCGTACGGCAGGTGCGGGGGCGCCGTCGCCGTGAGGACCACCGACTCGTGCTCCCCGTCGGGCCGCAGCGCCGGATCGTCCGGCCGGTCGACCCGGACCGTCGGCAGCGCGGCCGGCTCGCCGCGCCGGAAGGCGTCCAGCTCGGCCCGCCGGTCCGGGGTGTGCACCACCGTCCGGTGAGCGGCACCCGCCTCGCGCGCACCGCGCAGCGCCAGACAGACCACGACCCGGCCGTGAGTCAGCGGCTCGGGCCGAGGCTGCACATCCGCCGCGCCGTACAGCTCGCGGCCGTGCACCAACTCGCCCAGCCGCCACGGCCCGGAGCCGACCACGAGGTCCGCCTCCGCCACGCCGCCGTCGGCCAGCTCAATGCCCGCCGCCCGGCCGTCCTTCTCCAGCACCCCGGTCACCTCGGCACCGAAGTGGAACTCGACCTTGCGGGCCAGACACCGCTCGTACACCGCGCGCGCCAACTCCCGCAGCCCACCGCGGACATACCAGGTGCCGAAGGCATGTTCCATGTACGGCAGCACGGCCGCGTTCGCCGGAGCCGTCTCGGGATCCAGGCCGTACGCGAGCGCGTGGCTTTCGAGCAGCGCGGTCAACCGGGGGTCGCGCAGCTCCCAGGCGCCGACCTCGGCGAGCGTGGCGGCGCGGCGGGTGCGCAGCAGGCGCTTGTGCGGGACCGCCGGGTAGGGCTCGCGCCCGGCCAGCACGTCCCAGTTGGGCCACAGCGGCTCCTCCAGGAGCGGCCGGCGGCTGCGGTCCCAGGCCTCACGGGCCCGGACCAGGAAGTCGCCCCAGCGCGCGCCCGCGCCCGCGCCGAGCGCCTCGTCCAGGGCGGCGACGACCCCCGCGCGGGAGGCGTCGGGCAGCGCGACCTCGGTGCCGTCCGCGAACACATGCCGTGCCGCGGGGTCGACCTGGACCAGCTCGACACAGTCCTCCAGCGGCTCCTTGCCGGTCTTGAGGAACAGATCGCGCCAGACCGCGGGCAGCGTGAGCAGACCGGGACCGGTGTCGAAGGCGAAGCCGTCCCGCTCCAGGCGGCGCACCGCTCCGCCGTACGTCTCCGTACGCTCGTACACCGCCACCCGGTGGCCCGCGACGGCCAGCCGGGCAGCGGCCGCCAGCGCGCCCGTCCCGGCGCCGATCACCGCAATCCGTGCCATGCCAGGGACTTTAGCCGCCGCCACTGACAGTCATCGCGGCGGCGGCAGGCCCGGCTCCCGTGCGAGCCGCCGCTCCTCCCGCCGTTGGGCCCGGCGCCGCAGGAACCGCCGGATGCGGGAGACGAGGAAGAACATGACGGCGAGCCCCGCGAGCAGGAGCGCCCCGGCGATGATCGCGGCCGCCTCCGGGTTGAATATCGCGAACGTGACGATCCCGGCGACTCCGAGGTCCTCGGCCAGGCTTACGATCACGTTGCTGAAGGGCTCCGGGGAGGTGTTGACCGCCATGCGTGTCCCGGCCTTGACCGCGTGGCTGGCGAGCGCGGAGGAGCCGCCGACCAGGCTCGCGGCCACGTCCGACAGCGAGCCACTCTGCCCCGCGAGCAGCGCGCCCACCCAGGCGCCGGCGAGCGGCCGGATCACGGTGTGCACCGAGTCCCACGCGGAGTCGACGTAGGGGATCTTGTCGGCGACGGCCTCGCACAGGAACAGCACGCCCGCCACGATCAGTACTTCGGGGCGCTGGAGCGTCTCGGGGACCTCGTCGCTCAATCCCGTCGCGCCGAATATGCCGAGGAGCAGCACCACCGCGTACGCGTTGATGCCGCTGGCCCAGCCGCTCGTGAAGACCAGAGGGAGTACGGACACGGACGCGATCGTAGCCAGTGGGCCGCCGCCCGGCGTGGGCCCGGGCACACAGGACTGAGTACGGGTACCTAGGCGGTGAGTTGAGTACCCGCGCGGATGGGGGCGGACCTGCGGGAACGAGAGAGTGGAGACACGGAGAAAGGGACCGGCTCCGGCACCGGCGACACGGGGCGCCGGAACGGAGCCGCCCCTGGATCCGCTCCTTCCGCCGGCCCGCGCGTCGGCGGAAGCGAGACACCGGGGAACCCGGGGAAACGACCGCACGGGGGAACCAACGGGGGAACGGGGAGTACGGGGGAGCACGGCGGAAGCGCCGGTTCGCGGTGGCACGTTGGGGGACGTGCCATGGCGGACCGGCGCTTCCGTACGTCCCGTACGGTCCCTAGCCCCGGCCGCTCACCCGGCCCTGAAGCAGCCTCGACAGAGCCGAGTGGACGTCGTCCAGGGAGCGCTCCGGCTGGAAGGACTGCCAGTCCAGGGCGGCCACCAGCACCATGCCGACCAGGGCCGCCGCGGTCAGCTGGATGTCGATCTCGTCGCTGAACTCGCCGCCCGCGACGCCGTCGCGCAGCACGCCCTCGACCACGGCGACGACGTCCTGCCGTACCACCATGAGCGTGGACTGCCAGGCCCGGTTGGTGCGCCACAGCTCGGCCACGTACAGCTGGGTGAAGGACGGGTAGGCGGCGATGAAGCCGAGCCCCGCGCGGATCATCGCGTCCAGGGCGTCGACCTTGCTGCCGCCCTCCCGGTCGGTCCGCTCGGCCGCCTCCTTCAAGGAGGCGGCGAGCAGACCCACGCCGTGCCGCAGCAGCTCCTCGAAGAGGACCGACTTGCTCGCGAAGTTGTAGTAGACCGTGCCCTTCGCGACCCCGGCCCGCTCGGCGATCTCGTCCACCGTGGTGGCGGAGAAGCCCTGCTCGGCGATGAGCGTGACGGCGGCCTCGTAGAGCTTCTGCCGGGTGGCCTCACGGCGCGTGCTGCCGCCCGACGCGGCGCTGCTGCTTTCCATGACCATGATTGTCCCGCGCGCGGTCACAGGGTCAGCTCCGGGTGCAGCCGGTCGAGCGTCCACACCTGGCGGCGGCGCGCCGACAGCGCGGTCAGCGCGAGGGCACCCGCGGTGAAGGCGACGAGCACCACGCACGCGTGCCAGACCGGTTCCAGGCCGCCGCCCGTGATGAGCCTCCGGAGGGCCTCGACGACGTAGCTCATCGGCAGGAAGGGGTGCAGCGCGTTGAAGAAGCCCGGACTGGTCTGCACGGGGTAGGTGCCGCCCGCGGAGGTCAGCTGGAGCATCAGCAGGGCGAGCACGAGGATCCGCCCGGCCGCGCCGAAGCGGGCGTTCAGCCACTGCACCAGGGACGCGAAGCACGCCGTCACCAGGAACAGGAAGCCCACCGTGCCGGCCGCGCGGGCCATCTGGAGCCCGACCGCCCAGTGCAGCACCGACATCAGGGCCACCGTCTGGAGCACTCCGATCACCACCACGGGCAGCCAGCCCGCCAGTGCGATCCGCCACGCGGAGGCGCCCGCCGCGAGCGCTCGCCGGTTCATCGGCGCGATCAGCATGTAGGCCACCATCGCGCCCACCCACAGGGACAGCGGGATGAAGTACGGGGCGAATCCGGTGCCGTAGTTGGGCGCCTTGTGCAGGTCCTCGGAGACCAGCCGGACCGGGTCCGACATCACTTCGGTGCGCTCGTCGCGGTCCCGCTCGCCGTAGTCGGGGATCTGCCCCGCGCCGTCGTGCAGCCCGTCCGAGAGCTGCCCGGAGCCGTCGACGAGCTTGTACAGGCCCGCCTTGAGGTCCTTGGCGCCGGTCCTGAGGTCGCCGACGCCCTTGTCCAGTTCGGTGGCGCCGGTGTCGGCGGTGCCGAGCCCGGTGTGCAGCTTCTTCGCCCCGGCGGCGACCTTTCCGGCGCCCTCGTTCAGGTCGTTGATCTTGGTGACGGCGTCGTCGAGGTCCTCGGAGAGCCGGGGCGCGCGGTCGGCGAGTGCCTGGGCCTGCTTCTCCAGGGTGGCCAGGTTCTTGTCGAGCTTGTCCAGGACGGCGGCGTGGTCGGTGAGCAGGGTGCTGACGTCGCCGGCGATCCCGGCCACGGTGGCTGCGGCGTCCTTGGCGATCTTCAGGTCGGCGCAGGCCGTGTCGGGCAGCACGGCGTCCTCACAGCGCGTCTTGTAGACGCCGCTCAGGTCCTCGGAGGCTTTGCGGGCGTCCTCGGCGGCGGTCGGTGCCCGTTCCACCAGAGCGTCGAGATTGTCGCGGATCGCCCCGGACGCGTCGGCGACCAGCTGGGCGGTGTCACCGATCGCCTTCTCGTTGTCCTTGAGGAAGGGACCGACCTTGTCGGCGGTCGCGTTGACCTTGTCGGCGAGCTTCTGGGTGCCCTCGGCGACCTTCGCGGAGCCGTCCTCCAGGTCGCCCGCGCCCTTGTCGAGCTTCTTCAGGCCCTTGGCCAGCTTGCCGCTGCCCGACTTGGCGTCCTTCAGGCCGTCGGCGAGGTCCCGCGAGCCCTTCTCGGCCTTCCCGATGCCGGTCTCCAGCTTGTCGGCGCCCTTGGCGGCCTTGACGGTCGCGCCGTGGATGTCGGAGAAGGAGATGAAGATCCGGTCCAGGAAGGACCGCGAGGCCTTGGTGGACGCGGCGTCCCGCACCTCGCTGAACACGGTCCGGGAGATCTGCCCGACGATGTAGTTGTTGGCGTCGTTGGTGCGCACCTGGAGCGCGCCGGTCTCCGGGGAGTCGCCCGAACTGGACGCGATCCGCTCGCTGAAGTCGGCCGGCATGGTCAGCGACAGGTAGTAGCGGCCGTCCTCCACGCCCGCGCGTGCCTCGTCGGCACTGACCTCGTGCCACTCGAAGACCTCGCTGTCGCGCAGCCCCTGCACGATGTCGTCGCCCGCCGCGATCTTCTTGCCGTCGGCCTTGGCACCCTGGTCGTCGTTCACGAGCGCCACGGGAATGCGGTCCAGACGGCTGTACGGGTCCCAGAACGACCACAGGTAGAGGGCGCCGTACAGCAGGGGCAGCACCAGCAGCGCCACCAGCGCGGCACGCGGCAGCTTCCCCCGCCCGAACCGCCGGATCTCAAGCGAGGCCAGCTTCGGCGCGCGCATCGGCGGACACCTCCTTCGCGTCGGTTCGGGAGCCCGCGGCGTCCTCGGGGCTCGCGTTGTCGTGCGGGTCCGCGGCATTCTCGGGGCTCGCGTCGTCGTGCGGGTCCGCCGCGTCCTCGGGGTCCGCCTCGTCTCGTGCATCCGCCGCGTCGCCGGCGCCCGTCTCGTCCTCGGCGACCGTCGACACGGTCACCGCCCCCTCCGGCGCCTCGCTGCACACCGCCACCACCGTCGTCCCCGCCTCGGCGATGGACCTCAGCAGCGTCCAGATCTCGGCCCGTTCGGCGTCGGAGAGCTTGAGGTCGGTGTCGTCGACGCCGAGCAGCCCCGGTTCGCCGATCAGCGCCAGCGCCACGGACAGCCTGAGCGCCTCCACCCGCTCCAGATCGCGTACGGCGGTCCTGGAGCCCTTCGGCAGGGCCTCCCGGTCGAGCCCGGCCGCGGTCAGCGCCCGGTCGATCCGCAGCCGGGTCTCCGTCGCCCGCTCGGCGCGCGGGCGCAGAAGGCCGCGCAGCGAGCCCCCGAACCGCCGCTGGAGCAGCGCCCGTTCGTGCAGGTGCTCGGCGACGGTCAGCGCCGGGTCGAGGTCGGTGACACCGGGGACATGGGCGAGGGCGCTGATCCGCCGCGCCGCCCCGAGCTGCTTCGGCAGCCCGGCCCCGCCCACCTCCGCCGTGCCCTCGGTCGCCTTCATCCGCCCGGTGAGCGCGAGCAGCAGACACGTGCGCCCGGATCCGGACGGCCCCTCCACCGCGATCAGTGAGCCCGGGTCCGCCTCGAAGGAGACCTCGCGGAACGCCCATCCGCGAGGTCCTTCGAGGCCAAGACCCCGGGCCGTGACGCCGACTCCGGCCACGGCTCCCCCATCCCCTGATTTGTGCACCACTGAATTGAACTGACTGGTCAGTGCAAAAACTAACCCGAACTGTCGATCGAAGCAAAAGTGCAGGTCAGAACGGATTGTCAGTGGCATACCTCACGATGGGCACATACGGCATCCGTGCCGTCACACAGACGACAGGAGGTTCGTCATGGCCAGCTACCACGCAGCCGCCGCCCGCCGGCGCCGCGCCACCGGCCCTGCCCCCTCACTGACCGGCCCGGCGAGCGATGTGCACCCCGTGCTGCGCCGGGCCACGGCGCCGCCCGCCGCCCTCGACCTGCTCGCCCAGGCCCGTGCCGGACTGGACGAGGCCGCCGTCCTGGAAACCCCCAACGAGCGCTATGCGACGGCCCACCTGGCCGCCCTGCGCACCGCCGCCGCCGTCCTCGCCGCGCGAGGGCGCCCGGAACCCAACTCCCGACGCCGGGCCCGCATCAGGAGCGCCTGGGAAGTGCTCCCCGAGATAGCGCCCGAGCTCGCCGAATGGAGCGCGCTGTTCGCCTCCGGGGCCCGCCGCCGCGCCCGGGCCGAGGCGGGCATCCAGGGCGCGGCCAGCCGCCGGGACGCCGACGACCTGATACGCGACGTGGCGATGTTCCTGCGCCTGGTCGAGCGGATGCTCGTCCTCCAGCCGGTGCTGCCACAGCCCCGCCAGGATGCCGACCAACAGCGGGACGGAGGAGGTGCCCCCGGCCAGGATTTCCCGGACGCGGGCTGACTCCCGGGCCGACGGGTCCGCCGGTTGAGACGCGGGGCGGGGCAGGACGCCGCAGGGACCGGGTGCCGGGCCGAAGGCAATAGGGTGGGACCCGCCTGAAGCCGTCCTGTTCCGAGGAGTCAACTGCCGTGTCGGACCCGAGCCGCCCCCGCGCCTCTCTCCGTACCGCCGTGGTCTGGGAGGTCCTTCAGGACGCCCTCGACCGCCAGGTCAAGGCCACCGGCCGGGAGGCGCTGGACGTCCTCGACGCCGGGGGCGGCAGCGGCAAGTTCGCCGTGCAGGTCGCCCGCCTCGGCCACCGGGTCACCGTGGTCGACCCCAGCCCCAACGCCCTGTTCGCGCTGGAGCGCCGCGCTGCCGAGGCCGGCGTCGCCGACCGCGTCCAGGGCGTCCAGGGCGACGCCCACGGCCTGTTCGACGTGGTCGAGCGCGGCGGCTACGACGCGGTGCTGTGCCACGGCGTCCTGGAGTACGTCGACGACCCCGCCGAGGGTGTCCGCAACGCCGTGGCCGCCCTGCGCCCGGAGGGCGTCCTCAGCCTGCTCGCGGCCGGTCTCGGCGGCGCCGTGCTGGCCCGCGCCCTCGCCGGCCACTTCAAGGAGGCCAAGCAGGCCCTTCAGGACCCGAACGGCCGCTGGGGGGCGGGTGACCCCGTGCCGCACCGCTTCACCGCCGAACAGCTCACCGCGCTGGTCGAGGGAGCGGGCCTGCGCGTCGGCGCGGTGCACGGCGTACGGGTCTTCGCCGACCTGGTGCCCGGCGTTCTGGTGGACACCGAGCCCGGGGCCCTGGAGGCGCTGCTCAAGCTGGAGGAGGCGGCGGCCGAGCTGCCCGCCTTCCACTCCGTGGCCACGCAGCTTCATGTGCTCGGTGAGACGCGGGGGACCTCGGAGGGCTGAGCCCGCTCCTGGGGCGCGCCGCTGATCAGGGACTTGGCTGCACATGGAGTACGCCACAGGCCCCCCGATCGGGCGCTCAGCGCCGTATGATCGAGGGAGACCGTTCCGGCATGACGGGTCGGCCGCTGGGGAATGAAGATCTCAGCGAGCCGGGACGTGCATGCCGGAGCCCGGTTGGCCAATTGGCGTAGAGGGGCGGGTTTCACGGGGGCGATTCCCTGCCTATCCTGAAGGGACCCCCCGGGTCGCCCCGGCGACTGCACGATGAGGAGGACTCCGTGCCGCTCTCGGAGCACGAGCAGCGCATGCTCGAGCAGATGGAGCGAGCGCTGTACGCCGAAGATCCCAAGTTCGCGACAGCGCTTGAGGGAAGCGGGCTGCGCACGTACACCCGGCGACGGGTGTATCAGGCGGTCGCCGGCTTTCTCGTGGGTATCGCGCTCCTCATGGCTGGAATGGTCGCCAAGCAGGTCTGGCTCAGCGTGGTGGGATTCCTCGTCATGCTGGGCTGTGCGGTACTCGCCGTGACCGGCTGGCGCAAGGCCCCCAAGCCGGGTGAACAGCCGGCAGGCGGTCAGCAGGCCAGCCGTCAGGGTCGGACCAAGCGCTCCATGATGGACCGGATCGAGCAGCGCTGGCAGCGGCGCCGCGACGAACAGGGCCACTAGCGCAACACGAGCCGCAGCTCCTGGACATACGTGAGGGGGCGACCACCGCGGGTGGTCGCCCCCTCACGCACGCCCTCACACCGGTGACGCGAACACGACGGGAATCATGAGCAAGGCCCGGACGGGATCACCCGCCCGGGCCTTCCTCGTCCCGTCTCAGCCCTGCTGCCCCGACGCCTTCCGCAGCGGCGGCCGGGCCGCGGAGACCCGCGCCTTGACCCCGCTCCACCACTCGGCCGCCGCCCACACCACACGCACGGTCGAACGCGGCATGAAGAGTGCTCGAATCCGGGTGCCCCGGCTGACCGTGGACCGCAGGGCGGCCACCACTCGGCGGACGTCCTGGGCGAGCCCCGCCGTCGGCCGCGGCCGCGGCGCGTACAGCACCTGCTCCACGGCGTCGGCCAGCCGGTGCACCGAGGCCGCGGCCTCCGCATCGAGATGCCCGAGCCGGACGATCCGGGCGGCCGACTTGCGTGGGGTCTGAGAGTCGTCCGGCGCGATCCCGAAGTCCCACGCCGTGTCGGTCAGCTCCTGCCAGACCGCCAGGATGTGCGGGGCCGCGTCGGCCTCGCTCCGGCCGTGCGCCCCGAGCCGTACGGCCCGGGTCCGCAGCCGCCACAGCATCGGTGACAGCGGGATCAGCAGCGCCACAAGACCGGCGAGGGACCAGGCCAGCAAGGCGTACCACTTCGGGCCGTCGTCGTTCGCGGCCAGGGCGGCCTGCGGGGACTCACTGGCGCACAGCTCAGGGTTGCCGCCCGCCGCGCAGCTCTCGCTCTCCGAGGGCGCCTCGCTCGGCACCGCGCTGGCCGACTGGGTCGGCCGCGCCACGTCCGGCAGGGTGCTGCCGGGCGCGTCCGTCTGGGTGTACGACGGGACGGAGCCGCGGGTCGGGGTCGGTTCGAAGCGGGTCCAGCCGACGCCCTCGAAGTACAGCTCGGGCCAGGCGTGGGCGTCCTTCAGGCCCACCGACACCGACTTGTCGCTCTCCGGGGTGCCCGGCGCGAAGCCCACCGCCACCCGTGCCGGTATGCCCAGGGAGCGGGCCATCGCCGCCATCGAGAAGGAGAAGTGGACGCAGAAGCCCTGCTTGTCCCGCAGGAACCGGACGATCGCGTTGGAACCGCTGCCGACCTGCACTTGGGTGTCGTACTGGAAGCCGCCGGTGACGGCGAAGAACTCCTGGAGCTTGACGGCCTGCTCGTAGTGGCTGTTCGCGCCGTCGGTGACCTCGCGCGCGGTCTGCCTGACCTCCTCCGGCAGCGACGAGGGCAGCTTGGTGAACTCGCGCTTGATCGCGGCCGACGGTTCCGCTGCCGAGTCGAGCTGCTCCGCCGTGGGCTGCACATTGAGGCTGCGCACGGTGTAGGTCATGCCGCGGGTGTTCTGGCCGTGGTCGCCCACCAGGGTCATGCCGAGCGGTTCGTAGCGCCAGTTGCCCTCGATGTCCACGCCGCTCGGCGGGTAGGGCATCGGCAGCCAGTCCTGGGCGTACCAGTTCGCCGCCGAGACCCGGGTGACGATCTCCGTGCGCTTGATGTCGGGGCCCAGCCCGATGGGGGTGGGGAACTCGTCCGGCACCGAGGTGATGTTCCGCTTGGACGGCTTCCAGGTGGTGCCGTCGAAGTCGTCCAGGGACACGATCCGCAGATACATGTTGGACAGGTCGTTGGTGTTGGTGCGCAGGGAGAGGACCTGGCGGTCCTCGTCCACGTTCAGGCTGTCGCGCAGGGACACCAGCGGGTTCACCGCGGAGATGGTGCCGCCGCTTCCGGACCCGGAGCCCACCCCGGTGCCCGCGCCGTCCAGCAGGCCGCCGTTCATCGCGGGCAGCCCGAGCGGCACCACCAGGGCGATGCCGAGCGCCACCACGCCGATCCGCCGCCCGGTGCGCACCGGTGCCACCGCGCCGGGCTCGCCGCCCGGAACGCGCGGGGCGCCGCCGAAGACGCGGCCCCACTGCGAGAGCCGGTCCCGGCCCTCGGCCAGCAGCAGCATCAGATAGCCGGCCGCCGCGACCAGGAACCACAGCCAGTCGGCGCCGCCCTCGGACAGTCCCGCGGCGACCGAGTACAGCGCCAGCAGCGGCAGGCCCGCCGGGGCCGCGCTGCGGAAGGTGACCGCGAGGGTGTCCACCGCCAGGCCGATCACCAGCACACCGCCGACGAGCATCAGCCGGATGCCGTCGGACAGCGGCGCCGGGATGGCGTACCGGCTGACGTCGTCGGTGCCCGTCTGCAGCAGGTCGGCGAAGTAGGTGAAGGCCTCCGGGCCCGGCACCAGGCCGAGCAGCGCCTGCTCCCGCGCGAAGGCGAGGGTCAGCAGCATCAGCGTGACCAGGGCCTGTGCGGCGACGGTCAGCGAGCGGGCCAACGGCACCCGGCGGGCTGCCATGCCGACACCCGTCTGCACGGCCAGCAGGAGGGTCGCCTGGAAGAGCCAGGTGGGCTCGTCGACGAGGGGGAGCAGGGCGCAGGCCGCGGCCAGTGTGGCCACAGCGGCGCACAGCGCCAGTCGTGCCCGCCCGCTCATGCCGGTCCCTCCCCACCACTCGCGGCGACGACGCCCGCGCGCTCACGGTCCGCCTGGCGCCACAGCTCGTTCAGCGGGGCGCCGCGCGGCACGCTCAGGGCCGTCCAGCCCGACTCCCGCAGCATCCGCAGCCGCTCCTCGCTCCTGTCGAACGGCCGGGCCGTGTCGGACGGTTCCCGCGCCCAGGTCTCGCTGTCCAGCAGGAAGGCGACCGCGCCCCCACTGCGCTGGCGCATCTTGGCGGCCACCGCGGCCTGTTCCTCGTCGAGGTCGCCGAAGAACGCCACCAGCAGCCCCTCGTTGCCCCCGCGCAGCACGTCGTAGGCGCGGGACAGGCCGGTGCCGTCGGAGTGGTCGATCACCGCGAGGGTGTCCATCATCAGCCCGGCCGCGTCGGCCGACTCCTGGTTGGCCCCGGCGAAACCGTCGGCGCCCTCCCCGGGCACCGAGCTGCCGGTGTCGGTCAGCAGCCGGACCGAGAAACCCCGCTCCAGCATGTGCACCAGGACGGAGGCCGTGCCCGACACGGCCCACTCGAAGGCCGAGTCCGGGCCCGCGCCCTCGAAGGCCAGGCCCCGGGTGTCCAGCAGCACCGTGCAGCGGGCGCGCTGCGGCTGCTCCTCGCGGCGCACCATCAGCTCGCCGTAGCGGGCGGTGGAGCGCCAGTGCACCCGGCGCAGATCGTCGCCGTAGCGGTAGCCGCGCGGGATCACGTCGTCCTCGCCGGCCAGGGCCAGCGAGCGCTGCCGTCCGTCGCCGTACCCCTTGGCCTCGCCGCTGAGGCGGACCGGGGGCAGGGGTTCCACGCGCGGGATGACCGTGAGGGTGTCGAAGGTGGAGAAGGAGCGGGTCAGCTCGCACATGCCGAAGGGGTCGTTCAGACGCAGCTGGAGCGGGCCCAGCGGGTAGCGGCCGCGCAGGTCGGAGCGGACGCGGTAGGAGACCTCGCGACGGCCGCCCGCCTCCACCCGGTCCAGCACGAAGCGGGGGCGCGGGCCCAGGACGTAGGGCACCCGGTCCTGGAGCATCAGCAGGCCGGTGGGCAGCCGCGAGACGTTGTCCATCCGCAGATGGACCCGGGCCTCGCTGCCGGCGGGCACCCGCGCGGGGGAGAGCCGACGGCTGCCGGCCACCCGGTAGCGGGTGCGGTAGAGCACGCCCGCGCAGACCAGGGGCAGCACCGCGAGCAGCAGGCCCACCCGCAGCAGATCGCTCTGCCCGAGGACGTACGCGCAGATCGCGGCCGCCACTCCGGCGGCCAGGAAGGAGCGGCCGCGGGTGGTCAGACCCGACAGCGCGGTGCGCACGCCGCCCTGCTCGCCCCGGTCGGCCTCCGCGTGCCCCGTCCCCCCGGTGCTCATCACAGCCTCCGCGGCGGCTGCTGGGGATACGCCGGGGTGCCGCGGCCGAGGCCGCCCAGGCCGCTCTGCTGAGGCGCGGAGGGCACCGGGGTGCGCTGGAGGATCTCCTGCACGACCTGTTCCGACGTACGACGGTTGAGCTGGGCCTGGGCGGTGGGCAGCAGCCGGTGGGCCAGGACGGCCACGGCGAGGGCCTGCACATCGTCCGGCAGGGCGTAGTCCCGGCCGCTCAGCGCGGCGGACGCCTTCGCCGCGCGCAGCAGATGCAGCGTCGCGCGCGGGGAGGCGCCGAGTCTGAGGTCGGGGTGGTTACGCGTGGCGGCGACCAGGTCGACGGCGTAGCGCCGGACCGGCTCGGCGACATGGACACCGCGGACGGCGTCGATCAGCTTCACGATGTCGTGCGCGTGGGCCACCGGCTGGAGGTCGTCCAGCGGGTTCACGCCGCCGTGGATGTCGAGCATCTGGAGCTCGGCGTCCGCGCTCGGGTAGCCGATGGAGACCCGGGCCATGAAGCGGTCGCGCTGCGCCTCGGGCAGCGGGTACGTGCCCTCCATCTCGACCGGGTTCTGGGTGGCCACCACCATGAAGGGGCTGGGCAGCTCGTACGTCTGTCCGTCGATGGTGACCTGCCGCTCCTCCATGGACTCCAGCAGCGCCGACTGGGTCTTGGGCGAGGCGCGGTTGATCTCGTCGCCGATCACGATCTGCGCGAAGATCGCACCCGGCTTGAATTCGAAATCCCGCTGCTGCTGGTCCCAGATGGACACACCGGTGATGTCCGAGGGCAGCAGGTCGGGCGTGAACTGGATACGCCGCACCGAGCAGTCGATCGACCGTGCCAGCGCCTTGGCCAGCATTGTCTTGCCCACGCCGGGGACGTCCTCGATCAGAAGATGTCCCTCGGCGAGCAGCACGGTCAGCGAAAGCCGTACGACCTCGGGCTTGCCCTCGATCACTCCCTCCACCGAACTGCGGACACGCTCCACGGTGGCGGTCAGATCAGTGAGGCTCGCTCGATCGTCATAGGTCGTCACCCGGCCCTCCTCGGCCCGTTCTTTCCGGGCCGACGCTCTGCGATGCGGACCGGCCCACCCCGAAACACGGACACCACACGCGGATAGTTCCGTGTGACGCCACACTCGCATTCTTGCTGCCGTTACCGATTCGTGTCACTCGCCTGTGGACAAGTGCCTGCGATATGTCGGGTTTTACTGCCTTTTGGGCGCCCCGGAGTCGGAAATCAACAGCGAAACGACAGGTTCAGGGGGAGGTTACGCGGGGTCGATCTCGCGCATCAGGCCGGTCCGCACATCGAAGACGAAGCCGCGCACATCGTCGGTGTGGACCAGGAACGGCGAGGTCCGCACGCGCTGCATGGACTGGCGTACGTCCTGGTCGACGTCCCGGAAGGCCTCCACGGCCCAGGCCGGGCGCTGGCCGACCTCCATCTCCAGGTCGTGCCGGAAATCCTCGGTGAGGGTCTCCATGCCGCAGCCGGTGTGATGGATCAGCACGACACTGCGGGTGCCGAGCGCCCGCTGGCTGATGGTGAGGGAGCGGATCACGTCGTCGGTGACGACGCCGCCCGCGTTACGGATGGTGTGACAGTCGCCGAGCTCGAGGCCGAGCGCGGCGTGCAGGTCGAGCCGGGCGTCCATGCAGGCCACCACGGCGACGTGCAGGACCGGACGGGCGTCCATGCCGGGATCGGCGAACGCGGTGGCGTAGGCCTCGTTCGCCTCGACGAGACGGTCGGTGACCGTGCCGCCGTCGGCTATGGAGCCGTGGGGACCTGCGGGTACCGATGCAGATGTCGACATGGCTATGACGGTACTGGTCACCTCGCGTCCCGTCCCTCTGTGAGAGAGGACAAAGAACGTCATTGAGCCCTGTTGTGAGCTAACCCACAAGGCGGGTACGAGTGCGCCTGTAGGAGTGAATTTCCCCGGTACGAGGCTTCGCGCCGACCCCGGGCCGCGCCGCGCAGGCCGGTTGATTGACCGCGCGACAGGGTGGACTAAAGTGACGCGAAGCGGGAGGCGAGGCCTCCCTGATGGACTGAAACTTCACGAGCGGGCGGGGACCCGGCGGTGCGTACCGCCCGCCGGACCTGAGAGGGCCCCTTGAGCAACAGTCGACATGTCCCGGTGATGCTCCAGCGGTGCCTGGACATGTTGGCCCCCGCCCTCCAGGCACCCGGAGCGGTCGTCGTCGACTGCACGCTCGGCCTCGGCGGCCACAGCGAGGCCCTCCTCCAGCAGTTCCCCGAGGCCCGCCTCGTCGCCCTGGACCGGGACAAGGAGGCCCTGCGCCTGTCCGGCGAGCGGCTCGCCCCCTTCGGCGAGCGGGCCACCCTGGTGCACGCCGTCTACGACGAGCTGCCCGACGTACTGACCAGACTCGGCATCCCGCGCGTCCAGGGCGTGCTGTTCGACCTCGGCGTCTCCTCCATGCAGCTCGACGAGGCCGACCGCGGCTTCGCCTACGCCCAGGACGCCCCCCTCGACATGCGCATGGACCAGACGACAGGCATGAGCGCGGCCGAGGTCCTCAACACCTACCCCCCGGGTGAGCTGGTGCGGATCCTGCGCGCGTACGGCGAGGAGAAGCAGGCCAAGCGGATCGTGGCCGCCGTCGTGCGCGAGCGCGAGAAGGAGCCGTTCAGCAACAGCGCGCGGCTGGTGGAGCTGATCCGGGACGCGCTGCCGCAGGCCGCCAAGCGCACCGGCGGCAACCCGGCCAAGCGCACCTTCCAGGCTCTGCGCATCGAGGTCAACGGCGAGCTGTCCGTCCTGGAGCGGGCGATCCCGGGCGCCGTGAAGGCCCTCGCGGTGGGTGGCCGGATCGCCGTGCTGTCGTACCACTCGCTGGAGGACCGGCTGGTCAAGCAGGTGTTCGCGGCCGGTGCCGCCACCACGGCGCCGCCCGGACTTCCGGTGGTCCCCGAGCAGTACCAGCCGCGGCTCAAGCTGCTCACGCGCGGTGCCGAACTTCCCACCGAGGAAGAGGTCGCCGAGAACCGCCGGGCGGCACCGGCGCGGCTGCGCGGGGCGGAGCGCATCAGGGAGGACGTCGAGTGACCCGTACTCACGGGAGGACGAGTGAGTAGGAAACTCCAACCGAGGCGGGGCCGGTGAGTGGGAAATTCCAACCGAGGCGGGGCCGGTGAGTAGGAAACCCGAACTGAGGGGCAGGGCCGCCAAGCTCGCCCGGCTCCTCCCGGCCGGACCGGGACAGGCCGCCCGCACCCCCTTCGTGCTCCTGGTCGTCCTGCTGCTCGGCGGTGGTCTCATCGGGCTGCTGGTGCTGAACTCCGCCCTCAGCGCGGGCGCGTTCCGGCTCGACGACCTCCAGAAGGAGACCAAGAGCCTCACCGACGAGGAACAGGCGCTCCAGCGGGACGTCGACGCCTACTCCGCGCCGGACGCCCTCCAGCGCCGGGCCCGTGAGCTGGGCATGGTGCCGGGCGGCGACCCGGCCTTCCTCGACCCCGACGGCACCGTCAAGGGCGTCCCCGCCCCGGCCCCCGCCGCCGCCCGCGGAAACGTCGTACCGAATCCGCTGGTCCTGGCCCCCGAGGCGTTCGTGACCACGTCCCCGACCCCCACGACACCCGGCAGGTGACGGAAGAGTGGCCGACTCAGGCAAGCAACCGCCGCGCCGCCGGGTGCCAGGACCCGCCCGGCCCGAGCGTCCCGCGAACCGGCGCACCCCGGGACCCGGCGCCCGACCGGCCCGCCGCCCCGCGCAGCCCCGCCCCGCGGCCCCCCAGGCCCTCCGTCTCGGCAGCCCCCGCCCGCGGCTGCGCATGGTCAGCCTGGCGCTGACCCTCGTCCTGATCGCCTTCGTCATCCGGCTCCTCCAGGTCCAGGCCGTGGACGCCGGCACCTATGCCGCCAAGGCCGAGAAGAACCGGTACGTCGGCTACACGCTGGCCGCCGAGCGCGGCGGCATCACCGACCGCAACGGCGTGGCGCTCGCCGCCAGCGTGGACGCGTACGACATCACGGCCGACCCCACGATGTTCACGCGCAAGGCGCTCAAGACCTCCGACGGCCCGGAGCAGGCCGCAGCGCTGCTCGCGCCGATCCTTGGCCAGGAACAGGCCGCCCTGGCCAAGAAGCTCAGGGCGAAGGGCCAGTACGTCCTGCTCTCCCGCCGCCAGACCCCGCAGGTCTGGAAGCAGATCAAGGACCTCAAGAGCGCGCTCGCCACCAAGGCCGAGTCCGACCCGGGCACCGTCAACGCCCTCGCGGGCGTCTTCTCGGTCGCCAGCAGCAAGCGCGTGTACCCCAACGGCGACCTGGCCGCCGGGATACTGGGCTGGGTCAACTACGACGGCAAGGGCGGCGGCGGGGTCGAGCGGCAGCTGGAGCAGGAGCTGGCCGGCCAGGACGGCAAGATCCGCTACGCCCAGTCCGGCGGCCGCCAGGTGCCGACCGCCGGTTCCACCGAGACGCCCGCGGTGCCCGGCAGCGATGTCGAGCTCACCATCGACCGCGACATCCAGTGGGCGGCGCAGAACGCGATCAGCGAGCAGGTGAAGGAGTCCAAGGCCGACCGAGGCTATGTGATCGTCCAGGACACCAGGACCGGCGAGATCCTCGCCATGGCCAACTCACCCGGCTTCGACCCGGGCGACCTGTCCAAGGCCGACGGGAGCTCCCTGCACAACTGGAGCCTGGAGGACGCCTACGAGCCCGGCTCCACGGCCAAGGTGATGTCGATGGCCGCCGTACTGGAGGAGGGCGCGGCCACCCCCGACACCCATGTCGTGGTGCCCAACCGGCTGCACCGCGGCGACCGGCTCTTCCGGGACGACATCGACCACGCCACCTGGTACCTCACGCTCAACGGCGTGCTCGCCAAGTCCAGCAACATCGGCACCATCCTGGCCACCGGACAGCTCGGCAGGACGCAGCAGGAGTCCAACAAGGTCCTCTACTCCTACTTGCGCAAGTTCGGCCTCGGCAGCCACACCGGCCTGGACTTCCCCGGCGAGACCAGGGGCATCCTCGCGCCGCCCGAGGAGTGGTCGACCTCGCAGCAGTACACGATTCCTTTCGGCCAGGGCGTCTCCATCAACGCGATGCAGGCCGCCTCCGTCTACTCGACGATCGCCAACGGCGGCGTCCGCGTGGAACCCACCCTCGTCCGCGGCACCAAGGGGCCCGACGGACGCTTCACCCCCGCCGAGAAGCCCGAGAAGACACGGGTCGTCAGCACCAGGACGGCGAAGACCCTCGCCAAGATGCTGGAGTCGGTCGTGGACGACCGGGAGGGCACCGGCACCAAGGCCCGCATCCCCGGCTACCGGGTCGCGGGCAAGACCGGTACGGCCAACCGCGTGGATCCGGCCACCGGCAAGTACCGCGGCTACACCTCCTCCTTCGCCGGGTTCGCGCCCGCCGACCAGCCCCGGGTCACCGTCTACTGCGCCATCCAGAACGCCACCAAGGGCAGCTACTTCGGCGGCCAGATCTGCGGGCCCGTCTACAAGCAGGTCATGGAGTTCGCCCTGAAGACCCTCCAGGTCCCGCCGACCGGGGCCGGAGCCGCCAACCTCCCGGTCACCTTCACGCCCTGATCAGTACCGAGCAGCCAGGAACCACCTCGTGACAACGATCACCCCTGATCCCCGGAACCACGGACCGTCCGCCGACTCGCTTCGCTCCGAGGCGGGTGGGCCCGGTACGCTCACCGCCGTGCCACACGCTGATCAGTCCCAAACCACCCAGAAGGGCGCACCCGTGACATATCCCGGGCCGCCCCGGCCGGTCCAGGTCTCCGCCACACCCCTCGCGGAGCTCGCCGACCAGCTGGGTGCCGCACGGCCGGGCCAGGACGCGGAGGTCACGGGCATCACCCATGACTCGCGCGCCGTCCGCCCCGGCGATCTGTACGCCGCCCTGCCGGGCGCCCGCCTGCACGGCGCCGACTTCGTCACGCAGGCCGCGGGCCTCGGCGCGGTCGCCGTACTGACCGACCCGACCGGCGCCGAACGCGCCGCCGCCACGGGTCTGCCCGTGCTGGTGGTGGACGATCCGCGCGGGCAGATGGGCGAGCTGGCGGCCACGATCTACGGCCGGCCCGGTCGTGACCTGCTCCAGATCGGCATCACCGGCACCTCCGGCAAGACCACCACGGCCTATCTCGTCGAGGGCGGTCTGAAGACGGTCCGGTCCACCGGCCTCATCGGCACCGTGGAGATGCGCATCGGCGACGAGCGCATCAAGTCCGAGCGCACCACGCCCGAGGCCACCGACCTCCAGGCCCTGTTCGCCGTCATGCGCGAGCGCGGGGTCGAGGCGGTCGCGATGGAGGTCTCCAGCCACGCACTGGTCCTCGGCCGGGTCGACGGCTGCGTCTTCGACATCGCCGTCTTCAACAACCTCAGCCCGGAACACATGGAGTTCCACTCCGACATGGAGGACTACTTCCGGGCCAAGGCACAGCTGTTCACGCCGGAGCGCAGCAAACTCGGCGTGATCAACCTCGACGACGAGTACGGCCGTCGGCTCACCAAGGAGGCCACGGTCCCCGTCGTCACCTTCTCCGCCGAGGGCCACCCCGACGCCGACTGGCGCGCCGAGGACGTCCAGGTCGGGCCCATGGACTCGACGTTCACCGTCGTCGGCCCCAAGGGCGAGCGGATCAGCGCCCGCTCGCCGCTGGCCGGACCGTTCAACGTGGCCAACACCCTCGCCTCGGTCGTCGCCCTGGCCGTCGCGGGCCTCGACCCGCAGGAAGCCGCCGACGGCATCGCCGCCGTCCCCGGGGTGCCGGGCCGGCTGGAGCGGGTGGACGCGGGCCAGCCCTATCTCGCGGTCGTGGACTACGCCCACAAGACCGACGCCGTCGAATCGGTTCTGCGCGCCCTGCGCAAGGTCACCGAGGGCAAGCTCCACATCGTGCTCGGCTGCGGCGGCGACCGGGACACCACCAAGCGGGCGCCGATGGGCGCCGCCGCGGCCCGGCTCGCCGACACGGCCGTACTGACCTCCGACAACCCCCGCTCCGAGGACCCCCTCGCGATCCTCGCGGCCATGCTCCAGGGCGCGGCCTCCGTGCCCCAGCACGAGCGCGGCGAGGTCCAGGTCTTCGAGGACCGGGCCGCCGCCATCGCCGCCGCGGTCGCCCGGGCGCGGCCCGGGGACACCGTGCTGGTCGCGGGCAAGGGCCATGAGCAGGGCCAGGACATCGCCGGGGTGGTGCGTCCCTTCGACGACCGCCAGGTGCTTCGCGAAGCTATCCAGCAGACCCAGGGATGAACTTGTGATCGCCCTCTCTCTCGCCGAGATCGCAGAAGTCGTCGGCGGGCAGACGTACGACATACCGGATCCGTCGGTACGGGTCACCGGACCGGTCGTCCGGGACTCCCGTGAGGCGGGGCCCGGCAGCCTCTTCGTCGCCTTCGTCGGCGAGCGCGTCGACGGCCACGACTTCGCGGCCGCCGTCGTCGAGTCGGGCGCGGCGGCCGTGCTCGCCTCCCGGCCCGTCGGCGTGCCCGCGATCGTCGTGGACGACGTCCAGCGGGCCCTCGGCGCCCTCGCCCGGCACGTCGTCGCCAAGCTCGGCACCACCCTCGTCGCCCTCACCGGCTCCGCGGGCAAGACCAGCACCAAGGACCTGATCGCCCAGGTCCTCCAGCGCAAGGCGCCGACGGTGTTCACGCCCGGCTCGCTGAACAACGAGATCGGGCTGCCGCTCACCGCGCTCAGCGCCACCGAGGAGACCAAGTTCCTCGTGCTGGAGATGGGCGCCCGCGGCCTCGGCCACATCCGCTACCTCACCGAGCTCACCCCGCCCAGGATCGGCCTGGTCCTCAACGTCGGCACCGCCCACATCGGCGAGTTCGGCGGCCGCGAGCAGATCGCCGAGGCCAAGGGCGAACTCGTGGAAGCGCTCCCGGAGCACGGCGCCGCGATCCTCAACGCGGACGACCCCTTGGTACGGGCCATGGCCTCCCGTACGAAGGCGAAGGTGCTCCTTTTCGGAGAGTCCGACGAAGCGGACGTACGCGCCGAGAACGTGCGACTCACGGACAGCGGACAGCCTTCCTTCATGCTTCACACACCCTCCGGTGCAAGCGAAGTGACCATGCGCCTGTACGGTGAGCACCACGTGTCGAACGCGCTCGCCGCGGCCGCCGTCGCCCACGAGCTGGGCATGTCCGCGGAAGAGATCGCCACCGCGCTCTCGGAGGCGGGCACCCTCTCCCGCTGGCGTATGGAGGTCACCGAGCGCCCGGACGGCGTGACGATCGTCAACGACGCCTACAACGCGAACCCCGAGTCCATGCGAGCCGCCCTGCGCGCGCTCGCGGCGATGGGTAAGGGGCGGCGGACCTGGGCGGTGCTCGGCAAGATGGCCGAGCTCGGGGACGAGGCGCTCGCCGAGCACGACGCGGTCGGACGGCTCGCCGTCCGGCTCAACGTCAGCAAGCTCGTCGCGGTCGGGGGCAGGGAAGCGTCCTGGCTCCAACTGGGCGCATATAACGAGGGTTCGTGGGGTGAGGAGTCGGTGCACGTGTCCGACGCACAGGCGGCGGTCGACCTGTTGCGCAGCGAGTTGCGCCCAGGGGACGTCGTACTCGTGAAGGCGTCCCGGTCGGTCGGTCTTGAGAGCGTGGCGCAGGCGCTCGTCGAGACCGGTGCCGAGGGTGAGGTTGCCGCCCGATGATGAAGCAGATCCTGTTCGCAGGAGTCATTGGCCTCTTCCTGACGCTGATCGGCACCCCGCTGCTGATCAAACTGCTCGCCCGTAAGGGCTACGGCCAGTACATCCGGGACGACGGCCCGCGTGAGCACGCGAGCAAGCGCGGTACGCCGACGATGGGCGGTATCGCCTTCATCCTGGCGACGGTCGCCGCCTACTTCCTGTCGAAGCTCATCACGGGCAAGCCGCCGACCTACTCCGGTGTGCTGGTGCTCGGCCTGATGGTCGGCATGGGTCTGGTCGGCTTCCTCGACGACTACATCAAGATCGTCAAGCGGCGTTCGCTCGGTCTGCGGGCCAAGGCGAAGATGGCCGGACAGCTGCTCGTCGGTGTCTCCTTCGCGGTGCTCGCGCTCCAGTTCGAGGACGCCCGCGGCAACACCCCGGCCTCCACGAAGCTGTCGTTCATCACCGACTTCGGCTGGACGATCGGACCGGTGCTGTTCGTCATCTGGGCGCTGTTCATGATCCTCGCGATGTCGAACGGCGTGAACCTGACCGACGGCCTGGACGGTCTGGCCACCGGCGCCTCCGTCCTCGTCTTCGGCGCCTACACGTTCATCGGCGTCTGGCAGTTCCAGGAGTCCTGCGCCAACGCGCAGATCCTGCCCAGCCCCAACGCCTGCTACGAAGTGCGTGATCCGCTGGATCTCGCCGTCATCTCCGCGGCGCTGATGGGCGCCTGCCTCGGCTTCCTGTGGTGGAACACGTCGCCGGCCAAGATCTTCATGGGCGACACCGGTTCGCTCGCGCTCGGCGGTGTCCTGACGGGCCTGGCCATCTGCTCCCGCACGGAGCTGCTGGTGGCCGTCATGGGCGGCCTGTTCGTGCTGATCACCATGTCGGTGGTCATCCAGGTCGGCTCCTTCCGGCTCACCGGCAAGCGCGTCTTCCGAATGGCGCCGCTCCAGCACCACTTCGAACTCAAGGGCTGGTCCGAAGTGCTCGTGGTGGTCCGTTTCTGGATCATCCAGGGCATCTGCGTGATCGTCGGCCTGGGTCTCTTCTACGCAGGATGGGCAGCGGAAAAGTGACCTCCTCGGAGCCTCTCCACTGGCAGGGCAAGCACGTCACCGTCGCCGGGCTCGGCGTCTCCGGCATCCCGGCGGCCAAGGTGCTCCACGCGCGCGGGGCGATCGTCACGGTCGTCAACGACGGCGACGACGCACGCGCGCGTGCACAGGCCGCCGAGCTGGAGGCACTGGGCATCACGGTCCGCCTCGGTGACGGTGCGACCCTGCCCGAGGGCACCGAACTCGTCGTCACCGCGCCCGGCTGGAAGCCGGACAAGCCCCTGTTCGAGGCGGCCCGCGCGGCCGGCCTGGAGATCTGGGGCGACGTCGAACTGGCCTGGCGCCTGCGCGGGCCGGACGCGGCGCCCTGGCTCGCCGTCACCGGCACCAACGGCAAGACCACCACCGTCCAGATGCTCGCCTCCATCCTCAAGGCGGCGGGCCTGCGCACGGCGGCGGTCGGCAACATCGGCGTCTCCCTGCTGGACGCGGTCCTCGGGGACGAGGAGTACGACGTCCTCGCGGTCGAACTCTCCAGCTACCAGCTGCACTGGGCGCCCTCGCTGCGCGCCCACTCCGCGGCCGTGCTGAACCTCGCCCTCGACCACCTCGACTGGCACGGCTCGATGGAGGCGTACGCCGCCGACAAGGGCCGTATCTACGAGGGCAATCGCGTCGCCTGCGTCTACAACGCCGCCGACAAGGCGACCGAGGACCTGGTGCGCGAGGCGGACGTCGAGGAGGGCTGCCGGGCGATCGGCTTCACCCTCGGCACCCCGGGCCCGTCCCAACTCGGCGTCGTCGAGGGCATCCTGGTCGACCGCGCCTTCGTGGAGAACCGGCAGAAGAACGCCCAGGAGCTCGCCGAGGTCTCCGACGTCAACCCGCCGGCGCCGCACAACATCGCCAACGCCCTTGCCGCGGCGGCCCTCGCGCGCGCCTTCGGGGTGCCCGCCAGGGCCGTACGGGACGGGCTGCGGGACTTCACCCCGGACGCCCATCGCATCGCGCACGTGGCGGACGTGGACGGAGTCGCGTACATCGACGACTCCAAGGCCACCAACACCCACGCGGCGGAAGCCTCGTTGGCGGCGTACGAGTCGATCGTGTGGATCGCGGGGGGCCTTGCGAAGGGCGCCACCTTCGACGAGCTGGTCACCAAGTCCGCGGCGCGACTTCGCGGGGTCGTCCTGATCGGTGCCGACCGGGCGCTGATCCGCGAAGCGCTCGCGCGACACGCCCCGGAAGTGCCCGTCGTCGACCTCGACCGGACCGACACTGGGGCGATGCTCGCGGCGGTCCAGGAGGCCCAGCGGCTCGCCGGCGCGGGCGACACGGTGCTGCTGGCTCCGGCCTGCGCCTCGATGGACATGTTCGCCAACTACAACAAGCGCGGCGACGCGTTCGCGGAAGCGGTCCGCGAACTCGGGACCGACGCCTGACGGCGGGTCCCGGCCATCTGGGGTGCTCCGGGGCCCTTTGACGGGACGGGGTGACTCGGATGTGGCTCGGGTTCGGCGGTCGGGTGCGAGGAGCCGGTGATGTCCAGTAGCCGTACGGGCCGCCCTCCGGTCCAGCGAGCCGCCCGACGTCCCACCGCCCCCCGGCCCTCGCGCGAGAACCCCTTCCGGCAGCTCTACATCCGCGCCAAGAAGGCCTGGGACCGTCCGCTGACCGCCTACTACCTGATCCTCGGCGGCAGTCTGCTGATCACCGTGCTGGGCCTGGTGATGGTCTACTCGGCCTCCCAGATCAAGGCGCTCCAGATGTCGCTGCCGGGGTCGTACTTCTTCCGCAAGCAGTCGCTGGCCGCGCTGATCGGCGCCGGACTGCTGTTCGCCGCCTCCCGGATGCCGGTCAAACTGCACCGGGCGCTGGCCTATCCGATCATCGCGGGCGCGGTCTTCCTGATGGCGCTGGTCCAGGTGCCGGGGATAGGAGTCTCGGTCAACGGCAACCAGAACTGGATCTCCGTCGGCGGCCCCTTCCTGCTCCAGCCCAGCGAGTTCGGCAAGCTGGCGCTGGTGCTGTGGGGCGCGGATCTGCTGGCCCGCAAGCAGGACAAGAAGCTGCTGACCCAGTGGAAGCACATGCTGGTGCCGCTCGTCCCGGTCGCGTTCATGCTGCTCGGACTGATCATGCTCGGCGGCGACATGGGTACCGCGATCATCCTCACCGCGATCCTGTTCGGGCTGCTCTGGCTGGCGGGCGCGCCGACCCGGCTGTTCGTGGGGGTGCTGTCGATCGCCGGGCTGATCGGCCTGATCCTCATCAAGACCAGCCCGAACCGGATGGCCCGCCTCCAGTGCATCGGCGCCACCGACCCCGGCCCGGGGGACGCCTGCTGGCAGGCGGTGCACGGCATCTACGCGCTGGCGTCCGGCGGGATCTTCGGCTCCGGGCTCGGAGCGAGTGTGGAGAAATGGGGACAACTGCCCGAAGCCCACACCGACTTCATCTTCGCCGTCACCGGTGAGGAACTGGGCCTGGCGGGGACGCTGTCGGTGCTCGCCCTCTTCGCGGCTCTAGGCTATGCGGGTATCCGCGTGGCCGGACGCACGGAGGACCCCTTCGTGAGGTACGCCGCGGGAGGTGTGACCACCTGGATCACCGCTCAGGCGGTGATCAACATCGGTGCGGTGCTCGGTCTGCTGCCGATCGCCGGTGTCCCCCTCCCGCTGTTCTCCTACGGAGGGTCCGCCCTGCTGCCGACCATGTTCGCCATCGGGCTGCTGATCGCGTTCGCGCGCGATGAGCCCGCTGCGCGGGCGGCGCTTTCGATGCGGCAACCCCGCTTTGGTAGAAAGCGGGGTGCGCGGGGCTCTGCTGCGACCAGGGAGCCCCGGAGATGGAACACGATGCGACGGCGCGCCTCGGCGGCGCGTTCGTCCGGAGAGCGGTGAATTTCGGTGCATGTCGTACTTGCCGGCGGAGGAACCGCGGGCCACATCGAGCCCGCGCTCGCCCTCGCGGACGCCCTGCGCAGGCAGGACCCGACCGTGGGGATCACGGCCCTGGGCACGGAACGCGGCCTGGAGACCCAGCTCGTCCCGCAGCGCGGCTATGAGCTGGCGCTGATCCCTGCCGTCCCGCTGCCCCGCAAGCCGACGCCTGAGCTGATCACCGTCCCGGGCCGGCTGCGCGGCACGATCAAGGCCGCCGAGCAGATCCTGGAGCGCACCAAGGCGGACGCCGTGGTCGGCTTCGGCGGCTATGTCGCGCTGCCCGGCTATCTGGCCGCCAAGCGCCTCGGGGTGCCGATCGTGATCCACGAGGCCAACGCCCGCCCCGGGCTCGCCAACAAGATCGGCTCGCGGTATGCGGCCCGGGTCGCCGTGTCCACCCCCGACAGCAAGCTGCGGGACGCCCGCTACATCGGTATCCCGCTGCGCCGCTCCATCGCCACCCTGGACCGGGCCGCGGTGCGTCCCGAGGCCCGCGCGATGTTCGGCCTCGACCCCAACCTGCCGACCCTGCTGGTCTCCGGCGGTTCCCAGGGCGCCCGGCGCCTGAACGAGGTCGTCCAGCAGGTCGCGCCCTGGCTCCAGCAGGCCGGCATCCAGATCCTGCACGCGGTCGGCCCGAAGAACGAACTGCCGCACGTGCAGCAGATGCCGGGGATGCCCCCGTACATCCCGGTAAGTTACCTGGACCGGATGGACCTCGCGTACGCCGCGGCCGACATGATGCTCTGCCGTGCGGGCGCGATGACCGTCGCCGAACTCTCCGCCGTCGGACTCCCGGCCGCCTACGTCCCGCTGCCCATCGGCAACGGCGAACAGCGGCTGAACGCCCAGCCGGTGGTCAAGGCGGGCGGCGGACTGCTGGTCGACGACGCGGAACTCACCCCCGAGTGGGTGCAGCACAACGTCCTGCCCGTGCTCGCCGACCCGCACCGGCTGTACGAGATGTCCCGCGCCGCCGGTGAGTTCGGCCGCCGGGACGCCGACGACCTGCTCGTCGGCATGGTGTACGAGGCGATCGCCTCGCACCGACGCTAGGACGTACGACGGAGGGCAGGCAGCGTGGCCGGATCGACGACCGCCGAGCGCGGGGAACGTCAGCAGCAGTCGTCCGGCCCGCCCCCTGCCCGGCGGGTGCGGCCACCACGGCTTCGTACGATCATCATCCTCGCCGTCGCGCTCGTGCTCCTCGGGGCGGGCGGCGTCTGGGTGTTGTACGGCTCGAACTGGCTGCGCGTGGAGCGCGTGACGGTGTCCGGGACCCGGGTGCTCACTCCCGAGCAGGTACGCGAGGCCGCCGACGTACCGGTCGGCTCGCCGCTGGTCTCGGTCGACACCGATGCCATCGAGTCGCGACTGAAGCGGAAACTGCCGCGAATTGACGTGGTGGACGTGGGTCGTTCCTGGCCCGATGGAATCGGGCTGAAAGTGACCGAGCGAACCCCGGTTCTGATTGTGCGAAAGGGCGGGAACTTCGTCGAAGTGGACGGAGAAGGTGTCCGTTTCGCCACGGTTTCTGTGGCTCCAAAAGGCGTTCCCGCACTGGAATTGACGCCCTCTTCGTCCGATTCCGCCGCCGCCAGCCTGCGCCGCTTCGGCGAGGACCGGCTGGTGCGCGAGGCGGTCCGGGTCGCCGACGCGGTTCCGGCCGCCGTCGCGCGGGACACCCGGACCGTCAAGGTCCGTTCCTACGACGACATCTCGCTGGAGTTGGCCGACGGTCGGACCGTCGACTGGGGCAGCTCCGAGAAGGGCGCGGCGAAGGCTCGCACACTCGCCGCCCTGATGAAAGCCTCGCCGGGTGCGCGGCACTTCGATGTCAGCGTTCCCACCGCCCCCGCGTCAGCGGGGAGTTGACGCACATCCGCGCAGGCCAGCACCCTGGTTGGGCACCGCTACGGCTGATCACATAGGGTGAAAAGAAAAACGGGAGGTTCGGCGTGTTCGTTGAACGGGCGCCACTTGTCGACTTAGTGTCCTGTTCAGAAGACTTCAAGGAACGGACACACTGGTAACCCTAAACTTCAGCGTTAGGGTTCGGGTCGGCGATACGGACCGGCCCATTCGGCATCAGTCGTCCGGATCACGGGGCAGCACAGCTCGCGGGTCCGGCGACACGTAATCGAGGCGAGAGGCCTTCGACGTGGCAGCACCGCAGAACTACCTCGCAGTCATCAAAGTCATCGGTGTCGGCGGCGGTGGTGTCAATGCCATCAACCGGATGATCGAGGTCGGTCTCAAGGGCGTCGAGTTCATCGCCATCAACACTGACGCACAGGCGCTGTTGATGAGCGACGCCGACGTCAAGCTCGACGTCGGCCGTGAACTCACCCGCGGACTCGGCGCCGGAGCCAACCCGGCCGTCGGCCGCAAGGCCGCCGAGGACCACCGCGAGGAGATCGAGGAGGTCCTCAAGGGGGCCGACATGGTCTTCGTGACGGCCGGTGAAGGCGGCGGCACCGGCACCGGCGGCGCGCCCGTCGTGGCCAACATCGCCCGCTCCCTGGGCGCCCTCACCATCGGTGTGGTCACCCGCCCGTTCACCTTCGAGGGACGGCGCCGCGCCAACCAGGCCGAGGACGGCATCGCCGAACTGCGCGAAGAGGTCGACACCCTCATCGTCATCCCGAACGACCGGCTGCTGTCCATCTCGGACCGCCAGGTCTCGGTGCTCGACGCCTTCAAGTCGGCCGACCAGGTCCTGCTCTCCGGTGTCCAGGGCATCACCGACCTCATCACCACGCCCGGCCTGATCAACCTCGACTTCGCCGACGTCAAGTCGGTCATGTCCGAGGCCGGTTCGGCCCTCATGGGCATCGGCTCGGCCCGCGGCGACGACCGCGCGGTGGCCGCGGCCGAGATGGCGATCTCCTCGCCGCTGCTGGAGGCGTCCATCGACGGCGCCCGCGGCGTGCTGCTCTCCATCTCCGGCGGCTCCGACCTCGGTCTGTTCGAGATCAACGAGGCCGCCCAGCTGGTCAGCGAGGCCGCCCACCCCGAGGCCAACATCATCTTCGGCGCGGTGATCGACGACGCCCTCGGCGACGAGGTCCGGGTCACAGTGATCGCGGCCGGCTTCGACGGTGGCCAGCCGCCCGCCAAGCGGGACAACATCCTCGGCTCGTCCTCGGCCAAGCGCGAGGAGCCGACCCCGGTACGGCAGCCCGAGAGCCGCCCGTCCTTCGGCTCGCTCGGCAGCGTCACGCCCAAGGAGGAGCCGGCGCCCGCTCCCGAGCCCGCCGCCGACCTCCCGGTCGCCCCGCCGGTCCCGCCGTCCCGGTCCTACTCGGACAGCGCGGCCGAGGAGCTGGACGTGCCGGACTTCCTGAAGTGATAGGACAGCGCGACACCGTGAGCGGCGCGCACTTCGCCTTCACCGACAGGTGGGGCGGGGTGAGCGCCGTTCCGTACGAGGAGCTCAACCTCGGCGGGGCGGTCGGGGACGACCCCGGCGCGGTGCGGACCAACCGGGAGCTGGCGGCCAAGTCGCTGGGGATCGAGCCCGGCCGGGTGGTCTGGATGAACCAGGTACACGGCAAGGACGTCGCCGTGGTCGACGAGCCCTGGGGCGAGCGACCGGTGCCGGAGGTCGACGCGATCGTCACCGCCGAACGCGGACTCGCCCTCGCCGTCCTCACCGCCGACTGCACTCCGGTCCTGCTCGCCGACCCGGTCGCGGGCGTCGTCGCCGCAGCTCACGCGGGCCGTCCCGGCATGATCGCCGGGATCGTCCCGGCCGCGGTGCGCGCGATGATGGAACTGGGCGCCGAGCCGTCCCGGATCGTCGCCCGCACCGGACCCGCGGTCTGCGGTCGGTGCTACGAGGTGCCCGAGGAGATGCGCGCCGAGGTCTGCGCGGTCGAGCCGGCGGCGTACGCCGAGACGAGCTGGGGTACGCCCGCGGTGGATGTGACCGCCGGGGTGCACGCGCAGCTCGACCGGCTCGGGGTGCGTGACCGGGAGCAGTCGCCGGTGTGCACCCGGGAGTCGGGCGACCACTTCTCGTACCGCCGCGACCGGACCACGGGCCGGCTCGCGGGCTATGTCTGGCTGGACTGATGGGGCATGACGGAACGTAAGGATCAACTCGCCTCGAACCTGGCGAAAGTGGAGGAGCGCATCGTCGCGGCCTGCACGTCCGCCGGGCGCAAGCGCGAGGAGGTGACCCTGATCGTGGTCACCAAGACCTATCCCGCGAGCGATGTGCGGATCCTGTCCGAACTCGGTGTGCGTCACGTTGCCGAGAACAAGGACCAGGACGCGGCACCGAAGGCAGCGGAATGCTCGGATCTGCCCCTTACTTGGCATTTTGTGGGCCAGCTTCAGACCAACAAGGTGCGATCCGTGGTCGGTTACGCGGATCACGTGCACTCCGTCGATCGTTCCAAGCTGGTGACGGCCCTCTCCAAGGAGGCCGTACGGGCCGGGCGCGAGGTGGGGTGTCTGCTCCAGGTCGCGCTCGACGCGGGTGAGCGTGAGCGGGGGGAGCGAGGTGGCGTGGCGCCGGGCGGGATCGAGGAGTTGGCGCATCTCGTCGCGGCGGCTCCGGGGCTGCGGCTCGACGGGCTGATGACCGTCGCACCCTTGACCGGAGAGTACGCAGGACGTGAACAGGCGGCGTTCGAGCGGTTGATGGATTTGTCGACCGACCTGCGCCGAGCCCATCCGGCTGCGAACATGGTCTCGGCAGGAATGAGTGCGGACCTCGAACAGGCCGTGGCGGCCGGAGCGACACATGTGCGCGTCGGCAGCGCGGTACTCGGAGTCCGCGCGAGGCTCGGGTAACGTCGCCAGGAAGTCGGACCACAGCAGAAAATATGGTCATTACCGCTGAATGGCGGGTGTAACGACCTCGTGGATGGCGGGCACTTGGCAGTCGTCAGCCCATCCACCACAGAGCGGAGGACTCAGAGCATGGCCGGCGCGATGCGCAAGATGGCGGTCTACCTCGGCCTCGTGGAGGACGATGGGTACGACGGCCGCGGTTTCGACCCCGACGACGACTTCGAACCCGAACTCGACCCCGAGCCCGAGCGGGACCACCGGCCGCACGAGCGGTCGCACCAGTCCCACAGTGCACATCAGTCCCAAAGGGACGAATCGGTACGAGTGGTGCAACCGTCGGCGCCGCGCGAGCCGGTGCCCCACTCCGCTTCGCTAGCCGCGGAATCCGGGCGTCCGGCGCGCATCGCGCCCGTGGCGTCCATCACACAAGAACGTCAAAGCCTGGAGAAGAACGCGCCGGTGATCATGCCCAAGGTCGTGTCGGAACGAGAGCCGTACCGGATCACCACGCTTCACCCGCGGACCTACAACGAGGCCCGTACCATCGGGGAACACTTCCGTGAGGGCACCCCGGTGATCATGAATCTGACTGAGATGGATGACACAGACGCAAAGCGACTTGTCGACTTTGCGGCTGGTTTGGTGTTTGGTCTTCACGGCAGCATCGAGCGGGTGACGCAGAAGGTGTTCCTGTTGTCGCCTGCTAACGTCGATGTCACGGCGGAGGACAAGGCCCGTATCGCAGAGGGCGGGTTCTTCAACCAGAGCTGAGACGCATGACCGGAAAAAGCAGTACAAGAGCTACACAACGCAGTACCGCAGCAGCACGGAAACAGGGGAGAGGGAAGCAAGGGTCATGAGCGTGGTCCTGGATGTCGTCTACATCGCGCTGATGTGCTTCCTCATCGTGCTGATCTTCCGGTTGGTCATGGACTATGTCTTCCAGTTCGCCCGCTCATGGCAACCCGGCAAGGCGATGGTGGTCGTTCTGGAGGCCACCTACACTGTCACTGATCCACCGCTCAAGCTTCTGCGGCGGTTCATTCCGCCGCTGCGTCTCGGGGGCGTGGCGCTCGACCTGTCCTTCTTCGTACTGATGATCATCGTCTACATCCTGATCTCGATCGTGAGCCGGCTGTGATGAGCGATGTGACCTACCGTCTTGCCGAATGCCGACGACTACGTTGAGGTGAAGAGATGCCGTTGACCCCCGAGGACGTGCGGAACAAGCAGTTCACGACCGTCCGCCTCCGAGAAGGCTATGACGAGGACGAGGTCGATGCCTTCCTCGATGAGGTCGAAGCCGAACTGACCCGCCTGCTCCGCGAGAACGAGGACCTGCGCGCCAAACTGGCCGCGGCCACGCGCGCTGCTGCCCAGAACCAGCAGAACATGCGCAAGCCTCCGGAGCAGCCGCAGGACCAGCAGGGTATGCCGCCCCAAGGCATGCCTCAGCAGGGTATGCCGCCGCAGGGTATGCCCCCGCAGGGCATGCGAGGCCCGGGCGCCCCGGTGCCTGCCGGCATATCGGGCCCGCCGCAGCAGCAGATGGGTGGCCCCATGGGTGGCCCGCCCCAGCTGCCGAGCGGTGCCCCGCAGCTGCCCGCCGGTCCCGGCGGTCAGGGTGGCCCGCAGGGTCCCGGTCCGATGGGCCAGGGTCCCGGTCCGATGGGTCAGCCCCCGATGCAGCAGCAGATGGGCGGTCCGATGGGCGGCCCCATGGGCGGTCCGATGGGCGGCCCCGGTCAGGGCCCCGGTGGCGACAGTGCCGCCCGTGTCCTCTCGCTGGCCCAGCAGACCGCCGACCAGGCGATCGCCGAGGCCCGCTCCGAGGCCAACAAGATCGTCGGTGAGGCGCGCAGCCGTGCCGAGGGTCTGGAGCGCGACGCCCGTGCCAAGGCCGACGCCCTGGAGCGGGACGCGCAGGAGAAGCACCGCGTCGCGATGGGCTCCCTGGAGTCCGCTCGCGCCACGCTGGAGCGCAAGGTCGAGGACCTGCGCGGCTTCGAGCGGGAGTACCGCACGCGCCTGAAGTCCTACCTGGAGTCGCAGCTGCGTCAGCTGGAGACCCAGGCCGACGACTCGCTGGCCCCGCCGCGCACGCCGGCCACCGCCTCGCTGCCGCCGTCCCCGGCGCCGTCGATGGCCCCGGCCGGTGCCAGCGCCCCGTCCTACGGCGGCAACCCGGGCATGGGTGGCGGTCCCGCTCCGGCGGCCCCCTCCTACGGCGGCCAGCAGCAGATGTCCCCCGCGATGACCCAGCCGATGGCGCCGGTGCGTCCGCAGGGTCCGTCCCCGATGGGTCAGGCTCCCTCGCCGATGCGCGGGTTCCTGATCGACGAGGACGACAACTGACGGCCAGTAGTACGCCTTAGGCGTCGGCAGCGTTCAAAGGGGCGGGCCCCGGATTTCGATCCGGGGCCCGCCCCTTTTACGCGTGTTGCAGCGAGGGCACGCACGAGGGCCCGGCCTCCGACCTGGAGACCGGGCCCTCTGCTTCCGGCTTACGCCTTGCGCAGGCGGAAGACCAGGGACAGCCCCTCGTCCGTGAACGGGGCGCCGTAGCTGTCGTCCGCCTCGCCCTGGGCGAAGTCCGTCGAGAGGACCTCGTCCGCGATCAGCTCCGCGTGCTCCGACAGGGCCGCGACCGTCGCCGGGTCCGTCGACGTCCAGCGCAGGGCGATACGGTCGGCCACGTCGAGGCCGCTGTTCTTGCGGGCCTCCTGGATCAGGCGGATCGCGTCCCGGGCCAGACCGGCACGGCGCAGCTCCTCCGTGATCTCCAGGTCCAGGGCGACCGTCGCGCCCGAGTCGGACGCCACCGACCAGCCCTCGCGCGGGGTCTCCGTGATGATCACCTCGTCCGGGGCGAGGGTGATCGTCTCACCGTCGACCTCGACCGACGCTGTGCCCTCGCGCAAGGCCAGGGACAGCGCCGCGGCGTCCGCGTTCGCGACGGCCTTCGCCACGTCCTGGACGCGCTTGCCGAAACGCTTGCCCAGGGCGCGGAAGTTGGCCTTCGCGGTGGTGTCCACCAGGCTGCCGCCGACCTCGGAGAGGGACGCCAGCGACGAGACGTTCAGCTCCTCCGTGATCTGCGCGTGCAGCTCGGGGTCGAGGGTGTCGAAGCCCGCGGCCGCCACCAGCGCCCGGGACAGCGGCTGGCGGGTCTTGACGCCCGACTCCGCGCGCGTGGCGCGGCCGAGCTCCACCAGACGCCGTACGAGCACCATCTGCTTCGACAGCTCCGGGTCGATGGCGGTGAGGTCCGCCTCCGGCCAGGAGGCCAGGTGCACCGACTCCGGGGCGCCCGGCGTCACCGGGACGACCAGGTCCTGCCAGACCCGCTCGGTGATGAACGGGGTCAGCGGGGCCAGCAGCTTGGTGACGGTCTCCACGACCTCGTGCAGCGTGCGCAGCGCGGCCTTGTCGCCCTGCCAGAAGCGGCGGCGCGAGCGGCGGACGTACCAGTTGGACAGGTCGTCGACGAACGCGGACAGCAGCTTGCCGGCGCGCTGGGTGTCGTAGGCCTCCAGAGACTGCGTCACCTGGTCGGTGAGCGCGTGGAGTTCGGACAGCAGCCAGCGGTCGATCAGCGGACGGTCGGCCGGGGCCGGGTCGGCCGCGGAGGGCGCCCAGTCCGACGTACGGGCGTACAGGGCCTGGAAGGCGACCGTGTTCCAGTACGTCAGCAGGGTCTTGCGGACGACCTCCTGGATCGTGCCGTGGCCGACGCGACGGGCCGCCCACGGGGAGCCGCCGGCCGCCATGAACCAGCGGACCGCGTCGGCGCCGTGCTGGTCCATCAGCGGGATCGGCTGGAGGATGTTGCCCAGGTGCTTGGACATCTTGCGGCCGTCCTCGGCGAGGATGTGGCCGAGGCAGACCACGTTCTCGTACGAGGACTTGTCGAAGACCAGGGTGCCGACCGCCATCAGCGTGTAGAACCAGCCGCGGGTCTGGTCGATGGCCTCGCTGATGAACTGCGCCGGGTAGCGGGACTCGAACAGTTCCTTGTTCTTGTACGGGTAGCCCCACTGCGCGAACGGCATCGAACCCGAGTCGTACCAGGCGTCGATGACCTCCGGCACGCGCGTGGCCGTCTTCTCGCACTGCGGGCAGGCGAAGGTGACGTCGTCGATGAACGGCCGGTGCGGGTCGAGGCCCGACTGGTCCGTGCCGGTCAGCTCGCTCAGCTCCGCGCGGGAGCCGACGCAGGTGAGGTGGTCGTCCTCGCAGCGCCAGATCGGCAGCGGGGTGCCCCAGTAGCGGTTGCGGGACAGCGCCCAGTCGATGTTGTTCTGGAGCCAGTCGCCGAAGCGGCCGTGCTTGACCGTCTCCGGGAACCAGTTGGTGTTCTCGTTCTCCTGGAGGAGGCGGTCCTTGATGGCCGTGGTGCGGATGTACCAGGACGGCTGCGCGTAGTAGAGGAGCGCGGTGTGGCAGCGCCAGCAGTGCGGGTAGCTGTGCTCGTACGGGATGTGCCGGAAGAGCAGGCCGCGCTGCTGGAGGTCCTCGGTGAGCTTTTCGTCCGCCTTCTTGAAGAAGACGCCGCCGACGAGGGGGACGTCCTCCTCGAAGGTGCCGTCCGGACGGACGGGGTTGACGACCGGCAGACCGTAGGAGCGGCAGACCTTGAGGTCGTCCTCACCGAAGGCGGGGGACTGGTGGACCAGACCGGTGCCGTCCTCGGTGGTGACGTACTCGGCGTTGACGACGTAGTGCGCGGGCTCCGGGAACTCCACCAGCTCGAAGGGGCGCTGATAGGTCCAGCGCTCCATCTCGGCGCCGGTGAAGGACTGGCCGGTGGTCTCCCAGCCCTCGCCGAGGGCCTTGGCGACCAGTGGTTCGGCGACGACCAGCTTCTCCTCGCCGTCGGTCGCGACGACGTAGGTGACCTCGGGATGGGCAGCGACCGCGGTGTTGGAGACCAGCGTCCAGGGGGTCGTCGTCCAGACCAGGAGGGCGGCCTCGCCGGCCAGCGGACCGGAGGTGAGCGGGAAACGGACGTACACGGACGGGTCGACGACCGTCTCGTAGCCCTGTGCCAGTTCGTGGTCGGACAGGCCGGTGCCGCAGCGCGGGCACCAGGGGGCGACGCGGTGGTCCTGGACCAGCAGGCCCTTGTCGAAGATCTCCTTCAGCGACCACCAGACGGACTCGATGTACTCGGGGTCCATCGTGCGGTACGCGTCGTCCAGGTCGACCCAGTAGCCCATGCGGGTCGTCAGCTCGGCGAAGGCGTCGGTGTGCCGGGTCACGGACTGGCGGCACCGATCGTTGAACTCGGCGATGCCGTACGCCTCGATGTCCTGCTTGCCGGAGAAGCCCAGCTCCTTCTCGACCGCCAGCTCCACCGGGAGGCCGTGGCAGTCCCAGCCGGCCTTGCGGGCCACGTGGTAGCCGCGCATGGTGCGGAAGCGGGGGAAGACGTCCTTGAAGACGCGGGCCTCGATGTGGTGGGCGCCGGGCATGCCGTTCGCGGTGGGCGGGCCCTCGTAGAACACCCACTCGGGGCGGCCCTCGGACTGCTCCAGGCTCTTGGCGAAGATCTTCTGCTCGCGCCAGAAATCGAGCACCGCGTGTTCCAGCGCGGGCAGGTCGACCTGGGCGGGCACCTGGCGGTACGTCGGCTTTGTCATCTGCGGGCTTCCTCCGGCGGACTTGCTGCCTTCCGTCCGGAGGGACGAGAGCTACGTCTTGCGTTGCGCCGGCTGCGGCGCGCTCCCGCGGTACCACCCTCCTTGGCCCGCCGATGGCCCGTGTGCCTCGGTGAGCCCCCTCATTGGGGTCGCGATGCCGGGTCTACTGGCCCTCGCGGGCGTTCTTCCGGCGGCTCCGGGGTGATCTTCGCGTCGCGCTCGCCCCCGGGCTCCCACCGTCCCCGGGTCGCTCTGGGCTGCGTACGCCGCTACTCGTCCCCATCCATGCTTCTCGCTCCGCCCAGTGTACGGCGCCGCGGGGACGGTGGCCGACCGGTTTTCCGGGCTCCGGGGGCGGGGGTCGGGCGCGGCGTGCGGTGACCCGAATGGCCCGGTACGCGTGTTCGGATTCTGGGACGGCTCGGCGCGCGGATTACCCGGCGGGGAGCTGGGCACAACGGATGCATGTCGGCCGCGCGGCGTCCGCGGGGAGGGCGAATCGGGCGGTGTGCCCCATTGCCGCGGGGCTCAAGTCGATTTATCGTCCCAGCACGATTCGCGAGCAAGATCACAATATGTGAAGGGGCCGCGGCCATGGTGGCGAAGAAGACCGCCGTACAGCAGTCGGCGTCGGCGTCCGACAGGGCCGCACAAGCCCCCGACGGTGCGGCCAAGGACGTGAGCGGCAAGAAGAGCACCGCGAAGAAGACGGCGGCGAAGAAGACGGCACCCGCGAAGAAGGTCGCGGCGAAGAAGGCGGCGGCCGAGGACGAGGCGGCGCCCAGGAAGAAGACCACTGCCAAGAAGGCCGCGGCCAAGAAAGCCCCGGCCAAGAAGGCTGCCGTGAAGAAGAGCGCGGCCAAGAAGAGTACGGCCAAGAAGGCGGGCGCGGCCCAGGCCGCGGAGCAGACGGGAGCCACGACGGTGGTTGCGAAGAAGACTCCTGGCACGGCCACGGCGGCCAAGACCGCCGTTCCCAAGGCACGCGTCGCCGCGGTGGTGGAGCCGGGCGAGCTCGCCGTGCGCCCCGGCGAGGACCCCTGGACCCCCGAGGAGGTCGAGGAGGCCCGCGCGGAACTGCTCTCCGAGGGGGAGCGCCTGCGGAACGAGATCACCTCCTCCGAGCAGTCGGTCGCCGGTCTGATGCGGGACTCGGGGGACGGCGCCGGGGACGACCAGGCCGATACCGGGACGAAGAACATCACGCGGGAGCACGAGCTGGCGCTCGCCGCCAACGCGCGGGAGATGCTCACCCAGACCGAGCGCGCCCTGGAGCGGCTGGACGCGGGCACCTACGGGCTCTGCGAGAACTGCGGCAATCCCATCGGCAAGGCCCGTATGCAGGCATTCCCGCGCGCGACCCTGTGCGTGGAGTGCAAGCAGAAGCAGGAACGCCGGTACTGAAGGCCCGGTCGGGCGTGCCGTACCCTCGTGCTCAGTCAGGTACCTAGGTTGAGGGACTCACGTGGCAGAGGCGGAGCGCATCATCGGTACGCCGGACACCCCGCAGGGGGCTGAGGGCGAGCCGGAGCAGTCATCCAGTCCGGAGGGGCAGGACGGCGGCGAGGCACGGCCCAGGGGCAAGCGCCGGATCGCCGTGCTGTTCGCGGTCGCCGTTTTCGCGTACGCCCTCGACCTGGTCAGCAAGATGCTCGTGGTGGCCAAGCTGGAGCACCACGAGCCCATCGAGATCATCGGCGACTGGCTGAAGTTCGAGGCGATCCGGAACGCCGGCGCGGCCTTCGGCTTCGGCGAGGCCTTCACCGTGATCTTCACGGTGATCGCGGCGGCCGTGATCGTGGTGATCGCCCGGCTCGCCCGCAAGCTCTACAGCCTGCCCTGGGCCATCGCCCTCGGTCTGCTGCTGGGCGGTGCGCTGGGCAATCTCACCGACCGGATCTTCCGTTCGCCGGGCGTCTTCGAGGGCGCGGTCGTGGACTTCATCGCGCCCAAGCACTTCGCGGTGTTCAACCTCGCGGACTCGGCGATCGTGTGCGGCGGCATCCTGATCGTGCTGCTGTCGTTCAAGGGGCTCGACCCGGACGGCACCGTCCACAAGGACTGAGCGCCGTCCACAGGCGTTCGGGACTGTCTCACCCGTCCGGCATACTCGACGGGTGAGCACGATTCCCGAGATCCGTACCCTGCCCGTGCCGGACGGCCTGGAGGGCGAGCGCGTCGACGCCGCCATCTCCCGCATGTTCGGCTTCTCCCGTACCAAGGCCGCGGAGCTCGCCGCGGCGGGCAAGGTGCTGGTCGACGGCACGGTGGTCGGCAAGTCCGAGCGCGTGCACGGCGGCGCCTGGCTCGAAGTGGAGATGCCGGGCGCACCCGCGCCGGTGCAGGTCGTCGCCGAGCCGGTCGAGGGCATGGAGATCGTGCACGACGACGATGACGTGGTCGTGATCGTCAAGCCGGTCGGGGTCGCCGCGCATCCGTCGCCGGGCTGGACCGGGCCGACGGTCATCGGCGGGCTCGCCGCCGCCGGGTACCGGATCTCGACGTCCGGCGCCGCCGAGCGGCAGGGCATCGTGCACCGGCTCGACGTCGGTACGTCGGGTCTGATGGTCGTCGCCAAGTCCGAGTACGCGTACACGTCGCTGAAGCGCCAGTTCAAGGAGCGCACGGTCGACAAGCGGTATCACACGCTCGTCCAGGGGCATCCCGACCCGACCAGCGGCACCATCGACGCGCCCATCGGCCGGCACCCCAACCACGACTACAAGTGGGCGGTCACGGCCGACGGCAAGGCGTCCGTCACGCACTACGACCTCATCGAGGCGTTCCGCGCGGCCTCGCTGCTCGATGTGAAGCTGGAGACCGGGCGCACCCACCAGATCCGCGTTCACATGGCGGCCCACCGGCACCCCTGCGTCGGTGACCTCACGTACGGCGCCGACCCCACCCTCGCCAAGCGGCTGCGGCTGACCCGGCAGTGGCTGCACGCCGTGCGGCTGGGCTTCGAGCACCCCGGGGACGGGCAGTGGGTGGAGTTCTCCTGCGACTACCCGGACGACCTTCAGCAGGCCCTGGACCAGGTGCGTGAGGAGACCTACGGATGACCCTTCCTCCGTATGTCGTGAGGGTCGCCTCCGACGCCGCCGACCGTGAGGCGTGCTTCGCGGTGCGCCGCGAGGTCTTCGTCGGCGAGCAGGGCGTGCCCGAGGAGCTGGAGTACGACGCCTACGACGCCGTGGCCGTGCATGTGCTGGCCGTGCGGGAGGACGGCGTACCGCTCGGGGCGGGGCGCCTGCTGTACGGCGAGGCCGCGGCGGCGAAGGTCGGCGACGACCTGACCGTGGGCTCGCTCGGCCGGCTCGCGGTGGCGAAGGCGGCGCGTGGGCTCGGTGTCGGCGCGGCGCTGGTGCGGGGCATCGAGGACGCGGCCCGCGCGCGTGGTCTTGCGGCGGTCGATCTGCATGCGCAGACGCACGCGCTGGGCTTCTACGAGCGGCTCGGGTACGCGGCGTACGGCCCGGAGTTCGCCGACGCGGGGATGCCGCATCGGGCGATGCGGCGCGAGGTGTAGCTCAGGGCGCCAAAAGCGCTGGTGAGCGTGGTGCCGTGGCAGGCTTGTGCCCTGCCCCGTGAACACCGATCCCGCCGGAGCTGACCGTGGATCAGTTGGCCCTGTTGTTCGTGCTGTTGCTCGGGGCCCTGGTGAGTGTCCCGGTCGGGGAGCGGTTCGGGTTGCCGGCGCCCGTACTGATGACGCTGCTCGGGATCGTCCTCGCGCTGCTCCCCTTCGTGCCGAACGTGGACGTACCGCCGGACCTGATCCTTCCGCTGCTGTTGCCGCCGTTGCTCTACGCTGCCGTACGGCGCACTTCCTGGCGGCAGTTCGCGGCCAATGTGCGGCCCATTCTGCTGCTGGCCGTGGCGCTGGTGTTCGTCACCACGGTGTGCGTGGCCGCGGTCGCCCACGCGATCGTGCCGGGGCTGCCCCTCGCCGCCGCGGTGGCGCTGGGCGCGCTCGTCGCGCCGCCCGACCCGGTCGCGGCAACCGCCGTGGCAGGTCAACTCGGACTGCCGCGGCGCCTTGTGTCCATCCTGGAGGGCGAGGGCCTTTTCAACGACGTGACAGCCATCGTGCTGTACCACGTGGCGATCGCCGCCGCCGTGAGCGGGCACTTCATCGCGTGGGAGGCGGGACTCGATCTCGTACTCTCCGCCGTCGTCGCGCTGGCCATCGGGCTCGCCCTCGGATGGGGTGCTTACAAGCTGATGGATCTGCTGGGGGACCCGACCTTGCAGATCGGGCTCTCGTTGCTCGTGCCGTACGCCTCCTATGTGCTGGCCGAGGAGCTGCACGGCTCCGGTGTGCTCGCCGTGCTGGTCACCGCCCTGTTCCTCGCCGAGTACGCCACCGACGCCGACGACGTGATGACGCGGCTCGCCGGGCACACCTTCTGGGACATCGTCGACACGCTGGTCACGGGTGTCGCCTTCGGCCTGATCGGGCTCGAACTGCACATCGCGATCCGTACCGCGTCCGGGCGCTGGGGCGAGATGCTGACCTGGGCGGCCGCGGTGGTCGGCGTCGTGGTCGTGGTGCGGCTGCTGTATCTGTTGCCAGCGACCTGGCTCACCAAGCGGATGCACGCGAAGCGGGACATCGAGGAGGAGATCCCGACGAGCTGGCGGGAGACCGTCGTGATGTGGTGGGCAGGGATGCGCGGCGTGGCGTCCGTGGCGCTGGCGCTGGCCATTCCGCTGGAGACCGACGCGGGTGGTCCGTTTCCCGACCGCAACGAGATCATCTTCATCGCGTTCGGGGTGATCATGGCGACGCTGGTGCTCCAGGGGCTGACCCTGCCGTGGCTGGTGAGACGCCTCGGGGTGGAGGCCGACAGCGAGTGGGAGAAGGAGTTCGAGAAGCAGCTCGCGGTGCGCGCGGCCAAGGCGGCCAAGCGCAGGCTCCGGGAGATCGAGGCCGTCGAGGACCTGCCGGAGGAGCTGTCCGAGCAGATGCTGCGGCGGGCCTTCGAGATCGGTTTGCGGATCAGCCCGGACATGGGCGAGGAGGAGCGCAGGGAGACCCAGCAGCATCGGGTGCGCCGCCTGAAGCGGGTGCGGCGGATCCAGAGCGAGCTGCTGAGCGCCGCGCGGCACGAGGTGCTGGCGGCGCGCAGCGAACCCGGGGCCGACCCGGAGGTGGTGGACCGGGTGCTGCGCCATCTCGATGTGCGCAGCCTTCGGTGACCGGCTCCGTTCAGCGGCCCGTTCTCGGGTGCTGATGCGCGCGGCGCGGGGGAGGGGCGTCCGGTGAGCGGGTCGCGGGAACCGCGTTCGGGGGCAGGGCCGCGTCCGCCGTGTTGACGCGGGGGAGGGCGTAGGGGTGGGTGGCGGCGAGCCAGCTGATCATCTGCTCGCGGACCGTCACCCGTACCTGCCAGATGTCGTCCGCGTCCTTGGCCGTGACCAGGGCCCTGACCTGAAGGGTGCTCGCGGTGGAGTCCGTGACCGAGAGGTCGCAGGCGCGGCCGTCCCAGGCCGGGCACTCCCGCAGGATGTCGCGGAGCCGCTCGCGCATCAGATCCAACGGGGCCGAGTGGTCGAGGTGCCAGTAGACGATGCCGGTCATCTGGGCGCCGCCGCGGGACCAGTTCTCGAAGGGCTTCGAGGTGAAGTAGGACACCGGCATGGTGATCCGGCGCTCGTCCCAGGTGCGGACGGTCAGGAACGTCAGTGTGATCTCCTCGACGGTGCCCCACTCACCGTCCACCACGACTGTGTCCCCGATGCGCACCATGTCGCCGAAGGCGATCTGGAGCCCCGCGAACATATTGCTCAGCGTCGACTGCGCGGCGACACCCGCCACGATGCCGAGGATGCCCGCCGAGGCCAGCAGCGAGGCACCGGCGGCGCGCATCGCCGGGAACGTCAGCAGCATCGCCGCGACGGCCACCACACCGACGACGGCCGCGACCACGCGTGTGATGAGCGTCACCTGGGTCCGCACCCGGCGCACCCGGGCGGGATCGCGGTGCACGCGCGCGTAGCTGGTGTACGTCGTCTCCACGACCGCCGCCGCGATCCGGATCACCAGCCACGCCGTCGAGCCGATCAGCACCAGCGTCAGGAGCTGTCCGATCCCCACGCGGTGGTCCTCCAGCACCCGCGCCGAGTCGTAGGACCCTCTGAGCAGGGCCGTGCACAGGACGAGCTGGTAGGGGATCCGGGCTCGGCGCAGCAGACCCCACAGCGGGGTCTCGCCGTGCCGGGCGTCGGCTTTGCGCAGTAGCAGGTCCGTGGCCCACCCGATGAGCAGTGTGAGCACGACCGAGCCACCGATGACGATCAGCGGGCGCAGTACGTTCTCCATGGGTCCGACCGTACTGGCACGATGGCGTCATGAACATCATGCTCTTTCACTCGACGTACGGTCTGCGGCCCGCGGTGCACGCGGCGGCGGACCGGCTGCGCGCCGCCGGACACCAGGTGTGGACACCGGATCTCTTCGAGGGGCGTACGTTCGAGACGGTCGAGGAGGGCATGGAGTTCAACGAGCTGACCGGCAAGGACGAACTGCTCAAGCGGGCCGTCCTGGCCGCCGCCCCCTATTCCGAACGGGGCCTGGTCTACGCCGGGTTCTCGCTCGGCGCCTCCATCGCGCAGACCCTCGCCCTCGGCGACGACAAGGCGCGCGGTCTGCTGCTTCTGCACGGCACCTCCGACATCGCCGCGAACGCCTCGGTGGACGAACTGCCGGTGCAGCTGCATGTCGCCGAGCCCGATCCGTTCGAGACCGACGACTGGCTGAGCGCCTGGTATCTCCAGATGGGCAGGGCGGGGGCCGATGTGGAGGTCTACCGGTACGCCGGGGCCGGTCATCTGTACACCGACCCCGACCTGCCGGACTACGACGCCGAGGCCGCCGAGGCCACCTGGCGGGTGGCGCTCGGCTTCCTCGACAGCCTTCAGTAGGGTCAGCCGGCCGCGCGGTAGGACGCCCAGTGCTGCTGCATGCGCGTCACCTGACCCGAGGTGAACTGGTACATGCAGGCGTCGTAGGTGTAGTCCATGAAGTTGTGGATCGGGTCGGCGCCCGCCTTGCGGGTGCAGGTGTCGCGGCCCTCGGGGCACTCGTAGGCGGGGCTCTTCTCGGCGGCGGTGTCCTCGACGTAGTCGCCGTTGCCGTTACAGCCGCCCTGGAAGGTGTGGTAGAGCCCCATCCAGTGGCCGACCTCGTGGGTGCCGGTGTCGCCCTCGTCGTAGTTGGTGGCCGAGCCGCCGGGCAGTGACTCGTCGAGGAGGACCACGCCGTCCATCGAGGGGCTGGACCTGTAGTCGCTGGGGAAGGTGGCCCAGCCGAGCAGCCCGCCGCCGATGTTGGCGGTGTAGAGGTTCAGCGCGTTGGCGCCGCCCTTGCGCAGGGCGGACTTCATCGCCTTCTCCTCCGCCGAGCCGTAACCGACGGTGTACCAGGCGGCGTTGTCGGTGTAGTCGGTGCCGGCGAGCGTGAACTGGAAGCCGGAGTCGGTGTTTCCGGTGCCCTGGCCGGCGAACGCGGAGTTCAGCACGTTCATCTGGGCGGTGATGTCCGAGGAGCTGAGCTGGCCGGTGGCGCCGTCGTGGATGACGTGGAAGTACACCGGGATCGTCGTCGAGGCGGCCGCGGCGAGGCTGCGGTTGCCCGAGGCGGGCAGCTTGTCCAGCTTCTTCTTCAGATCCGCGTCCATGGCCTGGGCCTTGGCGGCGCTGATCTCGTTGGGCTCGGCGACCGACTCGCCGGCTCCGGGGCGGGCCTCGCGGGCCGCGGCGTGACCGGTCTCCTCCTCGGCGCACTCGGCGGCCGGAGCCTGGGCCGCCGCGACACCCGTGGGCGCGGACAAGGGGGAGAACATCAGGGTTCCGGCCACCATCGCCGTGCCTATGAGGCGTCTGCGCGTAGTGGGGGTCATCCGGGCGAGCGCACGCATGCTGACTCCTAGCTGCTGCGTTGGGGAGGACGGGCGCAGGGGTCTTCCTGGCCGCCGCCCGGAGATTACGTGTACATGGCCAGATCAGAAGAGAAACGTTTCGGCCAATCGGGAGCTCGTTGGATCTCGAACAAACCGGGTGAATGAAAAGCTCCGGCGGGTGGCGCGGCCGGAAACAGAACCCGGTACGCGCCACCCGCCGGTGGCCGAAAATCGCTTCTGAAACAGGGGTTTTACACGGGGTCGTACGTCCGCTCGACCTTCTGCGTGCCGCTGCGCGTGCGGTACGAACGGGTCCAGGACGCCGTCGCGTCGGCCTTCGTGCGGTCGGACAGGACGTAGAAGTCCATCTGCGCCCGGTCGGCCGTGATGTCCAGGACGCCGAAGCCGTGGCGGTCGGTGTCGACCCAGTGCACATGCCGGTTGGCGGCCCGGATGATCGGCGAGGCGAGCGCGGAGACCGTGCCCTCGGGGACCTTGACGATGTCGTCGAGGTTGTCGGAGCTCACCGAGGTGACCACGAACTCCGTGGCGGCCGAGGCGGACAGCGGGTACGTACCGGCGTTCACCGGCACGTCGTTGGCCCACGCCATGTGGATGTCGCCGGTCAGGAACACCGTGTTGCGGATGGCGTTGGAGCGCAGGTGGGCGAGGAGCTCCCGGCGGTCGTCCGTGTAGCCGTCCCACTGGTCGGTGTTGAGGGCGAGGCCCTCCTTGGGCAGCCCGAGCAGTTCGGCGAGCGGCTTGAGGAGCTCCGCGGAGAGCGAGCCTATGGCGAACGGCGCGATCATCACCGAGTTGCCGACCAGCCGCCAGGTGGTGTCGGAGGACTTCAGGCCCGCCTTCAGCCAGTCCAGTTGGGCGCGCCCGGTGAGCGTGCGGTCCGGGTCGTCCACGTCGCCGTTGCCGGTGGCGGCCTGCTGTGAACGGAAGGAGCGCAGGTCCAGCAGGGAGAGGTCGGCGAGCTTGCCGAAGCGGAGCTTGCGGTAGGTGGTGCCGGCGACGGCCGGACGCACCGGCATCCACTCGAAGTAGGCCTGCTTGGCGGCGGCCTGGCGCGCGGCCCAGGCGCCCTCGGCACCCTCGGTGTGGTTCTCGGCGCCGCCGGACCAGGCGTCGTTGGCGATCTCGTGGTCGTCCCAGATGGCCACGCAGGGCGCGGTCGCGTGCAGCGCCTGGAGGTCGGCGTCGGTCTTGTAACGCCCGTGCCGGGTGCGGTAGTCGGCGAGGGTGAGGATCTCGTGCGCCGGGGCGTGCGGCCGTACGACGGTGTCGCGGGTGCCGTACTCGCCGGTGCCGTACTCGTAGATGTAGTCACCCAGATGCAGCCAGGCGTCCAGGTCGCCGCGGGCCGCGAGATGGCGGTACGCGGAGAAGTAGCCGGCCTCCCAGTTGGCGCAGGAGACCACGCCGAAGCGCAGGCCCGCCACGGCGGCGTTCGTCGCCGGCGCGGTGCGGGTGCGCGCCGGAGCGGTGGTGGTGCCGCCCGCGGAGAAGCGGAACCAGTAGTCGGTTGCGGGCGCGAGGCCCCGGATGTCCGCCTTGACCGTGTGGTCGGCGGTGGCGGTCGCCTGGGTGGAGCCCTGCGCGACGACGTGCGTGAACGCCTTGTCGGTGGCGACGGTCCAGCTGACCTCGGTGTCCGGGCCGATCCCGGAACCGGGGGTCGCCTCGGGCGTCGGGGTCACTCGGGTCCACAGCAGGACGCCGTCGGGCAGCGGGTCGCCGGAGGCCACGCCGTGCAGGAAGGCGGGGGCACCGGCGGCGGCCCCGGCGGGCATCGCGGCGGCGAGCGGTCCGGCGAGGACAGCAGTGGCCGCCGCGGCCTTGACGACCGTACGGCGGCGTGGGGAAAGCGAATTGAGCGGCTCGGATGATCTGTATCGACTGGTCACGAGCGATCAGGTTACTGACCGGTATGAACGAGAGTGGGCGAACTCGTAAAAGTTCGCCCGCTCTTCGTCTGCCGGTCGGCCGCTCGGGCCGTGCTCAGCCCTTCAGTGCCCCGTCGACGAGGGTGTTGAACTCCTCCACCGTCATCGGGGGGTTGCCCTGCTCCGTGGTGAGGATCTTGCCGTCGATCACGAAGCTCGGGGTGCCGGTGACGTCGTCCTTGTTGGTGTCGAAGGTCTTCGACATGGCCAGCGCCCAGGCGTCGTAGGTGCCGTTCTTCACGGCGTTCTCGAACTTGGTGTTGTTCTTCAGCGCGTCGACGGAGCCCGCGATGTCGAGCAGGTAGTCGTCGCTCTTGAGCTTGTCGTCCGACTCCTCCGGGTGCCACTTCGCCGAGTACAGCGCCGCCTTGTACTGGAGGAAGGCGTCACCGCTGACGTTCAGCGCGGCACCGAGGGCGCTCATCGCGTTCTTGGAGCCCTCGCCGTTGCTGCCGATCTTGTTGTCGCCGAGGGAGTCGCCGTCGAGGAAGGTGCCGCCGACGAACTGGACCTTGTACTTGCCGTCCTCGACGTCCTTCTCGACGGTCGAGCCGACCGCTTGCTCGAACGAGGCGCAGACCGGGCAGCGCGGGTCCTCGTAGACCTTGAGGGTCTTCTTGGCGCTGTCCTTGCCGATGACGACGGTCGTGCCGTCGGTGCCCGTGGTGTTGGCCGGGGCGACGACCTTCTCGTCCCGAACGGCCTCCCAGTGGCCCGGCTTGTTGGACTGCACGACGGCGTAGCCGATGCCGCCGGCCGCGGCCAGCACACCGACGACCGAACAGGCCACCACGACCTGCCGCTTGACCTTGGCCCGCTTGGCCTCGCGCTCACGCTCGACGCGCAGCCGCTCGCGCGCAGCCGTCTTCGCAGCCTGGCTGTTCCGCTTGCTCATAGGGGTTCTCTCCATGGGACGCGCGCACGTCATGTGCGCGGAATACATACGGGTGGATGTGCTGTGCTCAGGCGAAAGCGGCCGAGCACGGCGGTCCACGCCGTCCCAGGGAGTGCACGAGGAGCCGCTCGAGGGCGGCGGTGGTACGGCGGCGCGGGCGGGGCAGCCGACGGACCGGCCGAGCCGGACGGACCGTCACGGCGGCGACCGCCAGCAGCAGCGGCCGGAAGGTGGTGGCCGCGACCGCCCGCAGCAGCTGCGCCAGCGCGCGCTCACCGCGGCGCAGCCAGGCGGCGGCGAGCAGGCCGACCGAGACATGGGCGCCGAGCAGCAGCCAGGCGGTCTGCGGATCGGCGTGGGCCAGCAGGTCGGCGAGCCGGTCGGTGCCGGTCTTCTCGGTGACGGCGGTCAGCGCGGTGCCGACCCGGGTGCCGTCACCGCACAGCACGTCCAGGCCGACCGAGCGCAGCGGGCCCGCGACCGGACCGGCCGCGGTTCCGTAACAGGCGTGCTGGCCGGTGGTGAAGAGGGTGTCGGCGGCCAGCTCCAGCGGGATCAGCAGCGCCGCGATCCGCCCGAAGCCGCGCTCGCGCCCCGCCAGTGCGTAGGCGAGGACGAACACGCCGGCGGCGACCAGCGCCACCGTGTTGAGCGGCAGCGGGACCCGGGACAGCAGCACGTGCGACGCGGTGCTGAGTGTCACGACGAGTGCCGTGAACAGCGCCGCGCGCAGTGCTCGCAGTCGGATCCCGGATATGTCCATAGCGCAGGAGAGTCTGTCACGGAGGGGTGTAAGGGAGCCCTAAAGGCTCCCTGTGAGCGCCCCTTGGGTCACAGAAGTCGGTCAGCGGTGGTCGGTCACAGGCCGGGAATCCGGCCGTTGCGGAACAGGTCCACGAAGACCTGGTGGTCGGCACGCGCGCGTGCGCCGTAGTCGTGCGCGAAGCCCACCAGCAGCTCGGCGAACCCGTCCTCGTCGGCCGCGATGGCCGCGTCGATGGCCCGCTCGGTGGAGAACGGCACCAGGGACTCGCCGGAGGTGTCGTCCGCCGCCGCGTGCATCGTCGCCGTCGCCCGGCCGAGGTCAGCGACCACCGCCGCGATCTCCTCCGGGTCGTCGATGTCACCCCAGTCGAGGTCCACGGCGTACGGCGAGACCTCCGCGACCAGCTGCCCCGCGCCGTCCAGCTCCGTCCAGCCCAGCCACGGGTCGGCGTGCGCCTGGAGAGCGCGCTGCGAGATCACCGTGCGCTGGCCCTCGTGCTGGAAGTAGTCACGGATCGCCGCGTCGGTGATGTGCCGGGAGACCGCCGGGGTCTGGGCCTGCTTGATGTAGATCACGACGTCGTTCTCCAGGGCGTCGCTGTTGCCCTCCAGCAGGATGTTGTACGACGGCAGACCGGCCGACCCGATGCCGATGCCGCGGCGGCCCACGACGTCCTTCACGCGGTAGGAGTCCGGGCGGGTCAGGGAGGACTCCGGCAGCGTCTCCAGGTAGCCGTCGAAGGCGGCCAGCACCTTGTAGCGGGTGGCCGCGTCCAGCTCGATGGAGCCGCCGCCCGGGGCGAACCGGCGCTCGAAGTCCCGGATCTCGGTCATCGAGTCCAGCAGCCCGAACCGGGTCAGCGCGCGGGCGTCGCGCAGGGCGTCCAGCAGCGGCCCCTGGGCGGTGTCCAGGGTGAACGGCGGCACCTCGTCGCTCTTGGCGCCGGTCGCCAGCGCGTGGATCCGCTCGCGGTACGCGCCCGCGTACACCCGCACCAGCTCGGTGATCTGCTCGTCGCTGAGCGCCTTCGCGTACCCGATCAGCGCGACGGAGGCGGCGAAGCGCTTGAGGTCCCAGGTGAACGGGCCGACATAGGCCTCGTCGAAGTCGTTGACGTTGAAGATCAGCCGGCCGGTGGAGTCCATGTACGTGCCGAAGTTCTCCGCGTGCAGATCGCCGTGGATCCACACGCGCGAGGTGCGCTCGTCCAGGAACGGCCCGCCCCGCTTCTCCGGGTCGAGGTCGTGGTAGAAGAGGCACGCCGTACCGCGGTAGAACGCGAACGCCGAAGCCGCCATCTTGCGGAACTTCACGCGGAACGCGGCCGGGTCGGCGGCCAGGAGCTCGCCGAACGCGGTGTCGAAGACGGCGAGGATCTCCTCGCCGCGCTGCTCGTCGCTGAGCTTCGGAACCGACATCGCTGGGTGCCTCCTGGTGCAGTGCCTGTACGACAGCGTCTCTGCCGTATCCAACGCACGACCGTACGTCGGAGTGCCCGCCGAGTGTCAGTGCCGCGGCATAGACTTCGACGCTGACCCCAGAACTGTCCGCCAGCCCGTCGCCAAGTGTTTCCCCTGGAGGCCGCACCGTGTCAAAGCCGCCGTTCACGCACCTGCACGTCCACACCCAGTACTCGCTGCTGGACGGTGCCGCGCGGCTGAAGGACATGTTCAACGCGTGCAATGAGATGGGCATGACGCACATCGCCATGTCCGACCACGGCAACCTCCATGGCGCGTACGACTTCTTCCACTCCGCGAAGAAGGCCGGAGTCACCCCGATCATCGGGATCGAGGCCTATGTCGCCCCCGAGTCCCGGCGCAACAAGCGCAAGATCCAGTGGGGCCAGCCGCACCAGAAGCGGGACGACGTCTCCGGTTCCGGTGGCTACACCCACAAGACGATCTGGGCGGCCAACGCGACGGGCCTGCACAACCTCTTCAAGCTCTCCTCCGACGCCTACGCCGAGGGCTGGCTCCAGAAGTGGCCCCGGATGGACAAGGAGACCATCTCCCAGTGGTCCGAGGGGCTCATCGCCTCCACCGGCTGCCCCTCGGGCGAGCTCCAGACCCGGCTGCGCCTCGGCCAGTACGACGAGGCCCTGAAGGCCGCCGCCGAGTACCAGGACATCTTCGGCAAGGACCGCTACTTCCTGGAGCTGATGGACCACGGCATCGAGATCGAGCGCCGGGTCCGCGACGGCCTGCTGGAGATCGGCAAGAAGCTCGGCATCCCCCCGCTGGTCACCAACGACTCGCACTACACCTACGCGCACGAGGCGACCGCGCACGACGCCCTGCTGTGCATCCAGACCGGCAAGAACCTCTCCGACCCCGACCGCTTCCGGTTCGACGGCACGGGTTACTACCTGAAGTCCACGGACGAGATGTACGCCGTCGACTCCTCGGACGCCTGGCAGGAGGGCTGCCGCAACACCCTCCTGGTCGCCGAGCAGATCGACACCACGGGCATGTTCCAGGAGAAGAACCTCATGCCCAAGTTCGACATCCCCGAGGGCTACACCGAGGTCTCCTGGTTCCGCGAGGAGACCATGCGCGGCATGAACCGCCGCTTCCCGGACGGCATCCCGGACGACCGGATGAAGCAGGTCGAGTACGAGATGGACACCATCATCTCGATGGGGTTCCCGGGCTACTTCCTCGTCGTCGCCGACTTCATCATGTGGGCCAAGAGCCAGGGCATCGCGGTCGGCCCCGGCCGAGGCTCCGCGGCCGGCTCGATCGTCGCCTACGCCATGGGCATCACCGACCTCGACCCGATCCCGCACGGCCTGATCTTCGAGCGGTTCCTCAACCCCGAGCGCATCTCCATGCCCGACGTCGACATCGACTTCGACGAGCGCAGGCGCGTCGAGGTGATCAGGTACGTCACGGAGAAATACGGCTCCGACAAGGTCGCCATGATCGGCACCTACGGCAAGATCAAGGCGAAGAACGCCATCAAGGACTCCGCGCGCGTCCTGGGCTACCCGTACGCGATGGGCGACCGGCTCACCAAGGCCATGCCTGCGGACGTCCTCGGCAAGGGCATCGACCTCGACGGCATCACCAACCCCTCCCACCCTCGCTACAGCGAGGCGGGCGAGATCCGGGCGATGTACGAGAACGAGCCGGATGTGAAGAAGGTCATCGACACCGCCAAGGGCGTCGAGGGCCTGGTCCGGCAGATGGGCGTGCACGCCGCCGGCGTCATCATGTCCAGCGAGCCGATCGTCGACCACGCGCCGATCTGGGTGCGGCACACCGACGGCGTGACCATCACGCAGTGGGACTACCCCCAGTGCGAGTCGCTCGGCCTGCTGAAGATGGACTTCCTCGGCCTGCGCAACCTGACGATCATGGACGACGCCGTCAAGATGGTGAAGTCCAACAAGGGCGTCGAACTCGACCTGCTGGCCCTGCCGCTCGACGACCCGACGACCTTCGAACTCCTCCAGCGCGGCGACACCCTCGGCGTCTTCCAGTTCGACGGCGGCCCCATGCGCTCCCTGCTGCGCCTGATGAAGCCCGACAACTTCGAAGACATCTCCGCCGTGTCGGCGCTCTACCGTCCCGGCCCGATGGGCATGGACTCGCACACCAACTACGCGCTGCGCAAGAACAAGCTCCAGGAGATCACCCCGATCCACAAGGAGCTGGAGGAGCCCCTGGAAGAGGTCCTGGCCGTCACCTACGGCCTGATCGTCTACCAGGAGCAGGTGCAGAAGGCCGCCCAGATCATCGCCGGGTACTCGCTCGGCGAGGCCGACATCCTGCGCCGCGTGATGGGCAAGAAGAAGCCCGACGAGCTGGCGAAGAACTTCACCATCTTCCAGGCCGGCGCCCAGAAGAACGGCTACAGCGACGAGGCCATCCAGGCCCTGTGGGACGTGCTGGTCCCGTTCGCCGGCTACGCCTTCAACAAGGCCCACTCGGCCGCGTACGGACTGGTCTCGTACTGGACGGCCTACCTGAAGGCCAACTACCCCGCCGAGTACATGGCCGCGCTGCTGACCTCCGTCAAGGACGACAAGGACAAGTCGGCGATCTATCTCAACGAGTGCCGTCGTATGGGCATCAAGGTGCTGCCGCCGAACGTCAACGAGTCGGTGCACAACTTCGCCGCCCAGGGCGACGACGTGATCCTCTTCGGCCTGGAGGCCGTGCGCAACGTCGGGACGAACGTCGTCGAGTCGATCATCAAGAGCCGCAAGGCCAAGGGCAAGTACGCCTCCTTCCCCGACTACCTCGACAAGGTCGAGGCCGTCGCCTGCAACAAGCGGACCACGGAGTCGCTGATCAAGGCGGGCGCCTTCGACACGATGGGTCACACCCGCAAGGGCCTCACCGCGCACTTCGACTCGATGATCGACAACGTGGTCGCGGTCAAGCGCAAGGAGGCCGAGGGCCAGTTCGACCTCTTCGGCGGCATGGGCGAGGAGGAGAGCAACGAGCCCGGCTTCGGCCTGGACGTGGAGTTCACCACCGACGAGTGGGACAAGACCTATCTGCTCGCCCAGGAGCGGGAGATGCTCGGTCTGTACGTCTCCGACCACCCGCTCTTCGGCCTGGAGCACGTGCTGTCCGACAAGGCGGACGCGGGCATCGCCCAGCTCACCGGAGGTGAGCACGCGGACGGCGCGGTCGTCACCATCGGCGGCATCATCTCCGGCCTCCAGCGCAAGATGACCAAGCAGGGCAACGCCTGGGCCATCGCCACCGTCGAGGACCTGGCCGGTTCCATCGAGTGCATGTTCTTCCCGGCCACCTACCAGCTCGTCTCGACGCAGCTCGTCGAGGACGCGGTGGTCTTCGTCAAGGGCCGCCTGGACAAGCGCGAGGACGTGCCGCGGCTGGTCGCCATGGAGCTGATGGTGCCGGACCTGTCGAACGCGGGCACCAACGCCCCGGTCGTCCTCACCATCCCCGCGGTCAAGGTCACCCCGCCGATGGTCAGCCGCCTCGGCGAGATCCTCACCCATCACAAGGGCGACAGCGAGGTCCGGATCAAGCTCCAGGGCCCGACGAAGACGACCGTGCTACGGCTGGACCGCCACCGGGTGAAGCCGGACCCGGCGCTCTTCGGCGACCTCAAGGTGCTGCTCGGCCCGTCCTGCCTGGCCGGCTAGCGAAGACAGAAGACGGAAGAGACAGGTGCGAGGGGCGCATCCGCGTGTCGGATGCGCCCCTCGTCATGTGCCTGGGCTCAACGCCCGTTATGAAGATGTCAGTTGTGACCGAACTTCTTCTGCTTGCCCTTGCGCGCGATGTCGCTCGGCGTCACCTGGGACATCCGCTGCTCGGCCTGCGCCTCCATCGAGGACTGCTGGGCCTGCTGCTGCCCGCGCTCGGACTGCGGCTGCTTTCGGTCACGGTTCTTGTTCTTGGCCATGGTGATCTGCCTCCTGTGGGGGATCTAGGGGCCAGGGCCGCGACCAGATTCACATAGGCTGACAAGGGACGCATTTCGGAAGATTACGGTGCGTGACGGCGCTCGTTCGAGCCGCTCACCCCGAAACGCCACGCCGAAGATCGAGTTCCGGCCGTTAACCTTCGCGAGGTCGGGCAGACTCGAAGGAAGCCCGAAGCAAACCTCCCGGAAAGAGGGTGGATCGCGTGGACCGCTGCATCGTCCTGGTGGACGCCGGGTATCTGCTGGGGGCCGCCGCCTCACTTCTCGCCGGAGAGCCCTCCCGCTCCCGGATCACCGTCGATCACACCGCCCTGATCCAGGGTTTGCGCGAGCGAGCCGAGTCGGACACCGAGCGCCCGCTGCTGCGCATCTACTGGTTCGACGGCGCCCCCGACCGCGTCCCGCAGCCCGAGCACCGCCGACTGCGCGTGATGCCCAGGGTCACCGTGCGCCTGGGCGCACTGACCCGCAGCGACGGACGCTGGGCGCAGAAGGGCGTGGACGCCGCGATGCACGCCGAGCTGACCGAACTGGCCCGCAACCGGGCCTGTTCCGACATCGTGCTGGTCACCGGCGACGGCGATCTGCTGCCCGGCATGATGGCCGCCAAGGAACACGGCGTCGCCGTGCACCTGTGGGCCGTGCAGGCCGCCGACGGCGACTACAACCAGTCCGAGGACCTGGTCGCCGAGGCCGACGAGCGGCGCGTGCTGGACCGTACCTGGATCACCAAGGCCGTACGTGCCAAGGAGCTCGGCGGGATCTGCGCGCCGCCGCCCGCGCCGCGGCCCGAGATCGCCGCGATCCTCTCCGCGCCGCTGCCCGACTCCGCGCTCGCCGCGGCCGAGCGGCCCGTCGAGGAGCGGGAGCACCGGGCACCGGCCGCCGCGACGGAGAACGGCACCCAGGAGCGGGTGCCCGCGCCGAAGGGCGTGCCCACGCCGAAGGATCTGGCCGCCCTGCGCGGGCCCGGAGCGCACTCCGCGCATCCCGCCTCCGCGACCCTGCGCTGGTCCTCCGACAAGGGCTGGGTGGACCGGCCCGGCGCCACCGCCGAGCCGCCCGAGATCGCCTCCATGCCGACACTCGCCCAGCTCACCACGGCGGAGCAGCGGTGGGCCGACCGCGAGGAGGACATCACCACCGTCGGCGGAGACCCGTACGAGGTCGGACAGGTGTTCGCGCGGCGGTGGATGGAACGGCTCGGCGACCAGAGCCATCTCCAGAAGCTCTCCGGGATGTACCCGCGGATCCCGCACCGCATCGACGGCGAGCTGCTGCGCTACGCCGCCCGGTTCGGGCTGCTCGCCCACAAGGACGACCAGATCGACGAGCACGACCGGTATGCGATCCGGGCCGGGTTCTGGCGGGAGATCGATGTCCGGACGGCCGCGGAGCACGCGCCGGCGGGGGAGTGAAACGGCACATACGCCGCCCCAAGGACGAGCCGAGCGCGCCGACCCCGTAGTCTCATCCCTTGTGAGTAAGCGCGCGACACCGGCACTTCGGCCCAGTGGGGATGTCGTGTGTGCCGTGCGCGGACTGACCAAGACCTATCCGGCGGTACGGGGACGGCGCGGCACTCCCGCCACCCCCGAGGTGCGGGCCACCGACGACGTACGGCTGGACATCCGGCGCGGTGAGATCTTCGGGCTGCTCGGCCCGAACGGCGCCGGCAAGACCACCCTCGTACGGCAGCTCACGGGGCTGATGCGGCCCGATCGCGGCAGTGTGGAGATCCTCGGGCACGACATCGTGCGGCACCCGGAGCGCGCCGCGCGCATCCTCGCCTACCTCGGCCAGGAGTCGACCGCCCTCGACGAGCTGACCGTCTCCCTCGCCGCCGAGACCACCGGGCGGCTGCGCGGACTGGACGTGCACACGGCACGGGCCGAGCGGGACGCGGTACTTCAGGAACTGGGGCTGACCGAGCTTGCCGGGCGGCCGCTGAAGAAACTGTCCGGGGGCCAGCGCAGGCTCGCCTGTTTCGCCGCCGCCCTCGTGGGTGAGCGGCCGCTGCTGGTGCTCGACGAGCCGACCACCGGGATGGATCCCGTGGCGCGGCGCGCGGTCTGGTCCGCGGTCGACCGGCGGCGGGCCGAGCACGGCACGACCGTCCTGCTCGTCACCCACAACGTCATCGAGGCCGAGACCGTGCTGGACCGGGTCGCCGTGCTGGACCGGGGACGGGTCATCGCCTGTGACACGCCGGGCGGGCTCAAGGAGCAGGTCGCCGGGGAGGTCCGGGTGGACCTGGTGTGGCGCGAGGCGGCGCCGCTGCATGTGCCCGAGGTGGCCGCGCTCCAGGACCGGGTCGTGGCGTCGGGGCGGCGCTGGACCCTGCGGCTCGCGCCCGAGGAGGCCCGCGCGGTCGTCGCCACCGTGACCGGCGGGGCCGCCTTCTCCGCCCTCGACGACTTCACCCTCGCCACGCCCAGCCTGGAGGATGTGTATCTGGCCCTGGGCGGGGCCGCGCAGCAGGGGTTGGTGAAGGCTTGAGCACCACTGGTCCGGGGTTGAGTACAAAGAGCGTCGCATTCGTACGGAACGGGACTGCCGCCGCAGCGAAGAGGAGCAGCGCCACGTGAGTGTCGTACCCGCCGAGGTTCTGCCGGCCGGCGCGCGGGCCGCGGACGAGTCGCCCGTGACGCGCGCGGCCGAGCTCGCGCCCGCGGCCCGGCTGTGGCCGTCGCTGTGCGCCGTGTACCGGGCGCAGCTGTCGCGTGCGCGGGTCGCGCGTATCCCGCTGCTGTTCGTGGCGACCTTCCAGTCCGTCGGGATCATGATCCTGATGCGCGGGGTCGTGGACGGTGGGGACGAGGCGCGGGCCGTGGTGGCCGGGTCGTCGGTGCTGGTGGTGGCCTTCGTCGCGTTGAACCTGCTCGCCCAGTACTTCGGGCAGCTCCGGGCCAGCGGGGGGCTCGACCACTACGCGACGCTGCCGGTGCCGCCTGCGGCCGTGGTGCTGGGGGCCGCGGGGGCGTACGCCTCCTTCACCGCGCCCGGGACCGTGGTGACCGCCGTGTTCGGGTGTGTGCTGTTCGGGCTGCCGATGACGCATCTGTGGGTACTGCTCGCGGTGATTCCGCTGGCCGGGGCGGCGCTCGCGGGGCTCGGGGCGGCGCTCGGACTGCTCGCGCCGCGGCCGGAACTCGCGACCGTGCTCGGCCAGTTGGGCATGTCCGCGGCGCTGCTGCTGGGGGTGCTGCCGGCCGAGCGGATGCCCGAGGTGGTGCGACTCGCGCGGGATCTGCTGCCGTCGACGTACGGCGTGGAGGCTCTTGCGCGGACCTTCGGGGAGCGGCCCGACTGGGCCTTCGTCCTCGGTGACCTCGCCGTGTGCGGGGTCGTGGGCGTCGTTTCGCTGGCCGTGGCGACCTGGGCGTACCGTCGGGCTGCCGTCCGGTGACGCGGCGCACAGGGCGGCCTGGCACGATGTCAGGGTGACCGCACCATTGACTCCGCCACCGCCGCCGCGTGACCAGCCCGCCAGCACCGCGTGGCAGCAGCCGCATGTACCTTCCGGTGAGCCGGGGCATTACGGGTACGTGCCGCCGCCCTCGTACGGGCAGGACGGGCCCGGGATGAAGGTCGAGGTGCGGGAGGCCGCCGTGGTGACGGTGGCTGTCGCCGTGGCCGGGGTGCTGCTCGGGGTGCTGTGGTGGTGGCTGGCTCCTCGGGTGCCGCTGGTCGGGGACGTGGTCGAGGGGGGCTGGGCCGTCTACTTCAAGGACACCGAGGGGGAGCAGGCGGTGGGCGTCGACGGTACGTTCGCGCTGTTGGCGCTCGGGTTCGGGGCGGTGAGTGCGTTGGCCGTGTTCCTGGTGCGGCGGCGTGGGGGTGTGCCGCTGGTGGTCGGGATGGCGGTCGGGGGGTTCCTCGGGTCCTTGCTCGCCTGGCGGGTGGGGGTGTGGCTCGGGCCGGCGCAGGATGTCATCGCGCATGCCAAGGATGTGGGCAAGGGGGTGACGTTCTCGGCGCCGCTCGAGCTTGATGCGAAGGGGGCGTTGCTGGTGTGGTCCATTGCCGCGCTGGTGGTGCACCTGGGGCTGACCGCGCTGTTCGGGCCGCGGGATCCGGATCCGTACGAGCAGGACCGGCGTCCTCGGGACGGGTACGGCACGCCGCAGGCGTAGTTTTCTCGCCCCCGCCGCCCCTACCCGTCCCTCCCCCAGAGGGGGGACCCCCACTGGGGGCTGCCGCCCCCAGACCCCCGCTGTCGGCCCTGAACGGGCCTCGTCCTCAAACGCCGGACGGGCCGACTAGGCCGGGCGCCTGCCGTGGTTGGCTCGGCGCTTCTTCAGGCGCCATTTGCGTTTCCGTGTTTTCTTCGACATGTCCCCTCTGCTTAACCGAGGAAGAGGGGTACGTCGAGGGGCTAAACGCGTCCGATGGGGGCCAGGGTCGCGCTCGTGAGGGTGGCCAGGGCCGTGGGGGAGAGTTCGATCTCCAGGCCCCTGCGGCCTGCTGAGACGCAGATGGTGGCGTGGGTTGTCGCTGAGGCGTCCAGGACCGTGGGGAGCTTCTTGCGTTGGCCGAGAGGGGAGATGCCGCCTCGGACGTAGCCCGTGGTGCGTTCCGCCTGGGTCGGGTCGGCCATGGACGCTCGCTTGCCGCCCACCGCCGTTGCCAGTGCCTTCAGGTCCAGTTGGCCCGCCACCGGGACCACCGCCACCGTCAGGGTGCCGTCCACCTCCGCCACCAGGGTCTTGAAGACGCGGTCGGGGGACACGCCCATGGCATCCGCCGCCTCCTCGCCGTAGGACGGGTGGGCGGGGTCGTGTTCGTAGGCGTGAGTGGTGAAGGGGACCCCGGCTGAGGTGAGGGCCACTGTTGCCGGGGTGCCTGCCGACTGTCGCTTCTTCGCCATCGCTTGCCTCAGTTCAGACTGGTCGGCGTGCGCGTCAGGTCCGCCGCCGGGAGTGACGGCAGGTTACGGATGATCGAGGTCTCCGCGCGCAGGAGTTTCAGTTCGTCCCGGAGCCGGGAGGCGGTGTCGGGGGCCTGGAGCAGGCGCTGCTTGGTGGGGGTGTCCAGCATCATCGCCGCTGCCACCAGGTAGGAGACCACCGACGGCTCGTCGGGGAGGTCCGCTCCCGTCGACAACGAGCGTTCGCGGGCTCCGGCCAGACGCTTCTGGTACTGGCGGAACGCCCGCAGCACCCCTTCCGCCAGCGCGCCCGCCTCGTCGCCCCGGTCCTCCGCCAGTTCCTCCAGCTCCGCCGTGAGGAACGGGCCCGTCGCGTCCACCGACAGCAGCCGTACCCGCGTCGTCCCCGTCGCCAGTACCTCGAACGTGCCGTCCGCCCGCTCCCGGATCGTCGCCGCGTCCGCGACACAGCCCGTGGAGTGGAAGGACTTGATGGGGTCGGCGCCGAAGCCCGCCGCGGGCCCACGCTGCGGCAGCGCCGTCGGATCGGGCATGCCGGGCGCGCTCGGCGCCACCTCGTGGCCGTCGCGGATGGCCACGACGGCGAAGCGGCGCGGTTCGTCGTCGGGGGTTTTCAACAGATCGCGCATCATGGCGCGATAGCGCTCCTCGAACACGTTCAGAGGCAGCACAAGCCCCGGGAACAGCACGGAGTTCAGGGGGAAGAGCGGGAGCCGGACGGTGGTCACGACGGTAGAGCCTAATGGTCGCCGGAGCGTGCGCGGCCTTGGTGCCCGCCCCCCGGACGGTCGGACGCGCCCCGCAGCTCGTCCCGCACCCGCAGACAGTGGCCCAGGGGGTCGTCGGAGAACCGGTCCCAGGGGAAGGACGTGGCGTACGGGCCGGTCAGCCGCACCTGCTCCAGGGCGTCCGCGACCCGGCCCAGCCGTACGAGGACATAGGTGAGGACGTTGCGCTGCTCCGCCGGCCAGGGGTCCGCCGCCGGGAGGGCCGCCGACAGGGCCATCGCCCGCTCGGCCGCCCCGTGCAGGGGTGCCGGCGCCACCTCGGGGCCGCAGCCGTCGGTGAGGTAGGCGAAGGCCGCCCGCACCGGCAGGGCCTGGACGAGGGAGTCGGGCGGCGCGTCCTGCGCGGCGCGGTCGGCGAAGTCCAGGCACTCGTGGTGCGAGCCGTGGAAGGAGGACGCCAGATAGCGCAGGGCCGCGACATGGCAGCCGTAGTGGTGGGGGGCCCGGCGCATGGCCGCCTCCCAGAGCTCCTCGACGTACTTCGGGCCCGCCTGGGCGCCGCGCGCGTGGTCCAGGGCGATCCGCCAGGGCACCGGGTCCCGGTCGTCGCCGTGGGCCGCGGCCGTGACCAGCGGGCTCACCTCGCGCAGCAGCTCGGCGCGGGCCGGTGACCGCCAGGCGCGGTCCACCCTCAGCTGGGCGTCGACCACCAGGCGGTCGGGGTCGCGCGGGGCGGCGGCACGCCAGGCCTCGAACCACTCGGGGCGGGCGTGCGCGAAGGCGGCGAGGCGGGTCGTGTAGCGGTCCCGGTGCTCCCACTCACGGGCCGCGCGGGTGGCGGCGAGCAGTGCGGCGGCCGGTTCGTGCTCGCCGCGCGCGGCGGCGACCAGTGCCGGGCCCAGCCGGGCGTCGGGCACGTCCAGCAGCACCTCGTCGTCGGCACGGGGGCCGAGGGGAGGGGGCGCGGTCCTCGTCGTGCGAATCCGCGGCCCGCGAAGGAACGGCAGCTGGAGAGCCATGGTGTCAACCATTGAAAAGCCGCAGGTCGGGACGGCGCCAGAGGCACCGGGCAACTCGTGGAAAGTTGTACGGCCGCAGGTCAAGGGAAGTTAAAAACGTGCTCCACGACGCACCTGCCGTCCTCAGCCCCTCCGCAGCAACCGCGTCGCCCCCGCCGCCACGGTCGTCGCCAGCGTCCAGCCCAGCAGCACCATCGCCGCCGCCAGCCACTGCCAGCCGCCCTTCAGCTGCCAGAAGCCGACCTGGCCCAGGTCGATGACCGGGAGCAGCAGGTCCAGCGCGAACAGCGTCGGGTTCCACTCCGGATGCTCGCCCCGCTTGATCGGCGGATGACCGGCGTGCGCGAACGCCACCGAGCCCGCCGCCCACAGCAACGCCATCCACACCGCGGCCCGGCCCGGCCGGTACCCGTAGGCGACCGTCCAGTCCTGCACGTACCCCCAGAACTTGGCGGCGACCGGCAGGCTCTCCCGGCGGCGGCGCTGCTTGGCGAGGAGCACCTCCCGGGCGTCCTCGTCCTCGCCGCCCGCCCGCAGCACCGTGGCCAGCCGCTCGTACGGCTCCGGGTTGTACTCGGCGGTCGCCGCGGCCACCCAGTCCAGCCGCTCGGTCAGTGGGAACGGCCCGCGCGGCACGAGGTTCTCGTAGGAGAAGCCGCCCATGTGCAGGCGTCCGGGGCCCGGCCAGGCGTCCGCCCGGTCCATCAGGTTGACGATCCGCGCCCCGGACAGCACCACCGTGCCGCGGGCCGGGCGCTCGCCGAGGAAGCGCAGTTCCGGCGTCTGGATCCGGCGCAGCGACAGCTCCTGGTCGTCGGTGAAGGTGAACCGGGCCCGCTCCATGTCGACCGCGTCCCCGAACCGCCCGTCGTCCAGCCGCACCCCGCCCTGGCACTCGAACCGCTGGACCCGGGTCCCGCGGGCCGGGGTCGTGCCGCTGAGCAGCGGGTTTCCGACGCCCGCCGGGGTCAGGTACAGCGAGCGCTCCACGGTCAGCTGGGGCGCGTTCAGCGCCCGCCGGGTGTACGGGTTGACCAGCCGCGCCCCGCGCAGGCTCAGCGAGACACCGATCTTCGCGCTGCGCAGACTCAGCTCGCCGTGCGACTCCAGCAGCTCGGCCTGGAGGTCCTGGCCGACGGTCATGCCGTCCCCGGCGATCGAGCGGCCGCTGCGGTCGCGGTACACGACGGCCTGGGCGAGCAGCAGATCGGTGCCGATCTGGGCGTCGGTGAGCCGGATGCCGTTGTGGAAGCGGCAGCGCGGCAGATGCAGATCGCCCTCGGTGTGCACCCGGGCGGCCTCGAGACGCGGTACCGAACAGTCCACCAGACGCAGGGTGGTGAACCGCGCCTCCGGCAGCAGCACGTCCCGCTCGAACCGGCAGCCGCGCATCTCGACGTACGGAGTCACCGTGCCGCCCGCCAGGTCCAGGCTGCCGCTGATCTGCACGCCGACGAGTTTCAGGGACGACACCCGGCCGGCCAGCGCGGGCGGTCCGTCCAGCAGCAGCCAGCACACGATGCGGGCTCGCACGGTCCGCTCGGGCCCCCACGGATGCCCGCCGTGCGGATCGTCGACGACGGTGTCGCCGCTGCTCAGGTCGTACACGCTGCCGTTGCGGAAGGCCTGCCACATGCCTGCCTCGGCGGCGGTCAGATCGTCCGGCAGGTCTCCGCTCCGGATGCCGGCCCCCTCGGTCACGGTGTTCCCTTCCTCCCCGGCTACTCATGGGTTTCGTACAACCGTTCATGCCCGCTGAGTGACGCACGGAACGCTAACGGTGAAGGGGATCTTCCGGGTGGCGTATGCGCTCTGTATCAGCCATTGATACGCGCGAACAGTGCTCGATCCCGGTCTGAGAGAATTGACGGCGTGATCTCCCGAATCGATCTGCGCGGCGACGCCCTTCCCGAGGGACCCGCCCTGCGCGACCTGCTGCCCCGAGCCGACTTCGACGTTGCGGCCGCCCTGGACAAGGTGCGTCCGATCTGCGAGGCCGTGCATCATCGGGGCGACGCGGCGCTGATCGACTTCGCGGAGAAATTCGACGGGGTCAAGCTGGACCAGGTACGCGTGCCGGCCGAGGCCCTCGACAAGGCGCTGAAGGAACTCGACCCGGCCGTCCGCGCGGCCCTGGAGGAGTCCATCCGCCGCGCCCGGCTCGTCCACCGCGAGCAGCGCCGTACGACGCACACCACCCAGGTCGTGCCCGGCGGGTCCGTGACCGAGAAGTGGGTGCCGGTCGACCGGGTGGGCCTCTATGCGCCCGGCGGCCGGTCCGTGTACCCCTCATCCGTGATCATGAACGTCGTCCCGGCCCAGGAGGCCGGTGTCGAGTCGATCGCGCTCGCCTCGCCCGCCCAGGCCGAGTTCGGGGGCCTGCCGCACCCGACGATCCTCGCCGCCTGCGCGCTGCTCGGCGTGGACGAGGTGTACGCCGCCGGTGGCGCGACCGCCGTCGCGATGTTCGCCTACGGCACCGAGTCCTGCCCTCCCGCCGACATGGTCACCGGGCCCGGCAACATCTGGGTCGCCGCCGCCAAGCGCTACTTCACCGGCAAGATCGGCATCGACGCCGAGGCCGGTCCCACCGAGATCGCGGTCCTGGCCGACTCGACCGCCGACCCGGTGCACGTCGCCTCCGACCTGATCAGCCAGGCCGAGCACGACCCGCTGGCCGCCGCCGTCCTCGTCACCGACTCCGTGGAGCTCGCGGACGCGGTGGAGAAGGAACTGGAGCCGCAGATCGCGGCCACCAAGCACATCGAGGACCGGATCGTCCCGGCCCTCAAGGGCAGGCAGTCCGCGATCGTCCTCGTCGACGGCATCGACGAGGGCCTGCGGGTCGTCGACGCCTACGGCGCCGAGCACCTGGAGATCCAGACCGCCGAGGCGGCCGCGGTCGCCGACCGGGTGCGCAACGCCGGCGCGATCTTCATCGGGCCCTGGGCCCCGGTCTCCCTCGGCGACTACGCCGCCGGGTCCAACCACGTCCTGCCCACCGGTGGCTGCGCCTGCCACTCCTCGGGCCTGTCCGTCCAGTCCTTCCTGCGCGGCGTCCACATCGTCGACTACACGCGGGACGCGCTGGCCGAGGTCGCGCATCACGTGGTGACGCTGGCGGAGGCGGAGGATCTGCCGGCCCACGGCGCGGCGATCAAGGCGAGGTTCGGTTGGAAGGTTCCTGAAGGCAAGTGACTGGCATCGACGATCTCCCCGTACGGGACGAGCTGCGCGGCAAGTCCCCTTACGGCGCGCCCCAGTTGGACGTGCCGGTACGGCTGAACACCAATGAGAACCCCTACCCGCTGCCCGAGCCGCTGGTCGAGCGGATCACCGAGCGGGTGCGCGAGGCGGCCCGGCACCTCAACCGCTACCCGGACCGGGACGCCGTGGAACTGCGCACGCAGCTCGCCAAGTACCTGACGGACACGTCCGGGTACGAGGTCGGCCTGGCCAACGTCTGGGCCGCCAACGGCTCCAACGAGGTCATCCAGCAGCTGCTCCAGACCTTCGGCGGCCCCGGCCGCAGCGCCATCGGCTTCGAGCCGTCGTACTCGATGCACGCGCTCATCTCGCGCGGCACCGGCACGGGCTGGATCTCCGGGCCGCGCAACGACGACTTCACCATCGACGTGGACGCGGCCCGGCAGGCGATCGCCGAGCACCGGCCCGACGTCGTGTTCATCACCACCCCCAACAACCCCACGGGCAACGCCGTCCCGCCCGAGACGGTCCTCGCGCTGTTCGAGGCCGCGCAGGCGGCGAAGCCGTCGATCGTGGTCGTGGACGAGGCGTACATCGAGTTCAGCCACGGCGACTCGCTGCTGCCGCTGCTCGACGGGCGCCCCAACCTCGTCATCTCCCGCACGATGTCGAAGGCGTTCGGCGCCGCGGGCCTGCGCCTCGGCTACCTCGCCGCGCACCCGGCCGTGGTCGACGCCGTCCAGCTCGTCCGGCTGCCCTATCACCTCTCGGCCGTCACCCAGGCGACCGCGCTGGCCGCCCTGGAGCACACCGACACCCTGCTCGGCTATGTCGAGCAGCTCAAGGCCGAGCGGGACCGGCTGGTCTCCGAACTGCTGGCCATCGGCTACGAGGTCACCGCCTCGGACGCCAACTTCGTGCAGTTCGGCCGGTTCGACGACACCCAGGCCGTCTGGCGGAAGATCCTCGACCGGGGCGTCCTGGTCCGGGACAACGGCGTACCGGGCTGGCTGCGGGTGACCGCCGGAACCCCCGCCGAGAACGACGCGTTCCTCGACGCGGTCCGTGAACTGAAGAAGGAGCAGAGCGCATGAACCGCGTAGGACGCGTGGAGCGAGTCACCAAGGAGACGTCGGTGCTCGTCGAGATCGATCTCGACGGCAGCGGCAAGGTCGACGTCTCGACGGGCGTCGGCTTCTACGACCACATGCTCGACCAGCTCGGCCGGCACGGTCTGTTCGACCTGACCGTGAAGACCGAGGGCGATCTGCACATCGACTCCCACCACACCATCGAGGACACCGCCCTCGCGCTGGGCGCCGCCTTCAAGCAGGCCCTCGGCGACAAGGTGGGCATCTACCGCTTCGGCAACTGCACGGTCCCGCTGGACGAGTCCCTCGCCCAGGTCACCGTCGACCTCTCCGGCCGCCCGTACCTCGTGCACACCGAGCCCGAGAACATGGCGCCGATGATCGGCGAGTACGACACCACCATGACCCGGCACATCCTGGAGTCCTTCGTGGCCCAGGCGCAGATCGCCCTGCACGTGCACGTGCCGTACGGCCGCAACGCGCACCACATCGTGGAGTGCCAGTTCAAGGCCCTCGCCCGCGCCCTGCGCTACGCCTCCGAGCGTGACCCGCGCGCGGCCGGCATCCTCCCGTCGACGAAGGGCGCCCTGTGAACGGCCTCTCCACCATCCTGATCGTCGTCGGCCTGTTCCTGGCCGGCGGCATCTACTCCTTCGTCAAGCAGGAGATGCCCAAGAGCCTCATCGTGCTGCTCTCCATCGGCGCCGGGATGTGTCTCGTCGCCGGTGTCCTGAGGCTGGAGGTGTGGAATTGACCGCGTCCTCGAAGAAGGTCGTCGTCTTCGACTACGGCTTCGGCAACGTCCGGTCCGCCGAGCGCGCCCTCGCCCGCACGGGCGCCCAGGTCGAGATAACGCGTGACTTCGACCAGGCCATGAACGCCGACGGACTGCTGGTGCCGGGCGTCGGCGCCTTCGCCGCCTGTATGGAAGGGCTGAAGCAGGCGCGCGGCGACTGGATCGTCGAGCGGCGGCTGTCCGGCGGGCGTCCCGTGATGGGCATCTGCGTCGGCATGCAGATCCTGTTCGCGCGGGGCATCGAGCACGGCGTCGAGACCGAGGGCCTCGGCGAGTGGCCCGGCTCGGTCGAGCCGCTCCAGGCCGAGATCGTGCCCCACATGGGCTGGAACACCGTGGACGCGCCGCCCGCCTCCGAGTTGTTCGCCGGCCTGGACGCGGACGCCCGCTTCTACTTCGTGCACTCCTACGCGGTCCACGACTGGGCCCTGGAGACCGAGAATCCGCTGATGACCGCACCGCTGGTCACCTGGGCGACGCACGGCAAGCCCTTCGTGGCCGCCGTGGAGAACGGCGCCCTGTGGGCCACGCAGTTCCACCCCGAGAAGTCCGGCGACGCCGGAGCGCAGCTGCTGAACAACTGGATCGGAACCCTCTGATGGCCTCGAAGCTCGAACTCCTCCCGGCCGTTGACGTCCGCGACGGCCAGGCGGTCCGCCTGGTGCACGGCGAGTCCGGCACGGAGACCTCCTACGGCTCCCCCCTGGAGGCCGCCCTCGCCTGGCAGCGCTCCGGCGCCGAGTGGCTGCACCTGGTCGACCTGGACGCCGCTTTCGGCACCGGCGACAACCGGGACCTGATCGCCGAGGTCACCAAGGCGATGGACATCAAGGTCGAGCTGTCCGGCGGCATCCGCGACGACGACACCCTCGCCGCGGCCCTGGCCACCGGCTGCACCCGGGTGAACCTCGGCACGGCCGCACTGGAGACCCCGGAGTGGGTCGCCAAGGTCATCGCCGAGCACGGCGACAAGATCGCGGTGGGTCTGGACGTACGGGGCACCACGCTCCGCGGCCGCGGCTGGACCCGCGACGGCGGCGACCTCTACGAGACGCTGGAGCGCCTCAACAAGGAGGGCTGCGCGCGCTACGTCGTCACGGACATCGCCAAGGACGGCACCCTCCAGGGCCCGAACCTGGAGCTGCTGCGCAACGTCTGCGCCGCCACGGACCGCCCGGTCGTGGCCTCCGGCGGCGTCTCGTCCCTGGACGACCTGCGCGCCATCGCCGATCTCGTACCCCTCGGTGTCGAGGGCTCCATCGTCGGGAAGGCCCTGTACGCGAAGGCGTTCACCCTGGAAGAGGCCCTGGAGGCTGTGTCGTCATGACGTCCGATGCCGTACGGCGTGTGCAGAGCGGAAGTCCCTGGGAAGAGTCCTTCGGTTTTGCACGCGCCGTCGCGGCGGGCGATCGCGTCCTGGTGGCGGGCACCACGTCCTTCAAGGGACATGTGCTGTACGGCGAGGGCGACCCGTACGAACAGGCCAAGGTGGCCTTCACCAGCGCGATCGAGGCGCTCGGCGAGTTCGGGCTCGGGATCGGGTCCGTGATCCGTACCAGGATGTACCTGACCCACGCGCGGGACGTCGACGAGGCGGGCCGTGCCCACAAGGACCTCTTCGACGCGGTACGGCCGGTGTCGACCTTGCTGGTCGTGGAGGGCTTCGTCGACCCGCGCATCCTGGTCGAAGTAGAAGTAGAAGCATTCAGAGGAGCCGAACAGTCATGACCCTGGCGGTCCGAGTCATCCCCTGCCTGGACGTGGACAACGGCCGGGTCGTCAAGGGCGTCAACTTCCAGAACCTGCGCGACGCGGGCGACCCCGTCGAGATGGCGAAGGTCTACGACGCCGAGGGCGCCGACGAGCTGACGTTCCTGGACATCACCGCCTCGTCCGGCAACCGCGAGACCACGTACGACGTGGTGCGCCGCACCGCCGAGCAGGTCTTCATCCCGCTGACCGTCGGCGGCGGGGTGCGCACGGCCGAGGACGTGGACAAGCTGCTGCGCGCGGGCGCGGACAAGGTGGGCGTCAACACGGCCGCGATCGCCCGTCCCGACCTGATCCGCGAGATCGCCGAGCGCTTCGGCCGCCAGGTGCTGGTGCTGTCGGTGGACGCGCGGCGCACGGCCTCCGGCTCCTTCGAGGTGACGACCCACGGTGGCCGCAAGGGCACCGGCATCGACGCGGTGGAGTGGGCGCACCGGGCCGCGGAGCTGGGCGCGGGGGAGATCCTGCTCAACTCGATGGACGCGGACGGCACGAAGGACGGCTACGACATCCAGATGATCGAGGCGGTGCGCAAGCACGTGACGGTGCCGGTCATCGCCTCCGGCGGCGCCGGAAAGCTCGGTGACTTCGCCCCGGCGATCGGGGCGGGCGCGGACGCGGTGCTGGCGGCGTCGGTGTTCCACTTCGGCGACCTGCGGATCGGCGAGGTGAAGCAGGCGCTGCGGGAGGCGGGGCATCCCGTCCGGTGAGTGCGGTGTGAGCCCCGGTCGCCTGTGTGGTTGGCCGGGGCTTTCTCTTGGGGAGATGCGAAAGAGAAGTTGCGCAAAATCTATTGCGCAAGATTTCTTTCGTATCTACGGTGAGTGGCATGACAGGCAAAGAGAGGGACCGCCGGATCACGGATCTGGGCACGCTCAAGGCGCTCGCCCACCCGCTCCGGTCCCGGCTGTACCGGAACCTGGCCGTGGCCAGGGTCGCCACCGCCTCACAGCTCGCCGAGCAGGTCGACGAGGCGGTGTCGCTGGTCAGCTACCACCTGCGCAAGCTCGCCGAGCACGGGCTGATCGAGGCGGCCGAGCCGCGCAGCGCGGACGGTCGGGAGCGCTGGTGGCAGCCCGCATCGGAGGGGTTGAGCATCCGCGACGAGGACTTCCGCGACGCCCCCGACGAGGCCGCGGCGCACACCGCGGCCAGCAAGCTCTTCGCCGACCAGCGCATGGACATGTACCGGCGCTGGCTGGAGGAGCGCGGCAGCTGGGACGAGAAGTGGAACCGCACTGCGTCGTCCTCCGAGTCCACGCTCCGGCTCACCGCCGACGAACTTGCCGAGCTGGACCGGGAGATGCTCGCCCTGCTGCGCAGGTACGACGAGCAGAGCCGGGCCGCCGAGGCCGCCGGTGAGACCGAGGGCCGCCAGAACGTGGCGGTGCACACGTACGCCTTCCCGTTCCGCGTCTGAGAGGACCTCCTCGGTGACCGCCACCCTCATAGCCCCGCCCGAGACCACCCCGCGCCCCGCCCACCGGGACGGCAACGTGCTGCGCTGGCTCGCCGCCTACGCCTCCTCGATGGTCGGGGACAGCGTCTACTACATCGCCCTGTCCTGGGCGGCCGTACAGGCGGGCTCGCCCTCGCAGGCCGGGGTGGTCATGGCCGTGAGCGCCGTGCCGCGGGCGCTGCTGATGCTCGGCGGGGGAGTGCTCGCCGACCGGCTCGGGCCCCGCAGGGTCGTCATCGGCAGCGACATCGTGCGCTGCGCCGCCGTGCTCGCGGTGGCGGCGCTGCTGTTCCTGACCAGCCCGGGGCTGTGGCCGCTGGCCGTGCTCGCGCTGGTCTTCGGCACCGTGGACGCGGTGTTCATGCCGGCCGTGGGCGCGCTCCCCGCGCGGGTGACGACGCGCGATCAGCTCGCGCGCGTGCAGGGCATGCGGGGGCTGGCGATCCGCTTCGCGAGCGTGGTCGGCGGTCCGCTCGGCGGGCTCGCGGTGGCGGTCGGCGGCGCCACGGCCGCGTTCGCCGTCGCCGGGCTGCTCATCGCGCTGTCGGTGCCGCTGCTGATGGCCGTACGGGTGCGGGACCTGCCCGCCGACGACAAGGCCGACGAGAAAGCCGACGACGAGGCGGCCGCGACCGGCGGCACCGCCTGGCGGGATCTGGTGGCAGGGCTCCGCTACATCCGCCGCCACCGGGTGCTCGCCCCGCTGATGCTCGCCATCGCCCTCGGCGACCTCGGTTTCGTCGGCCCGCTCAACGTCGGGCTGACGCTCCTCGCCGACGAGCGCGGCTGGGGCGCCTCCGGGATGGGCTGGGTGCTCGCCGGGTTCGGTGTCGGCGCCGGGGCCGCCTCCCTGCTGCTGACCGTGCGCGGGCGCCTGCCGCACGCCGGGCGGGTGGCGGGGTGCGCCATCATCGCCGGGTCGGTCGCCATCGGCGCGCTGGCCTTCGTCGCGAGCGTCGTCGCGGCCGTGGGTGTCGCCCTGCTCATCGGACTGCTCGCGGGGCTCAGCGGCGCGATGTGCGGCGCCCTGCTCCAGACCCAGGCGGACCCCGCATGCCTGGGCCGCGTCACCGCCGTGTCCGGCCTGGTCAGCCTCGGTCTGGCCCCGCTGAGCATGCCGCTGTCGGCCACCGCGATCGGCGCCTGGGGCACCGGGCCGGTCTTCGTGGCCAGCGCGGCGGTGTGCGGGCTCGGCGGGGTGATCGCGCTGTGCGTACGCGACCTGCGCCGCGCCGAGCTCCCGAAGTGACCCCTCAGATCCCGAGCTGCTTCGCCTCGTGCAGCTTGGCCACGGCGTCCTTGTCGCCCTCCAGCTCCACCTCGGCCGAGTTCTGCCGGCCGTAGAGGAAGAGCAGCAGCTCCGACGGCTCGCCCGTCACCGTCACCACGGGCGTACCGCGATGGGCCACCGAGGTCTGGCCGTTCGGGCGGCGCAGCACCAGGCCCGTCGGGGAGCCGCGGCCCATCAGTCGGGCGGTGCGCTCCAGACGGACCCACAGGGCGTTCTGGAAGACCGTGTCGAGCTCGCGGGGCGTCCAGTCGGGGCGGGCGCGGCGGACGTCCTCGGTGTGGACGTAGAACTCCACCGTGTTCGACATCTCCTCGACCTGCTTCAGGGAGAACGGCGAGAAGCGGGGCGGTCCGGTACGGATGAGCTGGATGAGTTCCTCGTACGGCTTGTCCGTGAACTCGGCCATCACCCGCTCCAGGCGGCCGGCGAGCGGCTTGATCAGGATGCCGCCGGCGGCGTCGGGCCGGCGTTCGCGCACCACGACGTGCGCGGCGAGATCACGGGTGGTCCAGCCCTCGCACAAGGTCGGGGCCTCGGGGCCCTCGGCCTCCAGGAGGTCGGCCAGCAGAAGTCGTTCACGCTTGGCGAAAGTCGACATGCGGCCAGACTACGACCGCCCTCGGGGTCCGCCCAGTGGACATGCGGCCGGAACTGTCAGTCCCGCGCGGCACAATGGCACCCATGACCAGCAAGCCCCGTCAGCCCAGCCAGCTGGACCCCGAGATCGCCGCGCGCCTCAGGCGCAGCGCCGACGGGCTCCTCCCCGCCATCGCCCAGCAGTACGACACCGGAGAGGTGCTCATGCTCGGCTGGATGGACGACGAGGCCCTGCATCGCACGCTCACCACCGGCCGCTGCACCTACTGGTCCCGCAGCCGCCAGGAGTACTGGGTCAAGGGCGACACCTCCGGCCACTTCCAGTGGGTCAAGTCCGTCGCCCTCGACTGCGACGCCGACACCGTCCTCGTCCAGGTCGACCAGGTCGGCGCCGCCTGCCACACCGGCACCCGCACCTGCTTCGACACCGACGTCCTGCTCAAGGATTCCGGCACCCCGGCCGGAGATCAGTAAGGTCACCGGCCATGGATCTCGAGACCTTCCGCAAGCTCGCCACCGATCGGCGCGTCATCCCGGTCACGCGCAAGCTCCTCGCCGACGGCGACACCCCGGTCGCGCTCTACCGCAAGCTCGCCGCCGAGCGCCCCGGCACCTTCCTGCTGGAGTCCGCGGAGAACGGCCGCTCCTGGTCCCGGTATTCGTTCGTGGGCGTCCGCAGCGCCGCCACCCTCACCACGCGGGACGGCCAGGCGCACTGGCTCGGCGTCCCGCCCGTCGGCGTGCCCACCGACGGCGACCCGCTCGCCGCCCTGCGCGCCACCATCGAGGCCCTGCACACCCCCCACCAGGAGGGCCTGCCGCCCTTCACCGGCGGCATGGTCGGCTACCTCGGCTACGACATCGTGCGCCGCCTGGAGAAGATCGGCCCCGGCGAGCGCGACGACCTGAAGCTCCCCGAGCTGACCATGCTCCTGACCAGCGACCTCGCCGTGATGGACCACTGGGAGGGCTCGGTCCTGCTGATCGCCAACGCGATCAACCACAACGACCTCGACACCGGCGTGGACGAGGCCTACGCCGACGCGGTCGCCCGCCTGGACGCCATGGAGGCCGACCTCTCCCGCGCGGTCGCCCAGCCCCCGGCCGTCCTGCCACCCTCCGAACTCCCCGAGTACACCGCCCTGTGGGGCGGCGCGGACTTCCAGCGGGCCGTGGAAGACATCAAGGAGCGCATCCGGGCCGGGGAGGCCTTCCAGGTCGTCCCCTCCCAGCGCTTCGAAACCCCGTGCACGGCAAGCGCGTTGGACGTCTACCGGGTCCTGCGGGCCACCAACCCGTCCCCGTACATGTACCTCTTCCGGTTCGACGGCTTCGACGTCGTGGGCTCGTCCCCCGAGGCGCTGGTGAAGGTCGAGGACGGGCGGGCCATGGTGCACCCCATCGCCGGCACCCGCTGGCGCGGGGCCACCCCGCAGGAGGACCAGGCCCTCGCCGACGACCTGCTCGCCGACCCCAAGGAGCGCGCCGAGCACCTCATGCTCGTCGACCTCGGGCGCAACGACCTGGGGCGGGTCTGCGAGCCCGGCTCCGTCGAGGTCGTCGACTTCATGTCCATCGAGCGCTACTCGCACGTGATGCACATCGTCTCCACGGTCACCGGAAAGGTCGCCGAGGGCCGCACCGCCTTCGACGTCCTCACCGCCTGCTTCCCGGCCGGCACCCTCTCCGGCGCGCCCAAGCCCCGCGCGATGCAGATCATCGACGAACTGGAGCCCTCCCGGCGCGGCCTGTACGGCGGCTGTGTGGGCTACCTCGACTTCGCCGGCGACTCCGACACCGCCATCGCCATCCGTACGGCCCTGCTGCGCGACGGCACCGCCTACGTCCAGGCGGGCGCCGGGATCGTCGCCGACTCCGACCCGGTCGCCGAGGACACCGAGTGCCGCAACAAGGCGGCGGCGGTGCTGCGCGCGGTGCACACGGCGAACCGTCTGAAGAAATAGGGCGCTTCTCATATGAACCCCGGGTGACGGTTCGCCCGGGGTTCAGGCGATAGTGGAGTACGTGACTGCTGTTCCTCACCCCCGTTCCGAAGCCGCAGGCCCCGCGCGGGCCGGCCGCCTCAGCCTCGCCGTGGCCCTGCTGTCCGGCGCGCTCGGCGCGACCGTGGCGCTGCTGGCCACCCGCCAACGGTGGTCGGAGGGCACCGCCACGGTGGCCGGCGGCGACTTCCCGCTGACCGCCAGCGGCAGCGACGTGACGGGCGTGCCCGCCTCGCTCGCCATAGTCGGCCTCGCCGCACTGGTCGCCGTCTTCGCCGTCCGCCGCCTCGGCCGCGTCCTCGTTGCGGGCCTCCTCGCCCTCTCCGGCGCCGGGACGATCGCCGCCGCGCTGATCGGCGCCGGTGACAGCGCCGCGCTCGACGAGAAGGCGGCCCAGGCCACCGGCGACACCGCCGCGACCGTGGCCGCGCTCAGCCACACCGCATGGCCGTACGTGGCGGCTGTGGGCGGCGCCCTGATGCTGCTCGCCGGACTGCTGGCCCTGCGGTACGCGCCCGCTTGGCCCGCGATGTCCAGCCGCTACGAGCGCTCCGGGGCACCCCGGCCGCGCAAGGCCCCCACCGTGGACCCCGACCGCCCCGAGGACCTCTGGAAGGCCCTGGACCGCGGCGAGGACCCGACCGGCGCCTGAGCGTTTCGGGTCGGTGGCTCCGCGCACCGACTCGCGAGAGTGACCCCCGATCACCTCGCGTGCGCGCATGCGGGACAATGACGTCGAGCGTCCGGCTCAGAGACTTACACACAGCAACGAGGAGCAAGTCATGGCGGGCAGCAGCCACGGTCACACCCCGGCCGCCTGGACCGGTGTCACAATCGCCTTCATCGGTTTCTGCGCCGCGGGTGCCTTCATGGTCCTGGCCCAGCCGGCGGGCTTCTGGGCGAGCATGGGCGTCGTGGTCCTCGGTGGTGTCGTCGGCTGGCTCATGAAGGGCATGGGCCTCGGCCAGTCCAAGGACGCCGGCAAGCCGCTGCGCACGACCGAGGCGGCGAGCATCGAGGGCTGACGCGTACGACCTTCGTGAGGGGCGGCCCCAGCGGCCGCCCCTCACGCGTTTCGGGGGCACAATGCGAGGCGTGAACACCAACAGCCGCAGGGTGACACGGCAGGGCACCGGAGCCGTCCTGGCCCGCCTCGCGGTACCCACCGGAGTCCTCGCGGCCGTGGTCGGCGCCTTCGCCTACGTCGCCGCCGTCGACCCGAACGAGCCCGGCCACTACCCGGCCTGCCCGCTGCTCCAGCTCACCGGCCTGTACTGCCCCGGCTGCGGCGGACTGCGCAGCGCGCACGCCTTCGTGCACGGCGACCTCGCCGCCGCCCTCCAGAACAACGCGCCGGCCGTACTGGGCTATCTGGCCTTCGCCGTGCTGTGGACCGTCTGGGTGGTCCGCACGGCGCGCGGACGACCGATGCGGCTCGATCCCGGGCCGGTGCACCTGTGGACGCTCGGCACATTGCTGCTGGTCTTCACGGTTGTCCGGAACCTGCCCTTCGGTGGCTGGCTGCATCCTTGATCAACTGATGAATGTCCAGGTAGTGGGACCGCCGTCAACCGGATGCGAGGCCTACGCCTTCCTCCGGATACCATCGCAGTGACCACCGGTTTTCGTCATCGCATCGGGAAGGGGGCCGCTCGCGTGAGTGTGCTCGACGAGATCATCGACGGAGTCCGTGCCGACCTCGCGGAGCGGCAGGCGCGCGTCAGCCTCGACGAGCTCAAGGAGCGCGCGGCGAAGGCTCCCGCGGCCAAGGACGGCGTCGCCGCGCTCAAGGGCGACGGCGTCAAGGTGATCTGCGAGGTCAAGCGCTCCAGCCCGTCCAAGGGCGCGCTGGCCGCGATCGCCGACCCGGCCGGGCTCGCCGCGGACTACGAGGCGGGCGGCGCGGCCGTCATCTCCGTACTGACCGAGCAGCGGCGCTTCGGCGGATCGCTCGCCGACCTGGAGGCCGTCCGCGCCCGCGTGGACATCCCGGTCCTGCGCAAGGACTTCATCGTCACGTCGTACCAGCTGTGGGAGGCCCGCGCGTACGGCGCCGACCTCGCGCTGCTGATCGTCGCCGCCCTCGACCAGCCGGCCCTGGAGTCCCTGATCGAGCGCGCCGTCTCCATCGGCCTGACCCCGCTGGTCGAGGTGCACGACGAGGACGAGGTCGAGCGCGCCGTGGACGCGGGCGCCAAGGTCATCGGCGTCAACGCCCGCAACCTCAAGACCCTGGAGGTCGACCGCGGCACCTTCGAGCGCGTCGCGCCGGAGATCCCCGCGGGCATCGTCACGATCGCCGAATCCGGCATCCGCGGCCCCCACGACCTCATCGCCTACGCCAACGCCGGCGCCGACGCGGTCCTGGTCGGCGAGTCCCTGGTGACGGGCCGCGACCCGAAGTCCGCGGTGGCGGACCTGGTGGCGGCGGGCGAGCACCCGGCTCTGCGGCACGGGCGTAGCTGATCTTTCGATAGGCTTGGCCCCGATGACGCTGCTGATGACTTTGACGGCCACGGACCGTTATGCCCGCCTCGCGCGTGGCTGTCGGCCCCGTGGCTGCCGCGCGCCCGCACGCCGGGTGCACGGCCGCAGGGTGCGGTACGTCATCGGTGATGAGCCGGGTCAAGTAAATGGCATGCGATGGCAGAAGCGCCCCGTCAGGGGCGCGGGGAACTGCGCGACAAGCCCCCACCGGGCCGCAGCCGCCTGACAATCCCCCCGCCCCACGGCGATCAGTGCTGTTCACACACCACTCACCGTGAGGTTCACGCATGCCCAGCGACTTCTTCATCCCCGACCCCCAGGGTCAAATCCCCAACAGTGAGGGCTACTTCGGTGCCTTCGGCGGCAAATTCATCCCGGAGGCCCTCGTCGCCGCCGTGGACGAGGTCGCCGTCGAGTACGACAAGGCCAAGCACGACCCCGAGTTCGCGAAAGAACTCGACGACCTGCTCGTCAACTACACCGGCCGCCCGTCGGCGTTCACCGAAGTCCCCCGCTTCGCGGGTCACGCGGGTGGCGCACGCATCTTCCTCAAGCGGGAAGACCTGAACCACACCGGCTCCCACAAGATCAACAACGTCCTCGGCCAGGCCCTGCTCACCAAGCGCATGGGCAAGACGAGGGTCATCGCCGAGACCGGCGCCGGCCAGCACGGCGTCGCCACGGCCACCGCCTGCGCCCTGTTCGGTCTCGAATGCACCATCTACATGGGCGAGATCGACACCCAGCGCCAGGCCCTCAACGTGGCCCGCATGCGCATGCTCGGCGCCGAGGTCATCGCCGTGAAGTCCGGCAGCCGCACGCTGAAGGACGCGATCAACGAGGCCTTCCGCGACTGGGTCGCCAACGTCGACCACACGCACTACCTCTTCGGCACGGTCGCCGGACCGCACCCCTTCCCCGCGATGGTCCGCGACTTCCACCGCGTCATCGGCGTCGAGGCCCGCCGCCAGATCCTGGAGCGCGCCGGACGCCTGCCCGACGCCGCCATCGCCTGCGTCGGCGGCGGCTCGAACGCCATCGGCCTGTTCCACGCCTTCATCCCGGACGCGGACGTACGCCTCATCGGCTGCGAGCCCGCCGGGCACGGCGTCGAGACCGGCGAGCACGCGGCCACGCTGACCGCGGGCGAGCCCGGCATCCTGCACGGCTCCCGCTCCTACGTCCTCCAGGACGACGAGGGCCAGATCACCGAGCCGTACTCGATCTCGGCCGGTCTGGACTACCCGGGCATCGGCCCCGAGCACTCCTACCTCAAGGACAGCGGCCGCGGCGAGTACCGCGCCGTCACCGACGACGCGGCGATGCAGGCCCTGCGCCTGCTCTCGCGCACCGAGGGCATCATCCCGGCCATCGAGAGCGCCCACGCGCTGGCCGGCGCCCTGGAGGTCGGCAAGGAGCTGGGCAAGGACGGACTGATCATCGTCAACCTGTCCGGCCGCGGCGACAAGGACATGGACACGGCCGCCCGCTACTTCGGGCTGTACGACGAGGGCACCGACGCCGAGGTCGCGGCGAACGCCGCCGACACCGCCGAGATCGAGGGGGACGCCAAGTGAGCGGGAACATCCAGCTGTTGACGGACACCCTCGCCGGCGCCAAGGCCGAGGGCCGCTCCGCGCTCATCGCCTATCTCCCGGCCGGATTCCCGACCGTGGACGGCGGCATCGAGGCGATCAAGGCCGTCTTCGACGGCGGTGCGGACATCGTCGAGGTCGGTCTGCCGCACAGCGACCCCGTCCTCGACGGCCCCGTCATCCAGACCGCCGACGACATCGCGCTGCGCGGCGGCGTGAAGATCGCCGACGTGATGCGCACGGTCCGTGAGGCCCACGCGGCGACCGGCAAGCCGGTGCTCGTCATGACGTACTGGAACCCGATCGACCGCTACGGCGTCGAGCGGTTCACCGCGGAGCTCGCGGAGGCGGGCGGCGCCGGGTGCATCCTGCCCGACCTGCCGGTCCAGGAGTCGGCGCTGTGGAGGGAGCACGCCGAGAAGCACGGCCTCGCGACGGTCTTCGTGGTGGCGCCGAGCAGCAAGGACGAGCGGCTCGCCGAGATCACCGCTGCGGGCAGCGGCTTCGTCTACGCCGCCTCGCTGATGGGTGTCACCGGCACCCGTGAGTCGGTCGGCGCGCAGGCGCAGGACCTGGTCGGACGGACCCGGGCCACCGGCACCGGGCTGCCCGTCTGTGTCGGGCTCGGCGTCTCCAATGCCGCGCAGGCCGCCGAGGTCGCCGGGTTCGCCGACGGGGTCATCGTCGGTTCGGCGTTCGTGAAGCGGATGCTGGACGCGCCGGACGACGCGGCCGGTGTCGAGGCCGTCCGCGCCCTCGCCGCCGATCTCGCCGACGGTGTGCGAGGCAAGGTGTAACTCGAACGGGTGGACCTGGGACCGGGGAGGCGCTGGGCGCCTCCCCGGTTCGTTTCCGGGGTGTGAGCGAGAAGAACCGTGAGGGAAAGCGCACCGCCCGGGAGCGGATGGCCATCGAGCGCGAGAAGCAGAAGGCCGCGGAGAAGCGACGCCGGGCGCTGATCGTCGGTGTGAGCGTCGTCTGCGTGCTGGGGCTCGCGGCGGTGATCGGCGTGATCGCCGCCAATGCCGGCAAGGACGACGACGGCGACTCCGCCGGACCCGTCGTGGCGCCCTCGGGCGCGCAGGGCGAGGACAGCCTGGTGATCCCGGTCGGCAAGGCCGACGCCCCGTCGACCCTCGTGGTCTGGGAGGACTTCCGCTGCCCGGCGTGCAAGTCCTTCGAGGACGCCTACCGCTCGACGATCCATGAGCTGACCGACGCCGGTCAGCTCAGAGTCGACTACCGCCTCGCGACGATCATCGACGGCAACATGGGCGGGACCGGCTCCCAGAACGCCGCCAACGCCGCGGCCTGCGCCCAGGACGCCGGGAAGTTCGTCGAGTACCACGATGTGCTCTACACGAACCAGCCCGCCGAGACCGACGACGCCTTCGCGGAGAACAGCAAGCTCCTCGAGCTGGCCGCCAAGGTCGACGGACTGGACACGCCGGCCTTCCGCACCTGTGTGGAGGAGGGCACACACAACGCCTGGGTGGCGAAGTCGAACGACGCCTTCCGCAGCGGCGGCTTCACCGGCACGCCGACCGTGCTGCTGGACGGCAAGAACATCTACCAGGACCAGTCGATGACGCCTCAGAAGCTGAAGCAGCAGGTGCAGGAGGCGGCCAAGGGATAGGGGCGTTCAGGTCCGCCTGTTATGGAGCCGTAGCCGGGCTGCCCGACGCGTGCGCCGCCCGGCAGGGTAGCGTCGACCTTGCCATGGAACTTGCCTACATTCCCAGCCCGTCGCGCGGGGTGATCCACCTCGGTCCCATTCCGCTGCGAGGCTACGCGTTCTGCATCATCATCGGCGTCTTCGTCGCGGTCTGGCTCGGCAACAAGCGCTGGATCGCCCGCGGCGGCCGATCCGGCACGGTGGCCGACATCGCGGTGTGGGCCGTCCCCTTCGGACTGGTCGGCGGGCGCCTCTACCACGTGATCACGGACTACCAGCTGTACTTCAGCGAGGGCCGTGACTGGGTGGACGCCTTCAAGATCTGGGAGGGCGGTCTCGGCATCTGGGGCGCCATCGCGTTCGGCGCGCTCGGCGCGTGGATCGGCTGCCGGCGCCGGGGCATCCCGCTGCCGGCGTACGCCGACGCCGTCGCCCCCGGCATCGCCCTCGCGCAGGCCATCGGCCGCTGGGGCAACTGGTTCAACCAGGAGCTGTACGGCAAGGCCACCGACCTGCCGTGGGCCGTGGAGATCACCTCCTCCACGGACGGCCGGGAGCCGGGCACCTACCACCCGACGTTCCTGTACGAGTCGCTGTGGTGCGTCGGTGTCGCGCTGCTCGTCATCTGGGCCGACCGCCGGTTCAAGCTGGGCCACGGGCGGGCGTTCGCGCTGTACGTCGCGTCCTACTGCGTGGGCCGGTTCTGGATCGAGTACATGCGCGTCGACGAGGCGCACGAGATCCTGGGCCTCCGCCTGAACAACTGGACCGCAGTGGTGGTCTTCCTGCTGGCGGTGCTCTACATCGTCCTCTCCGCCAAGAAGCGGCCCGGCCGGGAAGCCGTGGTCGAGCCGGGCGCGGTCGACGCCGGGGCCCCGTCCGACGAGGACGGGTCGGACGGCGCGGAGAAGGCCGAGAAGACGGACGACGCCGACAAGGCCGACGAAGAGTCCTCCGACGTGAAGGACGAGGCCACCGACGGGGCCGGGTCGGCGAAGAAGAGCTGACCGGTCGGACGTACGACGGCGAAGGGCGCCCGGAAGTGTTCCGGGCGCCCTTCGCCTTTGTCAGCCGCGGCGGGCCGCGAGGGAGAGCGTGCGGTGGGCCGCCGCCACCACCGCCGCGTCGATGAACGTGCCGTCGCGCAGCGCCTGCGCGCCCCCGTGTGCCGTGGCCGCCTTGATGATCCGCTCCGCCCGTTCGAGTTCCTCCTCCGTGGGGAGGTAGGCCCGTTCGATGACGGGGAGTTGGCGGGGATGGATGGCGGAGCGGCCCAGGAAGCCGAGGGCGCGGCCGTGGGCGCAGGTCGAAGCGAGGCCTGCCAGGTCGTGGGTGTCCGGGTGGACGGACTGGGGTGGGGGCGGGAGGTTCGCCGCCCTGGCCGCGACGATCACTCGGGAGCGTGGCCAGTCCAGGCCCGCGTCGTCCCGTACCGAGAGGTCGGCCTTGAGGTCTGCCTCGCCCAGGGCGATGCCGCGGAGCGCGGGGTGGGACTGGGCGATGGCGAAGGAGTGCTCGATGCCCAGGGCCGATTCCAGCAGGGCGTACAGGGGGTGGGCGGTGGAGTGCGCGACCCTGCGGATCTGCTCCGGGGACGTGACCTTGGGCAGTCGTAGGCCCGCCACGCCGGTCAGGTGGGCCAGTGCCTTCAGGTCCGCCGCCGCGAGCGGGCCGTCCAGGGCGTTCACACGGACGTGGACCGGGACGGGCTGAGGGTCGGAGAGGAACTCGGCCGTCGCGGCGCGGGCGTACTCCTTGCGGTCCGGGGCGACCGCGTCCTCCAGGTCGATCACCACGACGTCCGCTCCGGACCGCAGCGCCTTGGCCACCGTGTCCTGGCGGTCGCCGGGAACGTACAGCCAGGTCAGAGGGATCGTCATACCGCGCCTTCCGCGCGCAGGGCCGCCACGTCCGCCGGGGTCAGGCCCAGTTCGGTGAGGACCTCGTCGGTGTCGGCGCCGTGCGGGCGACCGGTCCAGCGGATCGCGCCGGGGGTGGCGGAGAGGCGGAAGAGGACGTTCTGCATGCGCACGGGGCCGAGGTCCGGGTCGTCGACGGTGGTGATGGTGTCGAGCGCCTGGTACTGCGGGTCCGTCATCACCTCGCGCACGTCCTGGATGGGCGCGACGGCCGCCTCCGCCTTCTCGAAGGCCGCGATCACCTCATCCCGGCTGCGCTCGGCGATCCAGCTGCCGACCGCCTCGTCGAGGACGTCCGCGTGCCGGGCGCGGTCGGCGCCCGTGGCGAACCACGGTTCGTCGATCAGATCCGGGCGGCCCACCAAGCGCAGTACGCGTTCCGCCACCGACTGGGCCGACGTGGAGACCGCGACCCAACTGCCGTCCGCGGTGCGGTAGGTGTTGCGTGGGGCGTTGTTCGCGGAGCGGTTGCCGGTGCGCTGCTGGACGTAGCCGAGCTGGTCGTACCAGGTGGGCTGGGGGCCGAGGACCGACAGCATCGGCTCGATCAGGGCGAGGTCGACGACCTGGCCCTCGCCGGTACGGTCGCGGGCGGCGAGCGCGGTGAGGACGGCGTACGCCGTGGCGAGGCCGGCGACCGAGTCCGCGAGGCCGAACGGCGGGAGCGTCGGGGGCGCGTCCGGTTCACCGGTGAGCGCGGCGAAACCGCTCATCGCCTCGGCGAGGGTGCCGAACCCGGGGCGGCGGGCGTAGGGGCCGAACTGGCCGAAGCCGGTGACCCGGGTGAGGACCAGGCGGGGGTTGGCGGCGGACAGCTCGGACCAGCCGAGGTCCCACTTCTCCAGGGTGCCGGGGCGGAAGTTCTCGATGATCACGTCCGCGGTCCCGGCGAGCCGCAGGAGGGTGGCGCGGCCGCCCGGGGTCGACAGGTTCAGGGTGATCGTGCGCTTGTTGCGGCCGAGGTGTTTCCACCACAGCCCGATGCCGTCCTTGGCCGGGCCGTGACCGCGGGACGGGTCGGGCTTGGCCGGGTGCTCGATCTTGATGACCTCCGCGCCGAAGTCACCTAGCGCCGTGGCGGCGAGCGGCCCGGCGAAGAGGGTGGCGAGGTCCAGGACGCGCAGACCGGCCAGCGGTGCTTGGGCCATGGGGTGTGACGGGGCTTGGTCGGGGCGTGGCGCGGCTCGGGTCATGACGTGTACTGCGCGTCGATCTCGGAGCGGTACGGCATCGACTCCGACGCCCCGGCCCGCTGGACCGACAGCGCCGCCGCGGCGGCCGCCCAGGCCAGCGCGTCCGGCATCGGGCGGCCCTCGGCGAGCGCCACCGCGAGCGTTCCGGCGAAGGTGTCCCCGGCGCCGGTGGTGTCCACGGCGGTGACCTGGGGTGCGGGGACGACGATCGGGTCGGTGCCGCGGGCCGCGTACAGGCTGCCCGCCGAACCCAGGGTGACGACCACCTCCGGGACCTCCTCCAGCAGGGCGAGCGCGGCGGAGCGCGGATCGGTGCGGCCGGTGAGGGCGGCGACCTCGTGCTCGTTGGGCAGCAACAGGTCGGTGGCGTTGAGGAGTTCGACGGGCAGCGGCTGGGCGGGCGCCGGGGTGAGGACCGTCCGGACGCCATGGGCGCGGGCCGCCTGGGCGCCCGCGAGGACCGCGTCGAGCGGGATCTCCAGCTGGAGCAGCAGGGCGTCGGCGGAGGCGATGAGCCCCTCGTCGCCGGGGGCGAGATGGTCGACGGTGCCGTTGGCGGCGGGGATCACCACGATCGCGTTGCCGCCCTCGTCGTCGACGACGATGTGGGCGGTGCCGGAGGGCCCCTCCGTGGTGCGCAGATGGTCGGTCTCGACGCCGGAGTGCTCCAGGGTGGAGCGCAGCCGGGTGCCGAAGGAGTCGTTGCCGACCGCGCCGATCATGGAGACGGTGGCCCCCGCGCGGGCCGCGGCGATGGCCTGGTTGGCGCCCTTGCCGCCGGGGATCGTACGGAACTCGCGGCCCGTGACGGTCTCTCCGCGCTGGGGTGCCTTCGCCACGAAGGCGACGAGGTCCATGTTGGTGCTGCCGAGTACGGCGATGTGCGTCATGGGCGGAGCGCCTCCCGGTGGGTGAGGTGGGCCAAGGTGTCGAAGCCGGTGCCGTTGAAGTCGCCGACGGAGGTGGACAGCCGGTTCTTGAGCGGGGTCGTCCAGTGGTCGGGGAGGACGGAGGGGTGGCCGGCGAGGAGTCCGGCGATGCTGCCGGTCGTGGCGCCGTTGGAGTCGGTGTCCCAGCCGCCGGACACGGCGCGGGAGACGGAGCCGGTGAAGTCGCCGTCGGCGTGGGTGAGGGCGGCGGCGATGAGGGCGGTGTTGGGGACGGCGTGGACCCAGTGATGGGTTCGGGCGTGGGTGGCGTGGAGTTCGTCGACGACCGTGTCGAAGTCGGTGTGCGTCCGGGCGAGTCGTAGGGCGTGGTGGACGGCGCGGGACAGGCGTGAGTTCGGGGGGATCACTCTGAGGCCCGTCGCAAGGCAGGTGTGGATGTCGTGGGTGCCTGCGGCTGCCTGGGCGATGGTGGCCGCGATGAACATCGCCGCGTAGACGCCGTTGGCGGTGTGGGTGAGGGTGGCGTCGCGGTGGGCCTGTTCGGCGGCGGCCGCTGGGTTGCCGGGGTTGGTCCAGCCGTGTACGTCGGCGCGGATCAGGGCGCCGATCCACTCTCGGAACGGATTGCGGTGGCTTGCCGTTCTGGGTGGCTCCAGGCCGGTGAGGAGGTTGCGGTAGGCGAGGCGTTCCGCGGTGAAGGTGCGGCCTGCGGGGAGTTCTTCCAGCCAGAGCCTTGCCACGTCCGTGGTGGTGAAGGTTCTGCCGTGGCGTTGGAGGAGGAGCAGGTTGAGGAGGGGGTAGTTGAGATCGTCGTCCTCCGGCATGCCGTCGATGTTCTCGGCGAGGGAGGTGCGGGCGGAGCGGCGGTTCCAGGGGTGGGTGGTGAGGAGGTCTTGGGGGACGCCCTTGGCCGTGAAGTAGGTGGTGGGGGGCCAGTTGCCGGTTGATCTGGCCAGTTGGCGGATGGCGTCCAGAGGGAGCTTTTCCACGGGTTTGCCCAGGAGGCAGCCGACGGCTCTGCCCAGCCAGGCGGCTTCCAGGCGGGCCTGGGTGGGGACGCCTGCCGGTGCCTGCGATGGCCAGGAGGGGCAGCTCGCCTTGATTCTGGTCAGGTCGGTCGGCTCGCTGTCCGCCAACTTGCTTGGCAGGTCTGCCAGTTCGTCCAGCAGGTCTTCTGCCAAGAGGCGAAGGTAGCGGGAAGGGCGGTCCGGGGAGGCTCCTGCGCGTTCCGGGGCGTCCAGGCCACCCGCTGCCTTCCAGCGGGCCGCGATTCTTGAGGGTTCTCGGCCGTCCTGGGACGCCTGGCGGAGTTCGTGGCCGATCAGGTCCTCCGGCTGGACCCAGGTCAGTCGGAGCATCCACGGCCTCCGAGCTCGGTGAAGGCCCGCTCGTGGGCGCGGCGGCGTTGTACGTCACGGGCGAAGATCTCGCGTGTTACGGCGGTCAGGGTGCGGGCCGGTTCCCACAGGTCCAGGCGGCTGGCGTCGGCCACCTGCTTCGACCAGTCCTCGGGGACGGCGTGGCCCAACGCGCCGGACAGGGCGCCGGACATCGTGGCGATGGAGTCGCAGTCCCGGCCGTAGTTGACCGAACCCAGCACCGTGCGGCGGTAGTCGCCGGAGGAGAGCAGCAACATGCCGAGCGCGATGGGGAGTTCCTCGATCGCGTGCAGCCGGGAGGGGCGGCGGGCGCCGAGGGACGGGGCGCGGTAGTCGGGGCCGACCGTGTCGTACCGGGCCACCGCTTGGCGCAGGGGCTTCAGCGCCGACTCGAACTCGCTGTGCCGGGACGCCACTTCGCAGACCTTCTCGATCGCCTCGCGGGTGCCGTCCTTGGCCAGGGAGAGGCAGGCGGCGACGACCGAGTCCGGGGTCGCGCCGGGGGTGCAGGCCGCCGCCACCGCCGCCGCGAAGACTCCCGCCGCCTCCCTGCCGTACGACGACTGGTGGGCGCCCGCGATGTCGAGGGACTCGGCGTAGGCGGCGGGCGGGTTCGCCGCGTTGACCAGGCCGACCGGGGCCATGTACATCGCCGCCCCGCAGTTGACGATGTTGCCGGTGCCGGCCTCTCGGGGGTCGACATGGCCGTAGTGGAGGCGGGCGACCAGCCATTTCTCGGCCAGGAAGACGCGGTGGAGGGGGAGAGCCTCCGCCTCCAGTTCCGGGATCCAGCGCGGGTTCGTCATCAGGTCGGGGACCAGGTGGTCGGCGACGGCGTAGGCGTCGAGGTGGTCGCGGACCGTGGCGTAGACCCTGATCAGCGCGTGGGTCATCAAGGTGTCGTCAGTGACGTGGCCGTCGCCCTTGTGGTACGGCGCGAGGGGGCGGGCCGTGCGCCAGGCGTCGCCGTTCCAGGGGCCGACGATGCCGTGCACCCGGCCGCCGTGGCGTTCGACGATCTGCTCGGGGGAGTAGCCCTCGACCGGGCCGCCCAGGGCGTCGCCGACGGCGGCTCCGACGAGTGCGCCGGTGATCCGGTCGTCCAGGGTCGCGCCTGTGGGGGTTCCTGACGCAGGGGTTTCCGATGCTGTGGAGTTTTCTGATGTTTTGGACCTCATGGGCCGAATCATCCTCCTGCCCCGGCCGGTTGCGTGGCTTCGAGGAGTTCGGCGAGTTCCACGAGGTCCGTGCCGGTCAGGCGGGGGAGGGCGCAGCCGGACAGGACACGGCAGGCGTTGCGCCAGGAGGCGGGGATCGCGGCGCCGCCGCCGAGGGCGCCGGTGAGGGCGCCGACGAGGGCGGGGGCGGAGTCGGCGACTCGGGAGAGACAGGCGGCGGCGGGGACGGCTTCGGCGATGCGGCCCTGTGCGGCGGTGGTGAGGGCGAGGGCGACGGGGACGGTTTCGGCGGCTGCGATGCCGTAGCTGTAGACGTGATCGACGATTTGGTGTTCCAGGTGGGGGATGAGGGCGAAGGCGCTGTCGGCGTCGTGGGCGAGGGTGAGGGCGTGGCGGGCGTTGCGGCCGATTTCCGTTTCGGGCGGGAGTTCTGCGAGGGCGGCGGTGACGCAGGTGTCCGGGGGTGCGCCGGAGAGGGCTTGGGCGATGGCCGCGGCCATGGCGCGGGCGCCGTGGACTCCGTCGCCGTCCTGGGTGTAGCGGGCGTCGAACTCTGCGAGGTCTGCGGCGAGTTGGGGGTCGCCGGGGTGGGCCACCGCGAGGACGCAGGCGCGGATGCAGGCGGCGTCGTCGAAGTAGTGGGGGTTGTCGTGGCCGGTGGCGGGTGGGCGTAGGCCTGCCGCCAGGTTGCCGAGTCCGGCTCTTACCGAGATGCGGGCGCGTAGGGGGAGTACGGCGGATTCGACTTCGGGGGCGCGGTCTGCGGCTGCGGCTACCTCGCTGGCCACGGCGTTCCAGGTGAGGTCGATGGCTGCGCGCATGCGGCGGTGCCTGCTGAGGTCGCCGAGGGCGGTGTCGTCGCCTGCTCTGAGGACGGCTTCTGCGGCGAAGGTTGCCCATTCCGCGTCGTCGGAGGGGCCCAGGCGGAGGGGTTCGGGGGGTTGGTTGAGGGCGATGGGGACGGGGAGGGTGGTGGTGGCGTTCTGTTCGGCGAAGGTGTCGAGTTCGCGGGTGAGGCGGCGGGTCCATTCGGGCATGCGGGCGGCTCGGTGGCGGGCTGCGGGCCAGCCGGCGGCGTCGCCTGCGGCCAGGCCGAGGAGGAGCCCCTCGATCCGACGGTTGTGTTTCGCCCCCGCCGCCCCTACCCGTCCCATCCCCAGGGGCATCGCCCCTTCAACCCCACCAGGGGACTCCGCCCCCTGGACCCCCAACGGCCCTGAAGCGGCCTCGTCCTCAAACGCCGGACGGGCTGGAGGGGGCTGGGGTGCGTAGCCCCCTGCGGGTGGGTGGGGGGTGGGGATGGTTTCGGGGTCGGCCTCGGGTGTCGGGCGGGCTGGGGGTGGCTGGGGGGTGGGGACGGTTTCGGTGTCGGCCTCGGGCGTTGGGCGGGCTGGAAGATCCGGCCCGGCGGTCAGGTGTGCTGCCTCGGCCTCAAGCGCCGCGTGGGTTGGGGGTGGGTGGGGTGCGTAGCCCCCTGTGGGTGGGTGGGGGGTGAGGGTGGTTTCGGGGTCGGTCTCAGGTGTTGGGTGGGCTGAAGTGTTTGGGCCGGTGGTCGGGTGTGGTGCCTCGGGCTCGAAAGCCGGGTGGGTTGAAGCGTGCGGTTCGGTGGCCGGATGTGGTGCCTCGGGCTCGAAGGCTGGAGTGTGCTGGCCGGTGGCTGGATGGCTCGGGCCTTCTTCGAGGAGTGGCTCTGGGGTCATTCCTGGGGCTCCGAGTCTTCCGCGGCTGCTGCCAGTGCGTATTCGCCTGCGGTCAGGAGGTCTGCTACGTCCAGGACGTGGTGGCCTCTCATCGCTGGTAGGCAGGTGCCTCTTGCTGGGCCGATGGCTGCTGACCAGTCCGGGGGGATGGTTGAGGCGCCCCGTGTTGCGCCTGCCAGGGCGCCTGCCACCGCTGCTGTCGTGTCTGCGTCTCTCCCCATGTTCACCGCCGTCAGGACCGACTGGACGAAGTCGCCGTCAGCCGCCGCGTACGCGCCGAAGGCCAACGCGACCGCTTCGGGGGCCAGGTCGGTCCAGGGGTAGCCGCCGATCACCACCGCGGAGCGGACGGCCCGTTCGCCTCTGTGGGCCACAGCGACCGCTCGGCGCAGCGAGCGGGCCGTCCAGGAGTCGTCCGGGACCACGGCCAGTGCCGACGCGACCACCGCGATCGTCGGGGCTCCCGCCATCGCCGCGGCCACCCCCGCCGCCACCGCCTGGCCGCCGTAGATGCCCTCCCCGTCATGGCTCACCGAGCCGTCGATGGCCGCCAGGCGGGCCGCTTCGGCGGGGCGGCCCGCGGCGTAGACCCCGAACACCGCCGCCCGCATCGCCAGTCCGTCGCTCCAGGCGTGGCGGTGCTGGGCCGAGATGGGGGCCGCCAGGCCCCGGCGCAGGTTCTCCAGCGTGCCGCGTTCGCTGAAGCCCGCGCCCCGGAACGGGCCCTCGTCCCGGTCCGCGATCCACTCGTGCCAGGCCGCCTCCACATGCGCGGGGGTCAGCGCCGAGCCGTGGCGGGACAGCAGGAGTCCGGAGAAGATCGCGTACTCCGTGTCATCCGTGCCGGACGGGTGGTCCGCCACGTAGCCCGTGATGCGGCCCCAGCGTGCGCGGATCTCCGACGGCTTCATGTTCTCCGCGGGGGCGCCCAGCGCGTCGCCCACCGCCAGGCCCAGGAGCGCGCCGCGCGCCCGGTCGCGGAGTTCGGCGGCGTCCCCCGGCGCCGGGACCGAGGGGATGCAGGCGATCGATGCCATACGCGGCCTCTCCTCCGGGGGCTCCCAGGGCGCGGAGCCCTTTGCGGATGTGTCCCACGGGAGGGGGGAGGCAGAGCCTCGGTCGTCTCAGCGTCACCCGGTCGACATCTGTGCGTCTCATCTATCGGATGAGCGCAGATATGCAAAACCGCAGGTTAGCGCAGCCTTTCCTTGCTGGCGGGGTCGGAATTTACGGCGTACATTTTGTGTTGTCAAAGAATGGAACTTATCTAAATTTAGGCTTTCCTAAGTTCGAGGGGGACCCTGACTCATGGCCATCATCGAGACCGAGGCCGCGCTCCACGTGGCGCACCGTGACAACCACACCCACCGCGACGTCAACGGCGGCTGGCTGCGGCCCGCAGTCTTCGGTGCCATGGACGGGCTCGTCTCCAACCTGGCCCTGATGACCGGTGTCGCCGGTGGGCAGGTCGGTCATCAGACCGTGGTGCTGACCGGGCTCGCGGGGCTCGCCGCCGGTGCCTTCTCGATGGCCGCCGGTGAGTACACGTCCGTCGCCTCGCAGCGGGAGCTGGTCGAGGCCGAGCTGGACGTCGAGCGGCGGGAGCTTCGTAAGCATCCGGAGGACGAGGAGGCGGAGCTGGCCGCTCTGTACCGGGCTCGTGGAGTGGATGCCGAGCTGGCGGAGGCGGTTGCCCGGCAGCTTTCCCGGGATCCTGAGCAGGCACTTGAGATACACGCCCGCGAGGAGCTCGGGATCGACCCCGGTGACCTGCCCTCGCCCACCGTCGCCGCCGTCTCGTCCTTCGGCGCCTTCGCGTTGGGTGCTCTGCTGCCCGTACTGCCCTATCTGCTCGGGGCCACCGCGCTCTGGCCCGCCGTGCTGCTCGCCCTCTTCGGGCTGTTCGCCTGCGGTGCCGTCGTGGCCAAGGTGACCGCGCGGACCTGGTGGTACAGCGGTTTGCGGCAACTCGCCCTGGGCGGTGCCGCGGCCGGTGTGACGTACGCCCTGGGCAGCCTGTTCGGAACGGCCGTAGGATAGTGCGACTGGAACTTATGCGTTGGGCCGCATAAGTAGCCGTTACTTGCTGGTTTCGAATGGTTAACCACCGGGCATGAGCCGTAAGCGCTGTGGGCAATGGTGCCTGCCGCGCGCCTGTGCGAGGTGGGCGACGACGCTCCCCTCGCCACCGCCGACTGGCACCGATCTGATCGATCTTGTCCTCGTCGGTCCCCCATACTTTTCGGCCGCTCCCCGCGGCCCCGCCGTCACCCCACGGTGTCCGCATGTTGGAACGGTGTATCCGGTTCCCGAGAACCGCTCCATCATGTAACCTGCACGAAATTTTGATCAGCACGGTGATCACCGCAGATCACGCGACGCAGATCAACGCAGAGGGCCAACGTCGTCCCTCGGCACCAGCTAAATGCCACTGACGACGACGGGAGAGCCGATGCGTACGCCGCGCCAGCCGTCCCAGCATTCCGCGAATGGCCAGAACTGGTCCTTCATGGATGCTCGCCCTGCTGCGCAGGGTATGTACGACCCCCGCAACGAAAAGGACGCCTGTGGCGTCGGCTTCGTGGCCACCCTCACCGGCGAGGCGAGCCATGCGCTGGTCGAGCAGGCGCTCACGGTTCTGCGCAACCTGGAGCACCGCGGTGCCACCGGCTCCGAGCCCGACTCGGGTGACGGCGCGGGCATCCTGTCCCAGGTTCCGGACGCCTTCTTCCGTGAGGTCGCCGGGTTCGAGCTTCCCGCGGCCGGTGCGTACGCCGTCGGTATCGCCTTCCTGCCGGAGGACGGCACCGAGGCCGCTGTCTCGCAGATCGAGACGATCACCGCTGAGGAGGGGCTGACCGTCCTCGGCTGGCGTGAGGTTCCGGTCGCGCCCGAACTGCTCGGCGCCACCGCCCGTTCGACGATGCCCGCCTTCCGGCAGATCTTCGTCGGCGACGGCGCTTCGGAGGGCATCGACCTCGACCGCAAGGCCTTCGTGCTGCGCAAGCGCGCCGAGCGCGAGGCCGGCGTCTACTTCCCCTCGCTGTCCGCGCGGACCATCGTCTACAAGGGCATGCTGACCACCGGCCAGCTGGAGCCCTTCTTCCCGGACCTGTCCGACCGCCGCTTCGCCTCCGCGATCGCGCTCGTGCACTCCCGGTTCTCCACGAACACCTTCCCGTCGTGGCCGCTCGCCCACCCGTACCGGTTCGTCGCGCACAACGGTGAGATCAACACCGTCAAGGGCAACCGCAACTGGATGCGCGCCCGTGAGTCGCAGCTCGTCTCCGACCTCTTCGGCACCGAGAAGCTCGACCGTGTCTTCCCGGTCTGCACCCCGGACGCCTCCGACTCCGCCTCCTTCGACGAGGTGCTCGAGCTCCTCCACCTCGGTGGGCGTTCGCTGCCGCACTCCGTGCTGATGATGATCCCGGAGGCGTGGGAGAACCACGACTCCATGGACCCGGCCCGGCGCGCCTTCTACCAGTTCCACTCCACGATGATGGAGCCCTGGGACGGCCCCGCCTGTGTCACCTTCACCGACGGCACCCAGGTCGGCGCCGTGCTGGACCGCAACGGTCTGCGCCCCGGCCGCTACTGGGTCACCGACGAGGGCCTGGTCGTCCTCGGCTCCGAGGTCGGCGTCCTCGACATCGACCCCGCCAAGGTCGTCCGCAAGGGCCGGCTCCAGCCCGGCCGGATGTTCCTCGTCGACACTGTCGAGCACCGGATCATCGAGGACGACGAGATCAAGGCCCAGCTCGCCGCGGAGAAGCCGTACGCGGAGTGGCTCGAGGCCGGCGAGATCGAGCTGTCCGACCTGCCCGAGCGCGAGCACATCGTGCACACCCACGCCTCGGTCACCCGCCGCCAGCAGACCTTCGGTTACACCGAGGAGGAGCTGCGGATCATCCTGGCGCCGATGGCCAAGTCCGCCGCCGAGCCGATCGGTTCGATGGGCACCGACTCGCCGATCGCCGCGCTGAGCGAGCGTCCGCGGCTGCTCTTCGACTACTTCACCCAGCTGTTCGCGCAGGTCACCAACCCGCCGCTGGACGCGATCCGCGAAGAGCTCGTCACGTCGCTGCGCAGCTCGCTCGGTCCGCAGGGCAACCTGCTCGACCCGACGGCCGCGTCCTGCCGTAGCGTCACGCTGCCGTTCCCGGTGATCGACAACGACGAGCTGGCCAAGCTCATCCACATCAACGCCGACGGCGACATGCCCGGCTTCAAGGCCGCGACCCTGTCCGGTCTGTACCGGGTCTCCGGCGGCGGCGACTCCCTCGCCGCGCGCATCGAGGAGATCTGCGCCGAGGCCGACGCCGCCATCGACAACGGCGCCCGTCTGATCGTCCTCAGCGACCGGCACTCGGACGCCGAGCACGCGCCGATCCCCTCGCTGCTGCTCACCGCGGCCGTCCACCACCACCTCATCCGCACCAAGCAGCGCACCCACGTGGGCCTGCTGGTCGAGGCCGGTGACGTCCGCGAGGTCCACCACGTCGCCCTGCTCATCGGCTTCGGCGCCGCGGCCGTCAACCCCTACCTGGCGATGGAGTCGGTCGAGGACCTGGTCCGGGCCGGCACCTTCCTGCCCGGCATCGAGTCCGAGAAGGCCATCCGCAACCTGATCTACGCCCTCGGCAAGGGCGTGCTGAAGGTCATGTCGAAGATGGGCATCTCGACCGTCGCCTCCTACCGCGGCGCCCAGGTCTTCGAGGCCGTCGGTCTCGACGAGGGCTTCGTGGAGAAGTACTTCAACGGCACCGCCACCAAGATCGGCGGCGTCGGCATCGACGTCATCGCCAAGGAGGTCGCCGCCCGGCACGCCAAGGCATACCCGGCCTCCGGCATCGCCCCGGCGCACCGCGCGCTGGAGATCGGCGGCGAGTACCAGTGGCGGCGCGAGGGCGAGCCGCACCTGTTCGACCCGGAGACGGTCTTCCGCCTACAGCACTCGACGCGGGCCAACCGCTACGACATCTTCAAGAAGTACACGGACCGGGTGAACGAGCAGTCCGAGCGCCTGATGACGCTCCGCGGCCTGTTCGGCTTCACCTCCGACCGTCCGTCGATCTCCATCGACGAGGTCGAGCCGGTCTCCGAGATCGTCAAGCGCTTCTCCACCGGCGCCATGTCGTACGGCTCCATCTCCCAGGAGGCGCACGAGACCCTCGCCATCGCCATGAACCAGCTGGGCGGCAAGTCCAACACCGGTGAGGGCGGCGAGGACCCGGAGCGGCTGTACGACCCGGCGCGCCGGTCCAGCATCAAGCAGGTCGCGTCCGGCCGCTTCGGTGTCACGTCCGAGTACCTGGTCAACGCCGACGACATCCAGATCAAGATGGCCCAGGGCGCCAAGCCCGGCGAGGGCGGCCAGCTGCCCGGCCACAAGGTTTACCCGTGGGTCGCCAAGACGCGTCACTCGACGCCGGGTGTCGGGCTCATCTCCCCGCCGCCGCACCACGACATCTACTCCATCGAGGACCTGGCTCAGCTGATCCACGACCTCAAGAACGCGAACCCGCAGGCGCGGATTCACGTGAAGCTGGTGTCGGAGGTCGGTGTCGGCACCGTCGCCGCGGGTGTCTCCAAGGCCCACGCGGACGTCGTGCTCATCTCCGGTCACGACGGCGGTACGGGCGCCAGCCCGCTCACCTCGCTCAAGCACGCCGGTGGCCCCTGGGAGCTCGGCCTCGCCGAGACTCAGCAGACCCTGCTGCTCAACGGCCTGCGCGACCGCATCGTCGTGCAGACCGACGGCCAGCTGAAGACCGGCCGTGACGTCGTCATCGCCGCGCTGCTGGGCGCCGAGGAGTTCGGTTTCGCGACCGCGCCGCTCGTCGTCTCCGGCTGCGTCATGATGCGCGTCTGCCACCTGGACACCTGCCCGGTCGGCATCGCCACCCAGAACCCGACCCTCCGGGACCGGTTCTCCGGCAAGGCCGAGTACATCGTGAACTTCTTCCGGTTCATCGCCGAAGAGGTCCGCGAGATCCTCGCCGAGCTGGGCTTCCGCTCCATCGAGGAGGCCGTCGGCCACGCCGAGGCGCTCGACGTCACCCGTGCCGTCGACCACTGGAAGGCGCAGGGCCTGGACCTGGCCCCGCTGTTCCACGTGCCGACGCTGCCCGAGGGCGCCGTCCGCCACCAGCTGATCGAGCAGGACCACGGCCTGGAGAAGGCGCTCGACAACGAGCTGATCAAGCTCGCCGCCGACGCCCTGGCCGCGGACTCCGCGACCGACGCCCAGCCGGTGCGTGCCCAGGTCGCCATCCGCAACATCAACCGCACGGTCGGCACCATGCTGGGCCACGAGGTGACGAAGAAGTTCGGTGGCGCGGGCCTGCCCGACGACACCATCGACATCACCTTCACCGGCTCGGCCGGCCAGTCCTTCGGCGCCTTCCTGCCGCGCGGTGTCACGCTCCGCCTGGAGGGCGACGCCAACGACTACGTCGGCAAGGGCCTCTCCGGCGGCCGGGTCGTCGTCCGCCCCGACCGGGGCGCCGACCACCTCGCCGAGTACTCCACGATCGCGGGCAACACCATCGCGTACGGCGCGACCGGCGGCGAGCTGTTCCTGCGCGGCCGGACCGGCGAGCGGTTCTGCGTCCGCAACTCCGGTGCCCTGGTGGTCTCGGAGGGCGTGGGCGACCACGGCTGCGAGTACATGACCGGCGGTCACGCGGTGGTCCTGGGCGAGACGGGCCGCAACTTCGCGGCCGGTATGTCGGGCGGTGTCGCCTACGTCATCGACCTCGACAAGGACAACGTCAACGTCGGCAACCTGGACGCCGTCGAGGCGCTGTCCGACGACGACAAGAAGTGGCTGCACGACGTCGTGCGCCGGCACGCCGAGGAGAGCGGCTCCACGGTCGCCGAGAAGCTGCTCGTCGACTGGGACGCCTCCGCGGAGCGCTTCAGCAAGATCATCCCCAGCACGTACAAGGCAGTGCTCGCCGCCAAGGACGCCGCCGAGCGAGCCGGTCTCTCCGAGACCGAGATCACCGAGAAGATGATGGAGGCGGCGATCAATGGCTGACCCGAAGGGCTTTCTGAACCACGGCCGCGAGGTCGCCAAGTCCCGCCCCGTCGACGTACGCCTGAAGGACTGGAACGAGGTCTACGTCCCCGGCTCCCTGCTGCCGATCATCAGCAAGCAGGCCAGCCGCTGCATGGACTGCGGCATCCCGTTCTGCCACAACGGCTGTCCGCTCGGGAACCTGATCCCGGAGTGGAACGACTTCGCCTACCGCGAGGACTGGGGCGCCGCCTCCGAGCGGCTGCACGCGACCAACAACTTCCCGGAGTTCACCGGTCGCCTCTGCCCCGCTCCCTGCGAGTCGGCGTGCGTGCTCGGCATCAACCAGCCGGCCGTCACCATCAAGAACGTCGAAGTCTCCATCATCGACAAGGCGTGGGAGACCGGTGACGTCGCCCCGCAGGCGCCCGAGCGGCTGTCCGGCAAGACCGTCGCGGTCATCGGCTCGGGCCCGGCGGGCCTGGCCGCCGCCCAGCAGCTCACCCGGGCCGGTCACACGGTCGCCGTCTACGAGCGCGCGGACCGCATCGGAGGCCTGCTCCGGTACGGCATCCCCGAGTTCAAGATGGAGAAGCGGCACATCAACCGCCGTATCGAGCAGATGCGCGCGGAGGGTACCCGCTTCCGTACCGGGATCGAGATCGGCCGCGACCTCAAGGCGACCGACCTGAAGAAGCGGTACGACGCCGTCGTGATCGCCGCCGGTGCCACCACCGCCCGTGATCTCCCCGTTCCCGGGCGGGAGTTGACCGGCATCCACCAGGCGATGGAGTACCTGCCGCTGGCCAACAAGGTCCAGGAGGGCGACTACGTCACCGCCCCGATCTCCGCCGAGGGCAAGCACGTCGTCGTCATCGGCGGTGGCGACACCGGCGCCGACTGCGTGGGCACGGCCCACCGGCAGGGCGCGGCCTCGGTGACGCAGCTGGAGATCATGCCCCGCCCGAACGAGGAGCGGAACGCGGTCTCCCAGCCCTGGCCGACCTTCCCGATGCTCTACAAGGTCACCTCCGCGCACGAGGAGGGCGGCGAGCGGGTCTACTCCGTCTCCACCACCCACTTCGAGGGCGACGAGGACGGCAACGTCCAGTGGCTGCACCTCACCGAGGTGGAGTTCATCGACGGCAAGCTGACCCCGAAGCCGGGCACCGAGCGGAAGATCCCCGCCCAGCTGGTCACGCTCGCCATGGGCTTCACCGGCACCGACCGCGAGAACGGCCTGGTCGAGCAGTTCGGCCTGGACCTCGACGAGCGCGGCAACATCGCCCGCGACGCCGACTTCCAGACCAGCGTGCCGGGCGTGTACGTCGCCGGTGACGCGGGCCGCGGCCAGTCGCTGATCGTGTGGGCCATCGCCGAGGGCCGCTCCGCCGCCCGTGGCGTGGACCGCTTCCTGACCGGAGCCAGCGACCTGCCGGCCCCGATCCGCCCGACCGACCGGTCCCTGATGGTCTGACGGTCCGTCGAGGACCGCTCAAGAGACGTCCCGTACAAAGGCGTACGGAACACCGACGGCGCCTGCCCCTTGTCCCCGACCGGACGATTCGGCAGGCGCCGTCAAACTTTCACCGAGCCCTCAGCCCCTCGAACCTCACCGTGGCGTCCTCGGTGTACGCCCCCACCTTCCCCTCCGGGTAAGGGCGTTCGGAGTCGGTGAACTCCACCAGCCGGTCCCCGTCCACCGTGACGGTGACCGAGGCCCCGTCCTGCTCCACCCGCACCCCGTACCAGTCACCCACCTCGTACGTCTCGTGCCCGGTGGCCAGGAACCGCTGCCCGCCCGGGTAGGCGGGATCCCGCTTGCCCAGCTCCCAGCCGTTGGGCTTGAGGGTGATGTAGTAGAAGTGCTCCGGATCGGTGTACGCCCACACCAGCCACGGCACCTCCCAGGGATTGGGGTCGGGCTCCCGCAGTTGCTCGACCGTGCGCATCCGGGCCTCGAAGCGGACGTCGGTGTACGACGCCGTACTCACCACGAGCCCCGCATGCGTGGTCCCCGGGTCCTGCGCGGGCATCGGCGACAGGGTCAGCGAGTCGTCGTCGCCCGAGTTGGTGCCGTGGCCGTTGAACACCGACTCCCAGCGGCCGTGCACGGAACCGTCCGCCCAGGGGGACACCGGGGTTGACGGTTCGTCAGAACCGCACTGGCTCAAGGCGAGGGCCAGCACTCCGGCGAGCGTCACCGCCACCAGGACGCCACGCAGGAGTGAGCGAGTCATGCGGTCGAGTATGGCCCACCGAACCCGCGTCAGACCGTCGCGTCGAGCGGCACATCCGCGGCGAAGTCCTCGGCCAGCTGGGCCAGTACGCGGTCCGCGGCCCGGCCGTCGCCGAACGGATTGCCCGCGCCCGCCATCCGTCGGTACAACGCCGGATCGTCCAGCAGCTCCCCGGCGGCCTGCACGATGACCTCCGGATCGGTGCCGATCAGCCGGGCCGCGCCCGCCTCCACCGCCTCCGGGCGCTCGGTCGTGGTCCGCAGCACCAGGGCCGGCTTGCCGAGGCTCGGCGCCTCCTCCTGGATGCCGCCGGAGTCGGTGAGCACCAGGTCGCACTCGGCGAGCGTGGCCGCGAAGTCCAGATAGTCCAGCGGCTCGACCAGCGAAATGCCGTCGTGGCCGTCGAGTTCGGGCAGCAGCGCCTCCCGCACCGCCGGGCTCAGGTGCAGCGGCAGCACGATCTCCACGTCCCCGCGCCCGGCCAGCCGGCGCAGCGCCCGGCCCATCCCGCGCATCCGCTCGCCCTGGTTCTCCCGCCGGTGCAAGGTGACCAGGATCCGCTTGGCCGGGGTGCGGAACGCGGAGGCGCCGGTGCCCTCGGCCAGCACCCACAGCAGGTTGTCGATGACGGTGTTGCCGGTGACGAACACCTGCTCCTTCGGCACGCCCTCGTCGGTCAGATGCCGGGCCGCGCGCGGGGTCGGGGCGAAGTGCCAGCGCGCGATACGGCCGATCAGGCTGCGGTTGAGCTCCTCCGGGAACGGGTTGTCGATGACGCCGGTGCGCAGTCCGGCCTCGACATGGGCGACCGGGACCTTCTCGTAGAACGCGGCGAGCGCCCCGGCCAGCGCGGTCGTGGTGTCCCCCTGCACCACGACCAGGTCCGGTCGTTGGAGCCGCAGCACCTCACCGAGCTCGGCGACCAGCCGGGCGGTCAGGTCGGAGAGCTGCTGGCGGCTGCGCATCACATCGAGCGCGATCCGGCTGGAGACGCCGAGCAGGCCGAGCATCTGGTGCAGCATCTCGCGGTGCTGGCCGGTGGTGACGACCACCGGTTCGAAGTGCGTGCCGACGGCCATGGAGCGGGCCACCGGCGCCAGTTTGATGGCTTCGGGCCGGGTGCCGAGCACCAGCATGGCGCGTACGGGCACGGCTGATGGAGATGTGGACATGGCAAGCCCCCCTTGGGCGCGCGCGGTCGCAGGGCGCCGCGCGTAAGGGTGAAAGGAGAGACGAGAGTTGAGCCGATGACAGATGAGAGATCAGGTGCGCGCGGTCTTCAGCCAGGTCCGCTTGCCGGTGAGCATCCGCCAGAAGCCCCACCAGCCGGCGGCGAACCAGATGTAGCCGTAGAAGACGAAGACATGGGCGAGCAGCACCGAGCGCACCAGGCCGAGATCCCGCTCACGCCGCGCGTACACGAATCCGTAGGCGTAGGCGGCCGTGAACGAGAGCAGATACGGGCCGAGCAGCCACATGGGCGACACCAGCGGCTGTCCCTGCTGCACCGAGGCCACGGTGGTGGCGCCCAGGGCGACGAGGAAGGACAGCGGGAGCAGTGAGGTGAGCAGGATCAGCACCGGGCTGGACAGGTGGTAGAGCAGATCCAGCGCCGGACGGGTCGGCACGTCCCGCAGGATGAGCGGGACGAGACCGGCCGACTGAAGATGTCCCTGGAACCAGCGTGAGCGCTGCCGGATCAGCCGCCGCAGGCTGAGCACGGCCTGCTGGGAGACCGAGGCGGTGGTGCAGTGCTGGTTGGTCCAGCCCTTGGCGATCAGCCGGACGCCGAGGTCGAGGTCCTCGGTGAGACTGTCGCTCCACGGGCCGTCCCCGCCCAGCGTGTCGAGCGCGGACAGCCGCATGAACTGTCCGTTGCCGCCCATGCCGACGCTGCCGATGAAGCGGCGCGCGCTCTGGAACACATCGCCGTAGACGACGAACTCCATGTCCTGCATCCGGGCGAGCAGCCCCTGACGGCGGTTGTACATACGGACGCAGACCTGAACCGCGCCCGTACGAGGGTCGTCGAAGCAGGGGTCCACCGACTGCACGACATGCGGGTCGAGGCGGCCGTCGGCGTCCACCACGCACAGGACGATGTCGTCGGGATCGTGTCCGGCGAGCAGCCCTGACTCCCTGAGGTGGCGCACTCCGTCGTTGAGTGCGGCGCCTTTGCCCCGGCGTGCGTTCGGCAGTGTGCGCCGGTGCAGCCGGACCCGGTCGGGGTCGGCGGCCAGCGCGATCTCGGAGGTGCGGTCGTCCGAGCCGTCGTCGATGACCAGCGCCAGGAAATTCCCGGCGGGCAGTGAGGTGATACGCGCCAGGCTTTCGGAAAGCACGCGCTCTTCGTTCAGACAGGCGATCAGGAATACATAGAACCGTTCTCTCCGCTCGGTGCGGGTGCGGCGAATTCTGCGGCGGGAGAGAAGGAAAAGACTCGTGTTGTAACAGCCGGCCAGCACGATCAGGCTGATGGCGGCCCACAGCAGCACATCAATGATCATGGTCGCTCCCGGCGCTGACCTGCGCTTTTCTGGTCTGTCTGCGCAGCCGCGTCCGGGCTATGAGGATGAGACAGGCGGTCAGGCAGTAGAGCAGGAATCCGGCCCCTGCCGTTGCCTGTAGTGCTTTGGCCAATGGCAGTCCGGGTATCGCTTCCGGCGCAGCCATGGCCCCTGCCAGGGGCAACATTGCCCCCAGCGCGGGTCGTCCATACATTGTCCCCCCACATTTCGCAGCGCGTCCCCATCGCGCGAAGGTGAACGTAGCAGACCGTCGGGCCGACCCAGAAGAGTGTTTGTAAAAAGAGCTGGGCCCATTGACACCCTTCTTGATCGCCAAGAACAATCGGTGACTTCTTGCCGGAAAAACTCTTTGCCAAAAGCTTGGCAAAGTGGGGGGAATGATCGTGAGACCACTCAACCGGCCTCGGAGACGGGGATTTCCGAGGCTTTCCCTGGTCCTGTTACTCGTCGCCGCGCTGTTCAGCGGTACTTTCCTGGCCGCCGGCGCGCAGGCGGCCGGCGGACCGGACCGCGAGCACGGCGAATCGCACGGAACCCGGACCGGACTCAACCGAGTAGACCTCAAGGGCTGGGCGAAGGCCCAGCTCAAGGCAGACAAGGCGCGCCACGACCGGGCACGCGCCGAGACCACCGCGGCCGTCACCCCGGCGACCGCCACCGCGACCACCACCGCATCCGCACTCGCCTCCGCCGTGAGCCGCCAGGCGGAGCTGATCTCCCCGGCCGACATCGGCCCCGCCGCCGAGCCGACCACCCTCGTCCTGTACGACACCGCGGGCCCCTACGGGCACCTCGGCGAGCTGTACGCCATGGCCACGGCCAACCTGGCGGGCCACTTCGGCAGCGTGACCACCAAGCCGGTCTCGCAGTACACCGCCGGCCTGGTCGAGTCGTACACGGCCACGATCTACATCGGGTCGACCTACTACTGCTGCGACGTCCCGGACGCGGTCCCGGCCGCCTTCTACCAGGACGCGCTCACCACCACCAAGCCCCTGACCTGGATGGGCGCCAACATCTGGAACATGGCGAACGCCGTGGGCGTCGCCCAGTTCACCCAGAAGTACGGCTGGGACCCGACGACGTCGTACTACGAGGACGGCGGCTCCGTCGGCACCGTCACGCAGGTGACGTACAAGGGCCAGACGCTCACCCGGAAGATCCCGGCCGGGCAGGACGGCGGGGTGCTGCGCCCCAACGTCCTTACTGGTGGCGGATATCCGCAGGTCACCCGGGTCGCCGAGGGCCTGGACTCGTCCAATGGGCACACCTTCGGCTGGGCGGTCCGCTCGTCCAACCTCACCTACATCGGTGAGATCCCCTTCTCCTACGTCTCCGAGAGCGACCGGGTCATCGTCTTCGAGGACGTCCTCTTCGACGCCCTCGCCCCGGCCACCGCCGAACGGCACCGGGCGGTCGTACGGCTCGAGGACATCAGCCCCAACTCCGAACCGTCCGAACTGCGGGCCATCGCGGACTACTTGTACGCGCAGCGGATTCCGTACGGCATCAACGTGATCCCCGTCTACACCGACCCGAACGGCACCTACAACAACGGCGTCCCGGAGACGGTCGAGCTGACCGACCGGCCCCAGCTGGTGAACACGCTGAAGTACATGCTGGCCAGGGGCGCGGTACTGATGAACCACGGCTACACCCATCAGTACGGCAACGCCGCCAACCCCTACAACGGCGTCAGCGGCGACGACTTCGAGTTCTACCGGGCCCATGTGGACGCCGCGAACAGCGTGATCTACGACGGACCGGTGGCCGAGGACTCCGCCGCCTGGGCGCAGGGCCGGGTCGACAGCGCGCTCGCCGAGTTCGCCGCGGCCGGGCTGCCCCGTCCGCAACTGTGGACCACCCCGCACTACGCGGGTTCGGCCACCGACTACCAGGTCTTCAGTTCGAACTATTCCGCCCGGCTCGAACGGTCGCTGTATTTCGCCGGAACCCTCAGTGGGGTCCCGTCGGATCCGAACCGATTCATCGGGCAGTTCTTCCCGTATGTGGTGCGTGATGTGTACGGGACGAAGGTGATTCCCGAAAACATCGGGAATTACGAGCCGGAGGAATACAACAACCATCCACCACGCCTGCCGGCCGATCTGATCGCCTCGGCCAAGGCCAATCTCGCGGTACGGGACGGCTTCGCCAGCTTCTTCTATCACCCGTACTTCCCGGTCCAGCCGTTGCGGGAGACGGTGCAGGGCATCAAGGCCCTCGGCTACACCTTCGTCAGCCCCGCGAGCCTGTGAGGCGCAAGTGAGGGGGAGGACCGCCGCCGTAGTGGCGGCGGTCCTCCTCGCCGTAGGGGGCTGTGGACCCGAGCGCGTGGAGGAACCCGTGATCCGGGGCATCACCCTGCCCTCCTGGTACCGCACCGACTACGACAGCCCCGCCGCCGACCGCTATCTGCGGGACATCAGGGCAACCGGCGCGGACTGGGTCACCTTCACCCCGACCTGGTACCAGAAGCGCCGGGGCGACTCGGTGATCCGGCGCACCGAGGAGACGGCGAGCGACGCAGGACTGAGGCGGATCGTGCGAAGGGCGCACGCACACGGCCTGAAGGTGATGATCAAGCCCCACGTCGACCTGCCCGGCGACGCCGACCGAGCCGAGATCCGCCCCCGCGACCGCACCGCCTGGTTCACCTCGTACCGACGCTTCATCACCCACTACGCCAACCTCGCCGCGGCGACCGGCACCGAGCAGTTCGCCGTGGGCACCGAACTGGCGGGCGTCTCCGCCGACCGAGCCGCCTGGACCGAGATCATCACGACGATCCGCGACCGCTACGACGGCACACTCACCTACGCGGCCAACTACGACGAGTACCGCCGAGTCGCCTTCTGGCACGAGCTGGACCTGATCGGCATCGACGCGTACTGGCCGCTGTCCGACCGCCCCACGCACTCCGGCGAGCGGCTCCGCAAAGCCTGGGAGCCGATCAGCGACCGCCTCGCCAGGTACTCCCGCGAGCAGGGCCGCCGCATCCTGTTCACCGAGGCGGGTTACGTCAGCCAGCGCGGGACGACGACGGCACCGTACGACTGGACGGTCAGCACCCACCCCGACAGCACCGAACAGGCCGCCGCCTACCGGGCGCTGCTGGACACCTTCACCGGCCGCCGCTGGTGGGCCGGCGTCCACTGGTGGATGTGGGACGACTGGCCGGACAGCGGCGAGACCCCGGCGAGGCTGGCATACACGCCGCATGGCAAGCCGGCGGAGAAGGTGTTGAGGCAGAGGTGGGGTGCCGATCAGGAAACCTGATACGGCTCCCCGTACATCCGCCAGCTCAGCGGTGTGTTCAGCGACAGGTTCCCGTCGTACAGCCACTCCCGCTGGGCCGTGGAGACCCGACTCGTGTCCGCCGTCGACTTCTTCCGCTTCATCGCCTGCTCACGAAGATCGAGGAAGATGTCGAGATACGCCTTCTCCGAACCGCCCCGAGACGGCAACCGAGCCTCGTGCAGGGCCCGTTCACGCAAGCCGTAGAACCCGTTCGCACTCGGATCGGGACCGTGCAGAACCATCGCGTCGTAGTAGACGAACTGCCCCAGCGTGCCAAGACCGTCGAGCTTGGCGAGCCGCACCGCGGGGTTGAAGTAGACCTCGTCCCGCTCCTCGTCCTGCGCCGCACGGAACGCGGGCTTCTTCGCCTCCGCCTTCCAGGCCGCGGGGAAACCGGGATCGAGCCCCTCGTGCGAATCCGTGCCGTCGACCTTGCGCAGCGCGGGCAGATACCGGGCCAGGCCATTGTCCGGGTGGGTCTCGGTGTACCGCTCGACCAGGTCGAGCAGGTCATGGGTGCCGGTGCAGAAACCGATCGCGCCCGCCGTATAGCCGCAGCCGTCGCCGTTGTCCTCGACACTGCCGTAGCCCAGGCGCCAGTTCAGGCTGGAGAACTCGGCCGTGGCCGTGATCTTGAGGGCCAGCTCCTTCTTCGCGGGGTCGGCGAGCCCCGGCGGCAGGCTCGCGATCGTCTTCTCGTCCTCGGCGCGCTCGGTCTCGGCCCGCTCCTTGGCCTCCTCGCGGGCCAGCTGGGCGGCCGAGACGGGCGGAGCCGCGGGGCTCTCCGCGGAGTCGGTGGGCATCAGGAAGTAGGCCCCCGCCGTGAGGACGACGGGCGCGAGCGCGAAGGCCAGGATTCCGGTTCGTCTCACTTGAGCCCCCCGACCCGCGCCGCCGCCACGATCAGCAGCACCGCAAGGACGGCCACCCCGACCGCCGCCTGGATCAGCGCCCGGCGCGGACCCCGCGGCACATAGGCGTACGCCACCGCCAGCGCCCCGCCGGTCAGCAGCCCGCCCAGATGCCCCTGCCAGGAGGTCAGTCCCGCGGAGAGCAGCAGCCACAGCAGCAGGAAGCCCATGAACCGGTTGACGCCCCGCATGTCGGCGCCGATCCGCCGGGCCACCACGTAATACGCGGCGCCGAGGCCGAAGATCGCGCCGGACGCGCCCAGCGAGGCCGCACCGGGGTCGTCCAGCAGCAGCGCGAAGACCGAGCCGCCGAGCGCCGAGAGCAGGTACAGCGCGAGATAGCGGGACCGGCCGAGCATCGGCTCCACGGCCCGGCCGAGCGTCCACAGCGAGAACATGTTCATCACGACGTGCAGCAGACCGAACGTGCCCTCGGTCGGCTCCAGGTGCAGGAACGCGCTGGTGATCAGCCGCTCCCACTCCCCGGCGACCAGCCCCTCGGCCTCGAAACCGGCCGGGACGGGCGACTGGTACACGTATGAGAGGCCGTCCGGACCCACCATCCCCGCCGGGAGCATCGAGAACCGCTCCACGATCGACGGCCGCACCACCTCCGCCAGATACGCCAGCACGTTCAGCGCGATCAGGGCGTACGTCACCACCGGCGTGCGCGAGATCCGCCCGCCGACGACCGTGCGCGCCTGGCGCACCGACTTCGCGCCCTCCCGTACGCACTCCACGCACTGGTGGCCCACGGCCGCCTCGCGCATACAGTCCGGGCAGATGACGCGCTCGCAGCGGGTGCAGCGGACGTACGACTCCACCTTGGGATGGCGGTAACAGGTCGTGACGGCGGACTCGGGTTCCACGCCGGCTCCTCGAAGAACGTGCGGATGGTCGGTGAGCCGGTGGGGACGGCGATGAGCAAAATGCGGCGGCGAACAAAATAACCAACAGCTGTGGATGCCGGGAGGGGCGGGTCGAGTGTGACGTAATCTCGGCATCCAGTCGATCGACTCCAGGGGGATCCGAATGGCGGCCATCAGTCTGCGCAAGGTGGAGGAGACCGCGCCCGCGCTGGTCAGCCTGTACAAGACCGCCGGGGTGTCGCTCACCAAACACGGCATGGACGGGCTGCGGGCCGCGGTCTACCTGGTGATCGACTACTCCGGCTCGATGAAGCCGTACTACAAGGACGGCAGTGTGCAGGCGCTCGCCGACCGGGTGCTCGGGCTGTCCGCGCATCTCGACGACGACGGCCGGGTGCCGGTGGTGTTCTTCTCCACCGACGTGGACGCCGAGACCGACATCGGCCTCGCCGATCACCAGGGGCGGATCGAGCGGATCGTGGCCGGGCTCGGGCACATGGGCAAGACCAGCTACCACCTCGCCATGGACGCCGTCATCGACCACTACCTCGACAGCGGCTCCCGGGAGCCCGCCCTGGTGGTCTTCCAGACCGACGGCGGCCCGATCAACAAGCTCGCCGCCGAGCGGTATCTGTGCAAGGCGGCCCGGCTGCCGCTGTTCTGGCAGTTCATCGGCTTCGGGGACCCGTCCAGCAAGCAGTTCGACTATCTGCGCAAGCTGGACGAGCTGTCCGTGCCCGACAAGCGGTGCGTCGACAACGCCGGCTTCTTCCACGCCGGGCAGGACCCGCGCAAGGTCTCCGACGCCGAGCTGTACGACCGCCTGGTGGCCGAGTTCCCCAAGTGGCTGGTGGCGGCGCGGGCGCAGGGGATCGTCCCGCCGCGCGACTGAACAGCCGCTCACTCGCCTGCGCCGACCTGTGGCCTGGCGGTGACCGCCGTGCCACCCTGAGTGAGATCCGACGGGGAGGCGACGACGTATGGACGGCGCACGATCGGTGGAGGCGGCGGCGGGGTCCGTCCGCTCCCGCAGGGAGGCTCCCGGCAAGGGCGAGAAGCTGGCCGACTGGGCCGACGGGCGGTTCGGGATCTACACGCTGGCCAAGGCCAACATGCGCAAGCTCTTCCCGGACCACCCGTCCTTCCTGCTGGGCGAGATCGCCCTGTACAGCTTCATCGTCCTGATCCTCACCGGCGTCTGGCTCACCCTGTTCTTCGAGCCGAGCGGCGTCGAGGTCGTCTACAACGGCTCCTACCAGCCCCTCAACGGCGTGATCATGACCAGGGCCTACGAGTCCACACTCGACATCAGCTTCGACGTCCGCGGCGGGCTGCTGATCCGGCAGATCCACCACTGGGCGGCGGTGGTCTTCGTCGCCGGCATGTTCGTGCACATGATGCGGGTGTTCTTCACCGGCGCGTTCCGCAAGCCGCGCGAGCTCAACTGGGTGTTCGGCTGGACGCTGCTGATGCTCGCCATCATCACCGGCCTGACCGGTTACTCACTCCCCGACGACCTGCTGTCCGGCACCGGCGTGCGCTTCGCGCAGGGCGCGATCCTGTCCGTCCCGGTCGTCGGCACGTATCTGTCGTTCTTCCTGTTCGGCGGGGAGTTCCCGGGCCATGACATCATTTCGAGGTTCTTCCCGATCCACGTCCTGCTGCTGCCGGGGATCATGCTGGGCCTGGTCGTCGCCCATCTGACGCTGGTCTTCTACCACAAGCACACGCAGTATCCGGGGCCCGGCAGGAACAACAAGTCGGTGGTCGGCATGCCGTTCCTGCCGGTCTACATGGCCAAGGCGGGCGGCTTCTTCTTCCTCGTGTTCGGTGTGCTGACCATCATGGGCGGCATCGCCAGCATCAACCCCGTGTGGGCCTTCGGGCCGTATCGCCCGGACCTGGTGACCACGGGTGCGCAACCCGACTGGTATCTGGGCTTCTCCGAGGGGCTCATCCGGGTGATGCCGGGATGGGAGATCAACGCCTGGGGCCACACGCTGGCGCTGGGCGTGTTCATCCCCTTCTCGCTCTTCCCGCTGATCCTGCTCGCCCTCGGGGTGTATCCCTTCATCGAGGCGTGGGTCACCGGCGACAAGCGCGAGCATCACATCCTGGACCGGCCACGCAACGCACCCGTGCGCACCGCCCTCGGCGTGGCCTGGCTCAGCCTGTACGTCGTGCTGCTGATCGGCGGCGGCAACGACATCGTGGCCACCCATCTGCACCTGTCCATCAACGACATCACGTGGTTCGTGCGGATCGCCGCGTTCGTGGTGCCGGTGCTCGCGTTCTTCGTCACCAACCGGATCTGTCTCGGCCTCCAGCGCCGCGACCGGAACAAGGTGCTGCACGGCAGGGAGACGGGCACCGTCAAACGGCTGCCGGACGGCGAGTTCATCGAGGTCCACGAACCCATCACGCAGATGGAGCTGTTCACCCTCACTCAGCATGAGCAGAACCCGCCCTACGAGATCGGCCCGGTGGTCGACGCGGGCGGTGTGCGGCGCCGGGTGAAGCACTCCGAGCGGCTGCGGGCCTGGCTGGCCCGAGCCATGTTCGGGCCCGACACGCAGATCCCGAAGCCGACGGCCGAGGAGTACCGGGAGCTCACCAGCGGCGATCGCCACCACTGAGCACGGCGGCCCGGCACTCCCATGGGCCGCCCCAAGCGGTGCGCAGGGCCCGGGCCTTGGTCAGCCACAGGGAGAGATCGCACTCCGCCGTGTACCCGATCGCGCCGTGCAGTTGGAGCGCGGTGCGAGCGGTGGTGCACGCCGCCTCACAGGCCGTGAGCTTGGCGGCGGCGAGGTCGGCGGGGGCGAGCGTGAGCGCGGCGCCGAGGACGAGCGGGCGGGCGAACTCCAGGGCGATCTTTGCGTCGGCCAGCCGGTGCTTGACGGCTTGGAACGAGCCTATGGGAGCGCCGAACTGGGTGCGGTGCTTGACGTGAGTGACGGTCTTGTCGAGCAGGGTGACGCCCACGCCGAGAGCTTGTGCCGCGGTGGTGAGCCGGGCCAGCGCGAGGGCCCGCTCGGTGGGCGGGGCCGTGGTGAGGAGTTCGCCCTTCTCCAGGGCGGTGAGGCGGCGGGCGGGGTCGAGGGACGCGCGCACCGGGCCGTGTCCGGGGGAGCGGAACAGGCCCTCGGGGGTGAGGACGAGGCGGAGCTCGGCCGCGTCTCCGTCGAGGGCGTAGGGGCTGCCGTGGGCCACGGTCGCCATGCCGGACACGGTGATCCCGGACTCCGCGAGGAGGACGGCCGCCGTGACGGTCTCGACCAGCGGACCGGGGACGGCGCACCGGCCCAACTCGACGAAGGCAAGAGCGAGTTCGACGGGCAGCAGCCCGAATCCCCCGTACTTCTCCGGTACGGCAAGACCGAACACCCCGGCCTCGGCGATACGGCCCCACAGTGCGCGCCCGCGCGCATGCTCGCCCCGGCTCCACTCCCGGACGATCGCCGGGGTGTCCGCGGAGCCGAGCATCGCGTCCAGGGAGGAGACGAACGCCCGCTGTTCGGCGTCGGGCAGGAAGCGCATCACCGGCGTCCCTTCGGCAGGCCCAGCAGCCGTTCGGCGATGATGTCCCGCTGGATCTCGTTCGTCCCCGCGTAGATCGGCCCCGCGAGGGAGAAGACATACCGCTCGGCCCACTCGGTGTCCGCCAACTCGCCCTCCTCGCCGAGGAGATCGAGCGCCGTCTCGTGCAGCGCGATGTCGTACTCCGACCAGAAGACCTTGTTCAGGCTGGACTCGGGGCCGATCCGCTCGCCGTCCAGGAAGCGGGAGGCGGCGGCGAAGGTGAACAGCTGGTACGCGCGGGCGCCGATCAGGGCGTCCGCGACCCGGTCCCGCGCCGACGCGGGGCCGCCCTTGGCCCGCCACAGCTCGGCCAGCCGGTCCGCCGCGGCCAGGAAGCGGCCCGGGGAGCGCAGCGTCAGACCGCGTTCGTTGCCCGCCGTGGACATCGCGATCCGCCAGCCCTGCCCCGGCTCGCCGATCACGTCCTCGTCCGGGACGAACACCTCGTCCAGGAACAGCTCGGCGAAGGCCGGTTTACCGTCCAGGCGGCGGATCGGGCGGACCGTGACACCGGGTGCGCGCAGGTCGAACATCAGGTAGGTCAGGCCCTGATGGGGCTTGGCCGCATCCTGGTCGCTGCGGAACAGGCCGAAGGCGCGGTCCGCGAAGGCGGCCCGCGAGGACCACGTCTTCTGCCCGGACAGCAGCCAGCCGCCCTCCGCGCGGGTGGCCCGCGACCGCAGCGACGCGAGGTCGGAGCCCGCCTCGGGCTCCGACCACGCCTGCGCCCACACCACCTCGCCGCGCGCCATCGGCGGCAGCACCCGGGCCCGCTGCTCCGGCGTACCGAAGTCGAACAGGGTCGGCGCGAGCAACTGGATGCCGTTCTGGCTCACCCGGCCCGGCGCGCCCGCCGTGTAGTACTCCTCCTCGAACAGCAGCCACTGCACCAGCGAGGCGCCCCGGCCGCCGTACTCCGCCGGCCAGCTGACCACCGACCAGCGGTCCGCGGCCAGTTCGGCCTCCCACGCGCGATGCGCCGTAAAGCCCTCCTCGGTCTCCAGGGACGGCAGCGGTTCGGCGGGCACATGCGCGCGCAGCCAGGCGCGGGCCTCGGCGCGCAGCGCCGTCTCGTCCTCGGTGAACGTCAGATCCATCGGCCGCCGCTCCTTCCCTAACAAGTGTTTGGTAGGTTAGCGTGCCCCTATGACAGGCGTCGAGAGCCCGGCCCACGTCCCCGGGCACGGGCTGCTGAAGGGCCGTACCGCCGTCGTCACGGCGGCCGCGGGCGCGGGCATCGGCGGGGCCACCGCGCGCCGCTTCCTGGAGGAGGGCGCCCGCGTACTGATCAGCGACGCGCACACCCGGCGCCTGAAGGAGCACGAGGCCGAACTGGGCCGGGAGTTCCCGGGCGCCGTGACGGCCGCGCCCTGCGACGTCACCGACGAGGCCCAGGTGACCGCCCTGTTCGACACGGCCGTGAGGGAACACGGCCGACTCGACGTCGTCGTCAACAACGCCGGGCTCGGCGGGACTTCGGCGCTGGTCGACATGACCGACGAGCAGTGGTCGAGGGTGCTGGACGTGACGCTGAACGGCACCTTCCGGTGCACCCGGGCTGCTCTGCGCCGGATGCGGGAGAGCGGCGGGGGATCGAGCGGGGTGATCGTGAACAACGCGTCCGTCCTGGGGTGGCGGGCGCAGGCAGGGCAGGCGCACTACGCCGCCGCGAAGGCGGGCGTCATGGCGCTGACCCGGTGCGCCGCGATCGAGGCCGCCGAGTACGGCGTCCGCGTCAACGCCGTCGCCCCGAGCCTCGCCATGCACCCCCACCTCGTGAAGGTGACCTCGCCCGAACTCCTCGCGGAACTCACCGCGCGGGAGGCCTTCGGGCGGTACGCCGAGCCCTGGGAGGTGGCCAACGTGATCGTGTTCCTGGCGTCCGGCTACTCCTCGTACCTGACCGGAGAGGTCGTCTCCGTCAGCGGACAGCACCCGTAGGACGAGAATGGAACCGTGCCGACCAAGAAGAAGCCCCAGGTGACGGCCGCGCCCGCGCGCCGCCGCGAACTCCTCGACACCGCCGCCGAGGTCTTCGCCGAGCAGGGCTACAACGCCACCACCGTACGCAAGATCGCGGACCACGCGGGCATGCTCGCGGGCAGCCTCTACTACCACTTCGACTCCAAGGAATCGATGCTGGAGGAGATCCTGCGCACCTTCCTCGACGAGCTCTGGGACGGCTACGACACCGTCCTGGGCGCCGAGCTGGGGCCGCGGGAGACCCTCGAAGCGCTGGTCACCGAGTCGTTCCGGGAGATCGACCGGCACCGCGCCGCCGTCGCGATCTACCAGAAGGAGAGCAAGCAGCTGGTGGCGCAGGAGCGGTTCGCGTTCCTCGCCGAGTCCCAGCTGCGGTTCGAGAAGGCGTGGCTGTCCACGCTGGAGCGCGGTGTCGCGGACCGGGTCTTCCGGGCCGACCTCGACGTCCGGCTCACCTACCGGTTCGTGCGGGACACGGTGTGGGTCGCCGCGTCCTGGTACCGGCCCGGCGGACACCACAGCCCCGAGGAGATCGCCCGGCAGTACCTGTCGATGGTGCTGGACGGGATCGCCGTTCGCACATAACCCACTGTCGCCATTGGGGAGTTGTCATGGCCGAGGCCTACATCGTCGAAGCGGTCCGTACGCCCGTGGGGCGGCGCGGGGGAGGGCTCGGCCAGGCGCATCCGGCCGACCTCGGCGCGCATGTGCTGCGGGAGCTGGTGGCGCGGACCGGCGTCGACCCGGTGGCCGTCGAGGACGTCGTCTTCGGCTGCCTGGACGCCGTGGGGCCGCAGGCCGGGGACATCGCGCGGACCTGCTGGCTGGCGGCCGGACTGCCCGAGGAGGTGCCCGGGGTGACGGTCGACCGGCAGTGCGGATCCTCCCAGCAGGCCGTGCACTTCGCCGCGCAGGGCGTGCTCTCCGGCACCCAGGACCTGGTCGTGGCCGGCGGCGTGCAGAACATGTCGATGATCCCGATCGCCTTCGCCACCCGCCAGGCCGCCGAGCCGCTCGGACTGACCCAGGGCCCCTTCGCGGGCAGCGAGGGCTGGCGGGCGCGGTACGGCAACAAGCCGGTGAACCAGTTCGTCGGCGCCGAGATGATTGCCGCGAAGTGGGGCATCACCCGGCGCGACCAGGAGGAGTTCGCGCTGCGCTCCCATGAGCGGGCGGTCCGCGCGATCGACGACGGGCGCTTCGACCGGGAGGTGGTGCCTTACGGCTCCGTGGCCGTGGACGAGGGCCCGCGCCGGGACACCTCGCTGGAGAAGATGGCCGCCCTGAAGCCGGTCGTGGAGGGCGGCACCGTCACCGCGGCCTGCTCCTCGCAGGTGTCCGACGGTGCGGCGGCCATGCTGCTCGCCTCCGCGCGGGCGGTGCGCGAGCACGGGCTGACGCCCCGCGCGCGCGTGCACCACCTCTCGGTGCGCGGCGAGGACCCGATCCGGATGCTCACCGCGCCCATACCGGCCACCGCGCACGCCCTGAAGAAGACCGGCCTGTCCCTCGACGACATCGACCTCGTCGAGATCAACGAGGCCTTCGCGCCGGTCGTCCTGGCCTGGCTGAAGGAGACCGGCGCGAACCCCGACAGGGTCAACGTCAACGGCGGCGCCATCGCCCTCGGCCACCCCCTGGGCGCCACCGGCGTACGCCTGATGACGACCCTCCTGCACGAACTGGAGCGCACCGGCGGCCGGTTCGGACTCCAGACCATGTGCGAGGGCGGGGGACAGGCCAATGTGACGATCATCGAGCGGGTGTGAGGCCGACGGCCCGGTGAGAAGGCCGTCGGGTGGGCGTCAGCGGCCGAGCGAGAAGCCCAGCACCACCCCGGCGGCCACCTGCACCATCCCCGGAGCGAGGTCGTTGGCGGAGGCACCGCCGCCACCGCCGCCGTGCCCGCGGTACTGACGGAACTCGTACGACTCGGCGTCCACGTCCTGGATGTGCACGACGGGACCCAGATGCACGCCCGCCGCGTCCGCGTAGACCTCGGCCTTGCGGCGGGCGGCGGTCACCGCCCTGCGGCGCGCCTCGTCCCGCAGCGCGGGCTTGTCGTGCACGTCGAACTCGACGCTGTCGATGCTGCGCGCACCCGCCTCCACCACGTCGACCATGAGCTGCTGGAGGTCGTCCAGCGCCTCGGTCTCGATGACGTACTGGGCCTGGCAGAAGTAGCCGATGAACTTCCGCGTGCCATTGGCGTGGCCGTACTCCGAGTTGAGCCGCAGCCGGGAACCCGAGACCGCGGCGTCCGGTATGCCGTGCCGACGCAGCACCTCACGCAGCCGGGTCACCGCCGCGCCCGCCTCGTGGAACGCCGCCTCCGGGGCGGGCTCCAGCACCTCCACGCCCAGCTTCACCCGCACCAGTTGAGGCTCCGCCCGTACGTCGCCGGCGCCGAACACACTGAGCCCCCAGGGCTCCTTGATCGTCTGATTCATGCGCGCATTGAAGCACCGCCCGCCGACAGCGCGCCCAGGGTTTGCCCGGCCTCGGCCATGATCCGGTCCACCAGTTCCGCGCACGAGGGCAGGTCGTCGATGACTCCGGCGACCTGTCCCGACGCCATGACCCCGAGATCCGTACGGCCGTCCACCATCGATGCCTTGAGCAGCATCGGAGTGTTCGCGGCGAGCAGGACCTGGCTCCAGCTCAGGTCCTTGCCGTGGCGCAGCGCCCGCCCGTCCTGGATCATCCGGCGCCAGGACAGCCCCGAGAGACGCCGGAAGCCCGCTGCCCGACGGACCGCCCCGAACAGGGCTTTCGTTCGGCCGGAGCGTTCCAGCGACTCGACCAGTTCCGTACGCAGCATGCGGTGCGGCAGGCCGTCGACCGCCGTGGTCACGGTGACGTCCCGGACCGTCGCCGCCAGATAGCGCGCCTTCACGGCGTCCGGGACGGTGGAGTCCGAGGTCAGCAGGAAGCGGGTGCCCATGGCGACGCCCGCCGCCCCGTAGGCCAGCGCGGCGACCAGGCCCCGTCCGTCGAAGAAGCCGCCCGCCGCGACGACGGGGATCCGCACCGCGTCCACCACCTGCGGCAGCAGCACGGTCGTTGCCACCTCGCCGGTGTGCCCGCCGCCCTCACCGCCCTGCACGATCACCGCGTCCGCACCCCAGCCCGCGACCTTCTCGGCATGCCGACGCGCCCCCACGGTCGGGATCACCACGACCCCCGCCTCCTTCAGCTCGGCGATCAGCCCGGGGGAGGGCGCGAGCGCGAAGGAGGCGACCCGGACCCCCTCGTCGATGATCACCCGGACCCGGTCCCCGGCGTCCGCCGCATCCGCGCGCAGATTGACCCCGAACGGCGCGTCCGTACGGGACTTGACCTCCCGGACCGCCTCCCGCAGCCGGTCCACGGTCATGGTGGCTGAGGCCAGGATGCCGAGGGCGCCCGCGTTCGCCGTGGCGGAGACCAGCCGGGGACCGGCCACCCAGCCCATCCCGGTCTGCACCAGCGGATGCCGCACCCCGGTCAGCCGGGTCAGCGCGGTCTCCATCAGCGGTCCACCTCCCGCGCGCGGGTGTTCTCCGGGTCGATCACCTCGCGGATCAGCCGCAGTTCGGCGGGCGTCGGATCACGCGTGTACGGCACCTCGTCCGGGACCGTCAGCGCGAAGCCGGTCGCCTCCCGGACTTCCTCGACACTCACCCCGGGATGCACGGAGGCCAGCCGCATCGATCGGTCCGGGGTGGCGAAGTCGAAGACGCCGAGGTCGGAGACGACACGGGGGATGCGGTGGTGGCGGGCGCCGTCGGCATGGTCGTAGCCCACCCCGCACACCATGTCGACGCGGCGGACGAAGACCCGCCGGGAGTGCCGGGGGATCCAGTAACTGGTCGGATTGTTCAAGGTGTTGACCGGCGCTCCCCGCACCCCGAGAAGCTGCCGCCTCGGCTGCGCCCAGTCCCCGATGCAGGCGATGTTCTGGTTGCCGAAGCGGTCGATCTGACTGGCGCCCATCATCACGTGCCGCCGGCCCCCGGTGACCAGATCGAGGTGCCGGCGGTACGGCAGCCAGCCCTCGACCGTGCCGTCCGGGCCGACCAGCATCGCCTCGCCGTCGGTGAGCAGCAGGTCGGGGGAGAAGGTCAGCCGGGCCAGGCGGGCCCCGACGGAGGGGATCAGGCCCATCGGGCTCGCCAGGATCTCCCCGGCGCCGCGCCAGGCTTCGGCGCAGGCGATGACGCAGTGTTCGGCGCGGGTGGCGGTCATGCCGTGCTCCCGTTCCGGAGGTAGTGCTCGGCGAACTGGGGCCAGGGCGTGGTCGCGTACTCCCGCTGTACGGACTCGTCGCGGCCGTAGTCCGGGGCGCAGGAGGTGAAGTGGGCGCCGTTCGGGGCCTCGATCACGCCGGTGACGGTGTGCCGTTGGACCAGCAGCGTCTGGGGTGCCGCCTCCTTCGTCAGCTCGGCGGTGTCCACGATCCGCTCGCAGGAGACGTACGCGGTGTCGGCCGCCTCGCAGAAGAGGTCGTCGAAGTACGGGTCCGGGCCCAGACACTGGCCGTTGCCCCGCCGGTCGGCGCGGTTGACGTGCACCAGGGCCGCGTCCAGGCGCAGCGCCGGCATCGCGACGAAGGTCTCCGCGTCGTCGTACGGCGAAGTCACCGTGCGCAGGCCCGGGTTGACCCGCATGACGTCCGAGCCGAGTCCGGAGCGCACCGGCAGGAACGGCAGCCGGTGGGCGGCGGCGCGCAGGCCCCACAGGAACATCGCCTCGTCGTACTCGGTGAGTTGGAGGGTGCCCTGCTCGCGGGCGGCGCGGTAGTGCGGTTCGAGGGGGATGGAGTCCAGGGTGACGAAGGGGGCGACCAGACGGTGGATCCGGCCGGCGGCGGCGAGCATGCCGACGTCGGGGCCGCCGCAGGAGACGATCGTGAGATCGGTGATCTCGGTACGGAGCAGTGCTCTCACCAGGGCCATGGGCTTACGGCGGGAGCCCCAGCCGCCGATGCCGAGGGTCATGCCGCTGGTCAGCCGGGAGACAGCGGCTTCGGCGGTCATCGTCTTGTCGGCCATGTCAGTCACCGTCCTCCCCGAACGTGCTGCGCACCCGGTCGCCGACCCCGCTCACGCTCGCCTCGTAGGTGAAGCCCTGCTCGAAGCGGTAGCCGCGGCGGACGTCCACCGGATCGATGCCGTTGATGGCGGCCTTGGCGAGGCGGAGCAGCTCCCCGTCCTTGGCGGCGATCTCCCGCGCCAACTCCAGTGCGGCCGCGTGCAGTTCGGTGCGAGGCACCACCCGCCACACCGATCCGTGCGCATGCAGTTCGGCGGCGGTCGCGGTGCGGGAGGTGAAGTACATGGCGCGCATGAGGTGCTGCGGCACCAGCCGGGCGAGATGCGTGGCCGCCCCCAGGGCGCCGCGGTCCAGCTCGGGAAGACCGAAGGTGGCGTCCTCGCTCGCCACGATCGCGTCGGCGTTCCCGACCAGGCCGATGCCCCCGCCCAGGCAGAACCCCTGCACCGCCGCGACCACGGGCACCTCGCAGTCGTACACGGCCGAAAAGGCCGCGAAACACCCCCGGTTGGCCCCGATGAGCGCACTTCGCCCGAGCCGCTGGATCTCCTTGACGTCCACGCCCGCGTTGAACCCACGCCCCGCGGCGGCGAGCACAACACACCGCACGTCAGGGTCCCGCCCGGCATCGCGCACGGCATCGGCGAGCGCGAACCAGCCGGACGCAGGCAGGGCATTGACGGGCGGGTGATCAACCGTCACGACCCGGATCCCCTTTTCCGGGGACGAGGTGGAGACACTCATGGGCGCATCAGCTACCTTCCACCTAACGTTTGTTAGGTGGAAGGTAGCAGCGGATGGAGCTGAACGGGAAGCTCGCCGTCATCACCGGCGGCACGCGCGGCGTCGGCGCCGGCATCGCCCGAGCCTTCGTGCAGGCGGGGGCGGAGGTGGTGGTGTGCGCACGGAAGCCACCGGAAGTCCCGCTGGAGGGAACGGAGTTCAGACAGTTGGACGTCCGGGACCCAACCTCGGTGACCCGCTTGGTTGCCGAACTCCCCCGTCTGGACGTGCTGGTGAACAACGCCGGGGGCACCCCGTACCGCCTGCTCTCCGAGGCGGACGCCGAGCGGCACGCGCGCGTGCTGGAGCTGAACCTGACGGCACCACTGACGGTCTCGCTCGCGGCGTACGCGCTGCTGCGGCGGGCCCGGGGAAGCGTGCTGATGATCGGCAGCGTGAGCGGCACCCGCCCCTCCCCGGGCTCCGCGGCCTACGGCGCGGCAAAGGCGGGCCTGGAGAACCTGGCCCGCTCGATGGCGGTCGAGTGGGCGCCGGAGGTCCGCGTCAACACGCTGGTCGTCGGCATGGTCCGCACAGAGCTCTCGCATCTGCACTACGGAGGCGAGGAGGGCCTGGCCGCGGTGTCCCGGACGGTCCCCCTCGGCCGCCTTGCGGAGCCGGGCGACGTGGGCGCGGCGGCGGTGTTCCTGGCCTCGGACGCGGCGGCGTATGTGAGCGGGGCGAGCCTTCAGGTGCACGGGGGTGGGGAGCGCCCCGCGTTTCTGGCTGCGGCGACGGCGAACAACGCCTTGAAGACAGGGAGTTGAGATGAGCGGAATCTGCGAGGGCCGGGTGGTCGTCGTCACCGGTGCGGGCCGGGGGCTCGGCCGGGCCCACGCGCTCGCCTTCGCGGCGGAGGGGGCGCGGGTGGTCGTGAACGACCTGGGCGTCGGTCTCGACGGGACGCCGGACGCCGACAGCCCGGCGGTGCGGGTGGTCGAGGAGATCCGCGCGGCGGGCGGGACGGCGGTGCCGCACGGTGGCGACATAGCGACGACAGAGGGCGCGGTCTCCGTCATCCGGACCGCCCTGGAGACGTACGGCCGCCTCGACACCCTCGTCAACAACGCCGGGTTCCTGCGGGACCGGATGCTGGTCAACCTCGCCGAGGAGGAGTGGGACGCCGTGGTGCGCGTCCACCTCAAGGGCCACTTCCTCGCCCTGAAGCACGCGGCGTCCCACTGGCGCACGGAAGCGAAGGCGGGCCGCACCCCGACAGCACGGATCGTCAACACCAGCAGCGGGGCGGGCTTGTTGGGCGCGGTGGGGCAGGGCAACTACAGCGCGGCGAAGGCGGCGATCGTGGCGCTGACCCTGGTGGCGGCCGCCGAACTCGCCCGCTACGGAGTCCAGGTCAACGCGATCGCCCCGGCGGCCCGCACCAGGATGACGGAACAGACCTTCGCCGACACGATGACGGCCCCCGAATCAGGCTTCGACGCGATGGCCCCGGAGAACGTGTCCCCGCTGGTCGTATGGCTGGGCTCGCCGGCAAGCGCGGGAGTGACAGGCCGGGTCTTCGAGGCGGAGGCCGGCCGCATCACGGTGATGGAGGGCTGGCGAAGGGGGCCGAGCGCGGACAAGGGGGCGCGGTGGGGTGCGGCGGAGGCAGGGGAGACGGCACTGAAGCTGTTGGGGGAGACGGAGACGCCGCTGCCGGTGTACGGGGCCTCTTAGCCCGTCCGGCGTTTGAGGACGAGGCCCTTTCGGGGCCGAAAGGGGGGGTCTGGGGGCGCAGCCCCCAGGGATGGGACGGGTAGGGGCGGCGGGGGCGAAAAACTACGTGTCGCACTCAAGAACGGTCTTGCACAACCCACACCGCGCCCGAACCCTCCCCTTCACCGGCACCCGAATCCGCTGCTGACACGTAGGACACGGAAACGACACCCGCAACCCCCCACCATCCGGACTGAACGCATACGGCGCCCCCGAATCCGGCCCACCCCCATGCCGCCGATCCCGCGCATACCGCCGCCGCCCCGCCCACCCCGCAGCAGTCAGGGGCGGTTGCTGCTCATCACGCCGCGCAACCGCCAGCCCCTTGCCGTACGCCGTGTACGCCTGCGCACTGGTGAACCACACCGAGGGATCCTCACCGAACACCAGCGCCCGCTTGGCAAGGACATACCCGAACTCCTCCGGCGTCAGATACCCCAGCTTCTGCGAAGACGCCCCGTCCTCCCGATACGCGTCCAGCAACAACCACCCGGCCCCCAGATACGTCGTCGCCGTGTCCGTGAGGATCTCGTTGTCCCGCGTACCCGGGAACGACAGATCCAGCCGGTGCAGATACACATGCATGATCTCGTGCGCCAACGCCGCGCCGATATCCCGCCGATGCGTCCGGAACCGATCGTTCAGCTCCACGAAGTACTCGGGCCCGGCAGCGAGTTCGACATTCGCCGCATGGGTCATCTCACGGAAGCTCACGATGATCCGCGCATCCGGCAGCCGATAGTGCCGCACCAGCTCCCGGGCAACCCGCTGCGCCCCCAGATAGAGATCATCGGTGTCGCAGAACGCCACGTCCGCAGGGACCACACTGCTCGCGAACGTCTGGATCGTGTCGTACGACAAGCGCTTGTACAACGCGGTGATCGCCGCCCGCACCGTCTCCAGGTGTGGGTAGCCGTGCTCGACCGGTCCGCCGTTCGCCACGTCCGAACCCCCAAGACGCCTGAACCCGATTCCACTCTACGGGGATGTGAGGGATATTTCCCCGCTCGGGTTCCCTCCCCGGTACGTGAGATCCGTCCTTGTCACACCCCCTCCTCGATCTTCATACTGCGGGCCGCCCAACCCCCCACGAAAGGACATGCGTTGACCCATAACCTGCCCAAGAGAAGCGGCGGTCTGACCCTGGTCAAGCGGGCCGCGGCGGCCGGTGCCGTCGCCCTCGCCGTCGCCTCTCTCCAGCCCGTGAGCGCCGCCCAGGCCGCGGACACCCGTGTCGTAGGAGGAACGCCCGCGGCGCAGAACGAGTTCCCCTTCATGGTCCACCTCTCGATGGGCTGCGGCGGGGCGCTCTACAAGAAGGACGTCGTCCTGACCGCCGCCCACTGCATGGACGGCTCCGGCAACAACAACCGCATCACCGTCACCGCGGGCGTCAACGACCTGAACTCGTCCTCGGCGATCAAGGTCAAGTCGACCAAGGTCAAGGTGGCCCCGGGCTACGACGGCACCGGCAAGGACTGGGCGCTGATCAAGCTCGCCAAGCCGATCGACAGGCCCACGCTGAAGCTCGCCACGACCGACCGCTACAACCGCGGCATGTTCACGATCGCGGGCTGGGGCGACACCCGGGAGGGCGCCGGCACCGGCACCACCAAGCTGCGCAAGGCCACCGTGCCGTTCGTCGCGGACCGGGTGTGCAAGCGGCACTACGGCAACCGTCTGGTGGCCAAGGAGGAGGTCTGCGCCGGCTGGACGCGCGGCAGCGTCGACACCTGCCAGGGCGACTCCGGCGGCCCGATGTTCCGCAAGGACGACGCGGGCAAGTGGATCCAGGTCGGCATCGTCAGCTGGGGCGACGGCTGCGCCCGCGCGGGCGTGCCCGGTGTCTACACCCAGGTGAACACCTTCGCCGCCGACATAGCCCGGGCCGCGTCGGCCCTGTAAGCACGCGGCCTTCAACGGCTTGAGCATGCGGCCTTGAGCGGCGTGAGCCGTACGCCCTCACCGTCAGGGAGGGCGTACGGCTCACACGCCCCTCAGCGTCGGCGGGCGCCCCGACGCCCCCTCGAACTCCAACACCCGCACCTCGTTGACCCCCTCGCGCAGCACCGGGCCCGGCACGAACAGCGCCCGCTGCGGCCCCGCCGACCAGTACCGGCCGAGGTTGAAGCCGTTCAGCCACACGAACCCCCGGGTCCAGCCCGGCAGTTCGAGCAGTGCGTCCCCGGCGCCCCGGACGGTCACCGAACCCCGGTACAGGCCCGGCGCGCCCGCCCCGTCCGGCTCCCGGAACGGCACCGCCGAGACGTCCTCCAGGTCGTCCAGCCGCAGCCCACGCGCGCGTACGTCATGCAGATACTGCCGCTCGTGCAGGATCCCCCCGGTGATGCCCTTGGCCTCCCCGGAGCGCGGCCCGTAGTTGACCCGCCCCAGGGACTCCACCCACAGCTCCACGCGCGCGTGCCCGGCGACCGGCTCCTTCAGCCGCTCCTCCGCCTCGGTGAGCACCCCGGCCCGCTCCCCGTCGACATACACCACCGCGAGGTCCCGCAGCCCGCGCGCGATCAGCGGATACGGCTGCCGCGGACCCGGCACGGTCACCTCGTAGCGCACCACGCCCCGGTCGACGTCCAGCTCCTCGAACGTCGGCGGCACAGGACTGGACACCTCGGTCCCGCCGCACGCCTCGAGCACGGCCTCCAGAGGCGCCCAGGCGGTCACCCGGGCCTCGGCGGGGGTGCTCAGCGGCGCGGGCGGAGCAGGCGGCTCGGGGAGCGGACCCTCGGCGTACTCGGCGAGCACCTCGCGGAAGGCCCAGAACTTCCGTGTGGGGCGCCCGGCCTCGTCGAGCGGGGCGTCGTAGTCGTAGGACGTCACATCGGGCTCCAGAGGCCCGTCGTGCAGGTCGCCGCCCCGGTTGGCGCCCGCCCACCCGGCGAAGCTGGTGCCGCCGTGCGCCATGTACAGATTGACCGAGGCCCCGCACTCCAGGATCTCCCGCAGCGCGGCGGCCGCGTCCTCGGGATCCCGGACGACATGCTCGGCGCCCCAGTGGTCGAACCAGCCGCACCAGAACTCCATGCACATCAGCGGCCCCTCCGGCCGGTGCCGGCGCAGCGTCCGGAACGCCTCCCGCGCGTGGGAGCCGAAGTTCACCGTCGCCAGGACCCCCGGCACCGAGCCGCCGGTGAGCATGTGGTCCTCCGGGCCGTCCGAGGTGAACAGCGGCACCGTGACGCCCTCCGCGCGCAGCAGCCCCGCCAGCCGGTCCGGATAGGCCGCGTCCGAGCCGTAGCTGCCGTACTCGTTCTCGACCTGGACCAGGATCACCGGGCCGCCGCGGTCGATCTGCCGGGACACCACCTCGGGCAGCAGCCGACGGAACCACGCGCGGACGGGACGCAGAAAACGCTCGTCACGCGTGCGTGCATGCCCCGGCACCCAGTGCGGCAGCCCGCCGTTCTCCCACTCGGCGCAGATGTACGGGCCCGGCCGCACGATCGCCCACAGCCCCGCCTCCCGCGCCGCGTCCAGGAACCGGCCGAGCGCTTCCACGTCCCGGAACTCGCCGGGCCGAGGCTCGTGCAGGTTCCACGGCACGTACGTCTCGACGCAGTTGAGGCCCATCGCCCGCAGCATCGCGAGCCGGTGCCCCCACTGCGCCTCGTGCACCCGGAAGTAGTGCAGCGCGCCGGACAGCAGCCGCACCGGCCGACCGTCCAGCAGGAAATCCGTGTCCCCCACGGTGAACTCGCTCATGCCGCCACCCTCACCTCTGGCGGCGACCCGGTCCATGGACAAAGATCGGCGCTGGTTGGACCGAAGTGATCGCGACAGGAGCGGCCGATGTACCACACCTGGATGCGGTTCTTCACGCCCGGACCCGCCCACCACCGCCTCGGCCTGGTCTGCCTCGGCGTCGGCCTCCAGCACGGCGCCCTGCCCACCGTCGGCCCGCGCACCCTCGACCACCACGTCGCCGTCGTCATCAGCGCCGGCGGCGGCTGGTACCGCGGCCCCGACGGCCGCCGTACCACCGTCACCGCGCCCGCCCTGCTCTGGCTCACCCCCGGCGTCGCGCACCACTACGCCCCCGATCCCGCGACCGGCTGGGACGAGGGCTTCGTCGACTTCACCGGGCCCGCCGCCGCGACGTACACCGAACTCGGCTACATCGAACCGGACCGCCCCGTCGTGCCGCTCTCCGACGCCGCCGCCCCGCGCGGGGTGATCGCCCGCATCACGCGGGCCGCCCGCCGCGACAACCCGCTGCTGGAGGTCGAGACCGCCGCCGCCGTCCACGAACTCCTGGTCTCCCTGCGCCGCGCCCGGGCCGACCTCGCGCCCGACGGCGACCAGGTCCTCAAGGCCCTCGCCCGGGACGCCTGTACCCCGATGACGGTCGCCGACCACGCCGCCCGGCACGGCATGACCGCCGCCGAACTGCGCACCGCCGTCCGCCGCGGCGCCGGATGCAGCCCCAAGGACTACCTTCTCGGCATCCGGCTGGGCCGCGCCAAGGAACTCCTCGCCGCCAGCGAACTGCCCGTCGCCGCCGTCGCCCGCCGCGTCGGATACGACGATCCGGCCTATTTCTCCCGCCTGTTCACCCGCCGCGTCGGCATGCCCCCCGTCCGTTTCCGCGCGCAGCAGGGCCGTGCCGTCCCCGGCGGCTGGAGCGAGCAGGTACCGGATCCGGACGATCCGCCGATCATCGAGAGAGCCTGAGAACGTAGGCTTCTCGCCCATGACCACCAGCAACAACGGAACCGGTGACGTCGACCCCGCCGTCCGCGCGGAGCTGGCGCGGCTGCGCGACAGCATCGACAACATCGACGCGGCCGTCGTCCACATGCTCGCCGAGCGGTTCAAGTGCACCCAGCAGGTCGGCCACCTCAAGGCCGCCCACCAGCTGCCGCCCGCCGACCCGGCCCGCGAGGCCCGCCAGATCGCCCGGCTGCGCACCCTCGCCGAGAACGCCAAACTCGACCCGGCCTTCGCCGAGAAGTTCCTGAACTTCATCATCGCCGAGGTGATCAGACACCACGAGTCCATCGCCGAGGACGCCGTGGGCGGCGCTGCGCCGACGGCGAACTGACGCCCCTCCACCCTCCCGGGGCGTGACACAGCCGCCCGCACGGGGCATGCTGCGCTGTGCACTCCTTGTCAGCTGACGGGCACAGCCCGTCAGCTTCACGGACATAAGCTGGTTGTCCCATGCGGGAGGGACGTCGGGCCATGCCGTCGCAAGCGAAGATCCTCATTGTCGACGACCACAAGGACACGCTGTACGCGCTGGAGAGCGCCCTGGCCCCGCTGGGCCACCAGATCTGCCGCGCCACCACCGGCGACGAGGCGCTCAAACAGGTCCTGCGCGGGCAGGTCGGACTCCTGCTGCTCGACGTGCGGATGCCCGGCGTCAGCGGTCTGGACGTGGTCAGGTACATGCGCCGCCTGGAACAGACCCAGCACATTCCGGTCATCTTGCTGACCGGTTTCGGCGCGGACCAGGAACTCACCTCCGCCGCCTTCGGCCTCGGCGTCGCCGACCTGGTGATGAAACCCATCGACCCCTGGGCGTTACGCACCAAGGTCCGCTTCCTCTACGACGCCCACCGCCGCCACCGCGCCCTGGAAGAGGAGGTGCGCGAACTGCGCGCCCTCGTCAAGGACCAGGCCGACACCGGCGAACCCGTGCTCTCCCACCCCGAGGCCAGGGTCCCGCCGCAGCGCGACATCTCCGGCGCGCACCCGGCGCAGGACCGGACATAGGCCGCGTACCGATCCGCCTCTGTGCCTTGTCGGTGCCATCAGGCAGCATGTCCTGCATGTCCGTACTGACGCGCGACGAAGCGCAGACCCGTGCCCAGCTCCTCGACGTCCGCCGCTACACGATCGAACTCGATCTGACCACCGGTGACGAGACCTTCGGCTCCCGGACCGAGATCCGGTTCACCACGCGCACCGGCGCGGACACCTTCGTCGAGCTCAAGCCCGCGGAACTGCTTTCGGCCACCCTCGACGGACAGCCCCTGGACCCGGAGACCCTCGACGGCAACCGGCTCCCGCTGAAGAACCTCACCGCGGGCGAGCACGAACTGCGCGTCGAGGCCACCATGCGCTACTCGCGCACCGGCGAGGGCATGCACCGCTTCACCGACCCCACCGACGGTGAGGCCTACGTCTACACCCAGCTGTTCATGGACGACGTCCAGCGCGTCTTCGCCGCCTTCGACCAGCCCGACCTCAAGTCCGTCTTCGAGCTGTCCGTCAAGGCCCCCGAGAGCTGGACCGTCCTCACCAACAGCGTCACCGACCCCACCGACGGCGTCTGGCGGGCCGCACCCACCCCGCTGATCTCCACCTACCTCGTCGCCGTCGCCGCCGGACCCTGGCACTCCGTCACCACTGAACACCGCGGACTGCCCTTCGGCCTCCACTGCCGCCGCTCCCTCGCCCCCCACCTCGACGCGGACGCCGACGAACTCTTCGAGATCACCCGGCAGTGCTACGACCGCTACCACGAGAAGTTCGCCGAGCCCTACCCCTTCGACTCCTACGACCAGGCGTTCGTCCCCGAGTTCAACGCCGGCGCCATGGAGAACCCCGGCCTCGTCACCTTCCGCGACGAGTTCGTCTACCGCTCCGCCGTCACCGACGTCGAGCGGCAGACCCGCGCCATGGTCATCGCCCACGAGATGGCCCACATGTGGTTCGGCGACCTCGTCACCCTGCGCTGGTGGGACGACATCTGGCTGAACGAGTCCTTCGCCGAGTACATGGGCTACCAGACCCTCACCGAGGCCACCCGCTTCACCGACACCTGGACCGACTTCGGAGTCGTCCGCAAGGGCTGGGGCTACGACGCCGACCAGCGCCCCTCCACCCACCCAGTGGCCCCCGAAGCCGTCGACGACACCGCCTCCGCACTCCTCAACTTCGACGGCATCTCCTACGCCAAGGGCGCCTCCGCACTGCGCCAACTGGTCGCCTGGCTCGGCGAGAAGGACTTCCTCGCCGGCATCAACACCCACTTCGAGCGGCACAAGTTCGCCAACGCCACCCTCGCCGACTTCATCGACTCCCTTGCCGCCCACACCGACCGCGACGTGCACGCCTGGGCCGACGCCTGGCTGCGCACCACCGGCGTCGACACCCTCACTCCGAGCGTGACGCGCGGCGCGGACGGCACCTACACCCTCCAGGTGGACCGCACCGGCAGCCGCCCGCACCACATCGCCGTCGGCCTCTACGACCTGGACGTCGCCGACGAGGGCCGCCACCTCGTCCTGCGCGAGCGCGTCGACCTCGACGTCCCGCAGGCCGAGCCGCAGCCCATCGGCAAGCGCCCGACCCTGCTCCTGCTCAACGACGGCGATCTCTCCTACGCCAAGGTCCGCTTCGACCCCGACTCCTTCGACGGCGTCCGTACGGCCCTGTCCGGTCTGCCCGAGCCGCTGTCCCGCGCGGTGGTGTGGAACGCCCTCAGGGACGCCGTCCGCGACGGCGAACTCCCGGCCGCCGCCTACCTGGAGACCGCCCGCGCCCACCTCCCGCACGAGACGGACCTGGCCCTGGTCCAGGGCGTCCTGAGCTTCGCCGCCGCCCAGATCGCCGGCCGGTACCTCACCGCCGAGGAGCGCCCGGCCGCGCTCGCCACCCTCTCCGCCCTGTGCCGCGACCTCATCCGCCGCACCGAGGACGGCGACCACCCCGGCCTGCGGCTGATCGCCGTACGCCACTTCATCGACGTCGCCGCGCACCCCGAGCCCATCGCCGCCTGGCTCGCCGACGGCACCGTGCCCGGCGGACCCGAGCTCGACCCCGAGCTGCGCTGGCGCGTGCTGTCCCGGCTCGCCGTCCTCGGCGCGACCGACGAGGCCACCATCGCCGCGGAGCTGGAGCGCGACCCCAGTGCCACCGGCCAGGAGGGCGCGGCCCGCTGCCGGGCGGCCCTGCCGGACGCGGAGTCCAAGGCCCGCGCGTGGGAGGCGATGTTCACCGCCGACGACCTCTCCAACTACCTCGTCGCCGCCACCGCCCAGGGCTTCTGGCAGCCCGAACAGGCCGATCTCGTACGGCAGTACGTGCCGCGCTACTACACCGACGCCGTCGCCGTAGCCGCCCGTCGGGGGCCCGCCATCGCGGACGTGGTCGGCCGCTGGGCGTTCCCGGTCTTCGCCGTGGACACCGAGACGCTCCGCCTGGGCGAGGAGTGCCTGCGCGACAGCGAGCCGATCCCTGCGCTGCGCCGCAAGCTGGTGGACCAACTGGACGACCTGGGGCGGGCGTTGCGAGTGAGGCAGGAGACGCACCAGAGCTGACAAACATCTAGGGACGTACCCTCTTTCGGGTTCCGAACCCCGGGCTTTTCGGACACGACGCCTCATCGGCGTACAAGCTGGAAGCCATGAGCACGTCGTCTCTCGCCTCGGGCCCCGAAGGCCCGCACGCCCTCGGACCGCTGCTCGCCACCGTCCTGGACGCCCTGACCCAGGGCGCCGGGGCCCGCGGCGGCCCGCTCCCCGAGGGAGGTCCGCAGACGGTGGCAGCACGCCTCCGGACCGCGGTGGGCGACGTACTCCCCGAGAACGGCGACGCGAACGCCCTGCACACCTTGGTGCGGGCCTTCGCAGAGGGCGCGGCGGACCCCGCCCACCCCTTCTGCGCGGCCCACCTCCACTGCCCACCCCTCGCGGCGGCCACAGCAGCCGACTTGGCAGCCAGCACCCTGAACCCGTCCCTGGACTCCTGGGACCAGGCTCCGGCGGCATCGGAACTGGAATCCCTGGTGACCAGGGCACTGGCGGAGCTGACCCTGCCCGCGAGCACCCACCCGGACGCCCTCGTCACCACCGGCGGCACCGAGTCCAACCAACTCGCCCTGCTCCTCGCCCGAGAAGCACACCCCGGCACCCGCCTCATTCACGGCGCGAACGCCCACCACTCCCTGCCCAGAGCCGCCTGGCTGCTCGGCATGCCGGACCCCGTGGCCGTCCCCGCCCCCACCGGCACCCTCGACCCCACCGCCCTGGACGAGGCCCTCACCCACCTCCCAGGCCCCCACCTCGTCGCAGCCACCGCGGGCACCACGGACGCCGGACTCATCGACCCGCTCCAGGAGATCGCCACCCTCTGCGCCCGCCACCACGCCCGCCTCCACATCGACGCGGCCTACGGCGGCGGCCTCCTCTTCAGCGACCGCCACCGCGCGAAGCTCAGCGGCCTGGACGCCGCCGCCACCATCACCCTCGACCTGCACAAACTCGGCTGGCAGCCGGTCGCCGCAGGCCTCCTCGTCGTCAAGAACCCCCACGACCTCACCGCCCTGCACCACCACGCCGACTACCTCAACGCCGACGACGACACCGAGGCCGGACTCCCCGACCTCCTCGGCCGCTCCCTGCGCACCACCCGCCGCCCCGACATCCTCAAGATCGCGGTCACCCTCAAGACCCTCGGCCGCACAGGCATGGGCAGGCTCGTCGACCAAGTCTGCGAACGGGCAGAGGAGTTCGCCGAGCTCGTCGACACGCACCCCGCCTTCGAGCTCTACGACCGCCCCACCATCAGCACGGTCCTGTTCCGCCCCAGAACCGCCACCGACGACAAAGTCGCCGCCATACGCCGAACCCTCCTCACCGAAGGCCGCGCCGTCCTCGGCCGCGCCCGCCTCGACGGCCGGCTCTGGCTGAAGGTCACCCTCCTCAACCCCCACACCCGCCCCGACGACCTGGCCGCCCTGCTGAACCTCGTGGAAGGAACCACCCCCCGATGAGCCCCACCCCCGACACCCCACGCGACCTGGTCGGCATCGGCATCGGCCCGTTCAACCTCTCCCTCGCCGCCCTCGCCCACCCACTCGCCGAACTCGACACCGCCTTCTACGAACAAGGCCCCGCCTTCGACTGGCACCCCGGCCTGCTCATCGACGGCGCCACCATCCAAGTGCCCTTCCTCGCCGACCTGGTCACCCTCGTCGACCCCGCCAGCCCCTGGACGTTCCTGAACTACCTCAGAACCCGCGACCGCCTCTTCCCCTTCTACTTCGCCGAGCGCTTCCACATCCAGCGCGCCGAATACGACGCCTACTGCCGCTGGGTGTCGGAGAACCTGCCCGCACTGCACTTCGGCCACCAGGTCGACGCCGTCCGCTTCAACCCCGAACGGGACGTCTTCGAGGTCGACTTCACCCAGCTCGACGCCGACGGGGAGGCCGAGGCACTGGGCCGCGCCTACACCCGCAACGTCGTCCTGGGCATCGGCACCGAGCCGTACGTCCCCGACCCCCTCAAACCCCTCGTCCAGGCCCACGGCGTCCCCGTGTTCCACGCCGCCGACTACCTCGGCCACCGCGCGGAACTACTGGCCGCCGAACACGTCACCGTCGTCGGCTCGGGACAGTCCGGCGCCGAGATCTTCCTCGATCTGCTCCGCACCCGCCCCGCCGGACACGAGGGCCTGCACTGGATCGGCCGCACCCCGTCCTTCGCGCCCATGGAGTACTCCAAACTGGGCCTCGAACACTTCACACCGGACTACACCCGCTACTTCCACGCCCTCGCCGAACCCGTCCGCGACCGACTGGTCAGCACCCAGTGGCAGCTCCACAAGGGCATCGACGCCGGCACCCTCGCCGCCCTCCACGACGAGCTGTACCGCCGTACCCTGCACGGCGGCTGGCCGGACACCGTGCTCACCCCGGGCGTCCGGGTCCGCACCGCGGGCCGGATCGCCACCACCAAGGTCGAACTGCACCTGGAACACATCGAACAGGGCACCCGCTCAAGGCTCACCACCGACGCGGTCGTCCTCGCCACCGGCTACCGCGAGCGCCCCCTCGACCGCATCCTCGCCGGACTCGACCCCTACCTGCGCCGCGACAGCCGCGAACGCCCCCGCGTGGACGAGCAGTTCCGCCTCGTTCTCGACCCCTCGGTCACCGGCTCGGGGTGCAACGTCTACGTCCAGAACGCCGAACGCCACACCCACGGCGTCGGCACCCCCGACCTCGGCCTGTCCGCCTGGCGCAGCGCCACCATCCTCAACTCCGTGACGGACAAGGAGACATACCCGCTCCCCGGCCGCACCGCCTTCACCAGCTTCGGCCTGGAACCACAAGAGCCCCAGATCCCGTCCGCGCGCCGGCCGAAGGCCCTGACGCCACTGCTGGACGGGATCTGAGGCTCACCCATGGACCCGGGGGACTAGAACACCGGCGTGCCGTCCCGCGTGAGCTTCCAGTCCACCGACGCGAACTCCTTCGGGTCGAGCACACCCTTCGCGGTGACCCACTCGGCGATCCGGGTGCGGATCTCCGTCGACTCCGACCACAGCTCCTGCGCCGAGGCGACATGGGGGAAGGCGCCGCCGCCGTTGGCACGGTAGTTGTTCACCGCGAACACGAACTTCTGCGCGTCGTCGAGCGCGGCACCGTTGTAGGTCAGGTTCTTGATCCGCGAACCCGCCGCCTGGGCGATGTCGATGTCGTACGACAGCCCCGACACGTAGTCGTAGTTGTAGTCCGGGCGGCCGCCCGCGTTGGTCAGCTTCTCCACGTCCACCGCGGCACCGGCCGCCGTCTGCACGAAGTACTCCGCCGAGTACTCCAGGTACGCCTTGACCTGAGCACCCGTCATCAGCTTGGCGACCAGGGTGTTGTCGTACACGTACAGGCTCGACAGGTCCCGGATGGTCACGTTGCCCGCCGGGATCTGCGAGGTCCGCGAGAACGGCGACGCCTGCGAGATCACCGGCAGTTCGGCGTACTCGGTGCCCGCCAGCGCCGCCCTGGCCACGTCCTCCTGGACCTTGGTGATCAGGTCGATGATCGGGGCGTCCTTGTAGCGGGCGTCCACCGTGGTCAGCGTCGCCGTCGCGGTGCCGACGACCTGGTTGACGTACTCCACCACGACGTCGTGCTCGTCCTGGAGCAGCTTGGTGATCTCCGGGTCGTCCGCGACCGTCTTCGAATCACGCACGCTCGCCGCGACCGACTCGACCGTCCAACGGCCCTTGCTGAAGACCAGCTCGATGTCGAACAGCGACAGTCGCTGCGCGTAGCAGAGCGGCTCCGACAGCACGACCGTCTTCCCGGTCTGCTCGTTCGCCACCTTCAACTCGGCGATCTCCGTGTGCGCGTGGCCCACCAGAATCGCGTCGATGCCCGGCACCTGCTGCGCGACCAGCGCCGCCGAGTTCTCGATGTACGGCAGCTGGTCACCGTAGGAAGAGGTGCCGGAGGAACCGGAGTGCGCCGACACGACGACCACGTCCGCGCCCATCGAGCGAAGCTTCGGCACCCACTTCGCGGCCTGCTCCTCAAGCCCCGGGAAGGTCATCCTGCCCTGGACGTAGGCCTTGTCCCAGATCGCGATACCAGGGTTGGTGAGCCCGAGCACGGCGACCTTGACCGGCGGGGCGCCCTTCACCCGGAACGTCTTCATGAAGTACGGCGGGAACGCGGGCTTGAGCGTCTTCGCGTCCAGCGCGTTCGCGCCGAGCAGCGGGAAGTCGCACTGCTCCTCGAACTTGCGCAGCGTCTCGATGCCGTAGTTGAACTCGTGGTTGCCGAGCGCCACCGCGTCGTACCCGATGGCGTTCATCGCCTGCGCCATCGGGTGCACCGGGCCGCCCTTGGCGGTGATCGGGTCGACCTTGGCGTAGTAGTACGTCAGCGGCGTGCCCTGGATCGTGTCACCGGCGTCGATCAGCAGGGTGTTGCAGCGGCCCTTCTCCGCACGGACCTGCTCCACGAGCGTGGCGACCCGGGCGAGGCCCTTCGCATTGCCCTTGGCGTCGGTGTACTCCGCGTCCTTGAAGTAGTCCCAGTTGAAGACGTTGCCGTGCAGATCGGTGGTGCCCATCACCGTCAGGGAGTACCGCTTGGCGGGCCTCGGACCCTTCGTCACCTCGGCGGCCTCGGCCGCCGGCGCCGCCGCGGCACCGGCCAGTGCGACCCCCGCTCCGGTCACGGCCGACTTCTTCAGGAACTTCCGACGGTTCAGGGGCATGTCTCGGTTCTCCTCCGGATGGTTCATGACGCGCGTAGATCCCGGACCCGGCCGAGACCGACGCGCGTAGATTCTGACCCGGACATGGCGACGGGCAACAGGTCCAGGACGTTGCGATCTGGTGACCGAACCTATGAGTTGACGGGACCAGAACCCGCCAACCAGTGACACAGTGGGGCGTATGACCACGCCCGCCGTCCCCTACGGCACCCCCGACGCCCCGCGCATCGCCGTCCGCGGCGAGGCCCACCTCGAAGTCGACCCCGAGATCGGCCGCATCGGCATCACGGTCGCCTCCCGCGGCAAGGACCGACGCTCCGCCCTCGAAGACCTCACCCGCCGCAACGCCACCGCCCTCGACCTGGTCAAGTCTTACGGGGACGCGGTGGAACGACTGGAGACCGGCGCCTTCTCCGTACGACCCGAACTCACCAAACGCGGGCGCGGCGAACGCGTGCACACCTACCACGGCACCGTCCACCTCACCGCCGAACTCACCGACTTCACCGCACTCGGCGAACTCACCACCCGCCTCGCCGACTTGGACCTCACCCGCGTCGACGGCCCCTGGTGGGACCTGCGCCCCGACTCACCCGCCCACCGCCAGGCCCGAGAACGAGCCGTCCACGAAGCGGTCCAGCGCGCCCGCGAATACGCGGAAGCGCTCGGCACCTCACTCGCCGCCCTCGTCGAGATCGCCGACATCGGCGCCGAGGACGGCGGACCCCACCCCATGGCAGCCGGCCGCATGCGCTCCATGGCCTACGCGGAAGCCGCCGAGGACACCGTGACCGCCCTCGACCTCGAACCCCAGCGCCAGCACGTCTACGCCCAGGTGAATGCGCGATTCACCATGACGCCCCCGCGCCTGTAGTGCAATTCTCCGAATTTCGCTCACCAATTCGCTCATCAGAGCGACCCCCCGCACAATTCAACACTTGTCAATAGCCCTTCACGCAAAGGTTGTTGAGTAGTCATGCGGGACCAATTCGCTACCCACTGGTAAGCCCTAGGCTCTAAACATGCGCCGAGCGAAAATCGTCTGCACCCTGGGACCCGCCACCGACTCGTACGACCAGATAAAGGCACTGGTCGACGCCGGAATGGACGTGGCCCGCTTCAACCTCAGCCACGGCAGCCACGCCGACCACGAGGACCGCTACCAGCGCGTGCGCAAGGCCTCCGACGAGACCGGCCGCAGCGTCGGCCTCCTCGCCGACCTTCAAGGCCCGAAGATCCGCCTCGGCCGCTTCACCGAAGGACCCGTACTCCTTGAACGCGGCGACACCTTCACCATCACCGTGGAAGAGGGCGCGCAAGGCGACCGCGAGAGCTGCGGAACGACGTACCAGGGTCTCGCCGCCGACGTCACCCCCGGCGAACGCATCCTCGTCGACGACGGCAAGGTCTGCCTCGAAGTCACCGCAGTCGACGGCCCCCGCGTCCGCACGACGGTGATCGAAGGCGGCATGATCTCCGACCACAAGGGCCTGAACCTCCCCGGCGTCGCCGTCTCCGTCCCCGCCCTGTCCTCGAAGGACGAAGAAGACCTCCGCTGGGCCCTGCGCACCGGCTTCGACGTCATCGCCCTCTCCTTCGTACGCAGCGGCCGCGACATCGAGGACGTCCACCGCATCATGGACGAGGAGGGCCGCCGACTCCCCGTCATCGCCAAGGTGGAAAAACCCCAAGCCGTGGAGTCGATCGACGACATCGTCGCCGCCTTCGACGGCATCATGGTCGCCCGCGGCGACCTCGGCGTCGAAATGCCCCTGGAACAGGTCCCGATCGTCCAGAAGCGCGCCATCAAACTGGCCAAGCGCAACGCCAAACCGGTCATCGTGGCAACCCAGATGCTCGACTCGATGATCGACAACGCCCGCCCGACGCGCGCCGAGGCATCGGACGTGGCGAACGCGGTCATCGACGGCACGGACGCGGTGATGCTCTCCGGCGAGACCAGCGTGGGCAAGTACGCCATCGAAACGGTCCGCACGATGGCAAAGATCGTAGAAGCGGCGGAGGAAGACCTCCTGGCGAGGGGCCTCCCGCCTCTGACGGACAGCAACAAGCCCCGCACCCAAGGCGGAGCAGTAGCCCGAGCCGCAGCCGAGATGGGCGACTTCCTGGGCGCCAAATTCCTGGTCGCCTTCACCCAGTCCGGCGACACAGCCCGCCGCCTCTCCCGCTACCGCTCCCCAATCCCCCTGCTGGCCTTCACCCCCGAACCGTCAACCCGCTCCCAGCTCAACCTGACATGGGGTGTCGAAACGTTCCTGGGCCCGCATGTGGAATCGACGGATGCGATGGTCGAGCAGGTCGACGAACTGCTCCTGAAGTACGGCCGTTGCCAGAAGGGCGACACGGTGGTCATCACAGCGGGCTCGCCCCCCGGGGTATCGGGCTCGACGAACATGGTCCGCGTCCACCACATCGGCGAGGACGACAGCCCCAAGTAGCAGGCGGAGGGCCCCTCTTGAGGAGGGGCCCTTTTGTTGTCAGTGCTTGGGGCCTACGTGGGTGTCCAGGAGGGCTACGGAAGCCTTCCTGGCGACGGAGATGTTGAACGCGTTGCCGTTGCGGGCGTAGACGGCCCACTCGACCCCGAGCTTGTCGAGGGTGTCGGTGTAAAGCGCCCGGATGTCGTCTGACTTGTTGGTGAAGAAGTACCGCGGGTACTCGTAGCGCTTGCGCTCGCCGGAGACCATCCGGGTCGTCCAGTTGATGACGCGGCAGCCGTCGGAGTGGATGAGGCCGCGGATGAACTCCCAGGGGTGAGCGTCGACGACTGCCTGCTGCCAGGGTTCGAGAGTGATGCGGCGCTCGTGCTTCTTGCCGGGACCGTGTTGGGGGAAGAGGCAGGGCCAGTGCCCGCTGTAGCCGACCACGGAGGTGTATCCGACGGCCTGGACTCGGTACGCCTTCCCGCTGGGGTTGATCGCTTCGACTGCCGCGGCACACGCTTCGATGAGGCCGGGCCACGAGTCGGCGCAGGCGATGCGGAGGAAGTAGCCCTTCTTCATGCCTGGGCTGATGCAGCCGTCGCCCAGGTACAGGCCCAGCAGGTAGCTGTACGACGCCTTGTCCGATGGCGGCTCCGCCGCTGGACCGCAAAGCGAGCAAGGAGTCCGCTGCATACGGGGCAGCGGATCGATGCGCGCTTGCCATGAGCGGATAGCGGCGCGAGATATTCCTGTTTCCTTGCTGACGGAGTTGAGACTGCGCCCCTCCGCCACCAAGGCCAGAGTCAGCTTGCGTGTACCGAGGTCGTACATACGAACACCCTGTGGGAGTGATCGCGACGACACGCACCAAAAAGCGGATGTTCACGAGAACGGGAACATCCGCTTTCCGGTGAGTCCCTTGGAATCCAAGGAAAAGTGCCCCGAGTCGGATTCGAACCGACGCTGGATGGGTTTTGAATCCATGGCCTCTACCGCTGGGCTACCGGGGCCCACCTTCAATGTGAAGGTCGACGGTCACCCGCCGTGCCCTCACCTTATCGCAGCTAGGTAGGCTCTTGTCAGCAGCACCCCTGCCCCTGAACGAGGAGCCCCCGTGACCGCCCCCGAGTCGCCCCAGCCCGTAGACGCGCCCGACGACGACAAGTCGCACGTGCCTCCGCTGACGACCCGTGTCGTCATTGCCGAGGACGAGGCTTTGATTCGGCTCGATCTCAAAGAGATGCTCGAAGAAGAGGGGTACTCCGTCGTCGGTGAGGCCGGTGACGGTGAGCAGGCCATTGAGTTGGCTCGGGAGCACCGCCCCGACCTCGTCATTCTCGATGTGAAGATGCCCAAGATGGACGGCATCTCCGCCGCCGAGAAGATCGCCGAGGAGAGCATCGCACCGGTGCTCATGCTCACCGCCTTCTCGCAGCGCGACCTCGTCGAGCGGGCCCGGGACGCCGGTGCCATGGCCTACCTCGTCAAGCCGTTCAGCAAGAGTGATGTCGTGCCCGCCATTGAGATGGCCGTGTCGCGGTTCACCGAACTGAGGGAGTTGGAGAAGGAGGTCGCCGATCTCACCCAGCGGCTGGAGACGCGGAAGCTCGTCGACCGGGCGAAGTCGGTTCTTCAGACGGAGTATGGGCTGACCGAGCCCGCCGCCTTCCGGTGGATCCAGAAGACCTCCATGGACCGGCGGATGTCGATGCAGCAGGTCGCCGAGGCCGTCATTCAGGACGCCGAGGAGAAGAAGGCTGCCAAGGGCTGAGGCCCACGGCACACAGACAGAGCGAAGGCCCGCATCCCCGGCGAGGGGAGTGCGGGCCTTTGCCGTGACTGATCAGTCCTCGCCGAGGTAGGCCTTGCGGACCGACTCGTCGTGGAGGAGGTCCTGGCCGGTGCCGGACAGGACGATGTTGCCGACCTCCATGACGTGACCCTGGTCGGCGAGCGAGAGCGCCGCCTGGGCGTTCTGCTCGACCAGCAGGATCGTGGTGCCCTGCGACTTCAGCTCGGCGATCGTCGCCATGATCTTCTGCATCATGATCGGCGACAGGCCCATGGAGGGCTCGTCGAGCATCAGCAGCTTCGGCTGGGACATCAGGGCGCGGCCCATCGCCAGCATCTGCTGCTCACCGCCGGAGAGGGTGCCCGCCGCCTGGTTGCGGCGTTCTCCGAGGATGGGGAACAGGTCGTACGCCTTCTGGATGTCCTTCTCGATGCCCTCCTTGTCCTTCCGGAGGAAGGCGCCGAGCTGGAGGTTCTCGAAGATGGTCAGCCGGGGGAAGATGTGCCGGCCCTCGGGGGAGTGGGCAAGACCCAGCGCGACGATCTTGTGGGCGGCGATGCCGGTGAGCGGCTTGCCGTCGAACAGGATCTTCCCGGAAGAGGGCTTGAGGAGCCCCGACAGGGTGCGCAGGGTGGTGGTCTTGCCGGCGCCGTTGGTGCCGATCAGGGTGACGACCTGGCCCGCCTCCACGCTGAAGGAGATGCCCTTGACGGCCTCGATCTTGCCGTAGGCGACCCGGAGGTCCTCGACCTCAAGCAGTGCGGTCACTGGGCCTCCCCTTTCGTGCTGGTGGTGCTGGTGGCGTCGGCCGAGGCTTCCGCTGCCTCGACCTCGGCGGCTTCCGCCTGGCCGGGGTCGCCCTCGAACGGCTCGCCCAGGTATGCGGCGATGACTCGCTCGTCGGCCTGGACGACCTCGGAGGTGCCCTCGACGAGCTTCTCGCCCTGGACGAGGACGGAGACGCGGTCGCTCAGGTTGAAGACGAAGCGCATGTCGTGCTCGATGAGGAGGACGGCGATGCCCTTGTCGCGGATGGCGAAGACCAGTTCCTCCGTCGCCCGCGTCTCCTGCGGGTTCATACCGGCGGTCGGCTCGTCCAGGAGGAGCAGACCGGGGTCGGAGGCGAGGGCGCGCGCGATCTCCAGCTTGCGCTGCTCGCCGTAGGGGAGGTTACGAGCGAGGTGGTCCCGCTTGTGGGCGAGGCCGATGAACTCCAGGAGTTCCATGGCCCGTTCCTCGCTGGCCTTCTCCGCCTTCTTGAAGCCGGGGCCGCGCAGCAGCGCCGACCAGAGACCTTCCTTGGTCCGGGTGTGACGGCCGACCAGGACGTTCTCCAGGACCGTCATGTTGGCGAACAGCCGGATGTTCTGGAAGGTACGGGCGATGCCCGCCTGCGTGACCAGGTGCGGCTTGGGCGGCAGCACGGTGCCCTTGTAGGAGACCGTGCCCTCGGTGGGGACGTACAGGCCCGTCAGGCAGTTGAAGAAGGTCGTCTTGCCGGCGCCGTTGGGGCCGATCAGGCCGACGATCTCGCCGGAGTTCACCGTGAAGTCCACCGAGCGGACGGCGGTCAGACCGCCGAAGCGCATGGTGACGCCGCGGGCTTCGAGTACAGGTGTCGTCATGGTTCGTTACGCCCCTGCCTTGGTGACGGCCGGTTCGTCGGACAGCGTCGCTTGTTCTGGTACGTCGAGTTGGCCGGTCTCGTGGAATTCGAGCTGGCGGCGGCGGTTGGCGATGATGCCTTCCGGGCGGAAGCGCATCAGCAGTACCAGCGCGATACCAAAGGCCAGCAGCGACTTGTCCTGGAGGAAGTTGAGCTTCTCCGGGAGCAGGTAGAGCAGCGCCGCGCCGAGCAGCGGTCCTGCGACCGTGCCCATGCCGCCGAGGACGACGGCGGCCAGCAGGAACGCCGAGTTGGGCGGCGTGGAACCGGCGAACTGGTACGGCGTCGGCACCACGGAGTAGGTCACGTGCGCGCTGACCGTGCCCGCGAGGCCGGCGAGGGCCGCGCCGAGCGCGAAGGCGACGAGCTTGACCCGGAAGCCGTTGATGCCCATGGCGGTGGCGGCGGTCTCGTCCTCCCGGATGGCGATCCAGGAGCGGCCGATGCGGGAGTCCGCGGCGCGGGTGTAGACGAGGACCACGATGGCCATGATCAGGACCATCAGCAGGTAGTAGTTGGCGAACCGGCCGAGGGTGAAGCCGCCGATGTCGTGCGACTCGCCCATGTTGAACCCGAAGAAGCTCAGGTCCGGGATGGACGGGATGCCGTTGGGGCCGTTGGTGATGTCGGGGCCGGAGTCGCCGTCCATGTTGTTCACGGCGATTCGGAAGATCTCACCGAAGCCGAGGGTGACGATGGCGAGGTAGTCGCCGCGCAGCCGCAGGGTCGGGGCGCCGATCAGCACACCGAAGAGCAGCGAGGCGGCGGCGCCGGTCAGGGCGGCGGCCCAGAAGGGGAACTGGACGCCGGAGAACCGGGAGAACTCGGAGCCGGAGACCAGGGCCGCGGTGTAGGCGCCGACGCCGAGGAAGGCGACGTAACCGAGGTCCAGCAGGCCGGCGAGGCCGACGACGATGTTCAGGCCGAGCGCGACCGTACCGAAGATCAGGATGTTCACGCCGATGTTGGCGTAGTGGTCATCGGTCTGGGTGAAGGGGAACGCGATCGCCGCGACGAAGCCCATGGCCAGCGTGAAGCTGCGGTTGTGGGAGACGATGCGGGAGAAGGTGTCCAGCAGACCCGCGGTGTGCAGCGCCCACAGCGAGAAGCTGATCAGGATCAGGTAGCCGACGAACAGCTCGCCGTATTCGGTGTCGATGCCGTAGGTGAAGACGGCCAGGCCGATCGCCGTGACGACGGTGATGATGGCCCGCTCGACCCAGGGCGCGAGGCTCTTCGCGGCGGGGATCCGGTCCGGCTTGGCGACGTAGGTCTTGAGGTTTTCCTTGAGGTCGTCGCCGAGCTGCTCGGGCAGGGCGAGGGCGCCGAGCACGGGCAGCAGGGAGGCGATGGCCGCGATGTAGCCGCCGGGCTCCAGGTTCACGATGCCGTTGAGCTCCACGCAGATGGAGATGACGGTGAACCAGGTGGTGGCGAAGCCGCCGAGTGCCACGAGCACCAGCGGCGCGTTGTTCTTGGCGGGCATCAGCCAGCCCAGGCCGCGGATGCCGTAGGACGACAGCGCGAACAGGGTGGTGAGCAGTCCGGCGACGAAGGTCAGCCACTGGAGGCCGCCCGGGTATCCGGTGATGGTGAGGTCGCCGGGGAACTCGTCGGTCCAGGTCCAGGCGAGGAAGGCGGAGGCGGCGGTGGCGACACCGCCGGCCAGCAGCAGGGCGCGGGCCGCGGCGAGCGGCAGGGAGAGCAGTCCGCGGGCGGATGGGGTTGCCGCGGTCTCCGGGGTGTCCGGGGTGGTCTTCTGGATCTCAGTCACGTGATCACGCCCTGTCCGCGACGCGTTCGCCGAGCAGGCCCTGTGGCCTGACCAGGAGCACGAGGATGAGGAGGCAGAAGGCCCAGACGTTGGCCCAGCTCTGGCCGCCGAGCTGCTGCATGCCGGGGATCTCGTCGATGTAGGCGGAGGCCAGGGTCTCGGCGATGCCGAGGACGAGACCACCGAGCATGGCGCCGTAGATGTTGCCGATGCCGCCGAGGACGGCCGCGGTGAAGGCCTTGAGGCCCATCAGGAAGCCCATGCGGTAGTCGATGTTGCCGTACTTCAGGCCGTAGGCGACCGCGGCGACCGCGGCGAAGAAGCCGCCGATCGCGAAGGCTATGACGATGATGCGGTTGGTGTCGATGCCCATGAGCTGGGCGGTGTCCGGGTCCTGGGCGGTGGCCTGCATGGCGCGGCCGGTGCGGGACTTGCGGACGAAGAAGGCGAGGGCGGCCATGCAGATGATAGCGGCCAGGATCAGGAAGATGTCGGCGTCCTTGATGGTGATGGAGCCGATGTCGTGGGTGGCGTCGAGGCCGGGGAAGGCGATGGCTCGGTCGGCGCCGGGGTAGAAGTTACGGACGACTTCCTGGAGAGCCAGGGAGAGGCCGATGGCGGTGATGAGCGGTGCCAGGCGTGGTGCTCCGCGCAGTGGTCGGTAGGCGAACCGTTCCGCGCCGACGGCGATGAGTACGGCCACGAGGCCGCCGCCGATCAGCATGAGCGGGACGGCCACGGCCATCGCCGTGCCGTCGGGGAGGATGTAGAAGTAGACCGTGAAGGCGCCGAAGGCCCCGGTCATGAAGATCTCGCCGTGCGCGAAGTTGATGAGCTGGACGATGCCGTACACCATCGTGTAGCCGATGGCGATCAGCCCGTACATCGAGCCTAGAAGCAGCCCGTTGGCCAGCTGCTGCGGCAGGGTGTTCACCGCATGGCCTCCATGTCGCTGGATGTCGTGTGCACTATTCGCGTGCAGGGGTCTCTATGCACTGAGCGTGTGCAGGGTCTGGGTGTGAGAACGGGCCGCGCGGTCGGGGTCCCCTCCCGCGCGGCCCGCGATGCTGATGCGTTGCCTGGGTCAGCCGAGGTCGGCGGTGCCGGTCTTCACGGCCTTCCACTCACCCTTGACGACCTGGTAGACGGTGAGCTGCTTGTTGGTGGTGTCGCCGTACTCGTCGAAGGCGACCTTGCCGGACAGGCCCTCGAAGTCCGACTTCTGAACGCCCTCGACGACCTGGGCGCGGAGCTCGTTGATGTCGCTGGGGACCTTGCCGTCGTTGGCGTCCACGGCGGCCTTCACGGCCTTGATGATGGCGGTGGTGGCGTCGTAGGAGTACGCGCCGTAGGCGCCGTAGTCGCCCTTGTAGCCCTTGGACTTGTAGGTCTCGATGAAGGTCTTGGCGGCGGGCAGGGTGTCGGCGGGGACACCGATCGCGGTGGCGAGGTCGCCCTCGGTGGCCTTGCCGCCGGCCTCGATGTAGGTGGAGGCGAACATGCCGTCACCGCCGAACAGCGGGATCTTCACCCCGGCGTCCTTCATCTGCTTGGTGAGCAGCGCGGACTCGTCGTACTGGCCGCCGTAGTAGAGCAGGTCGGCGCCGGAGTTCTTGATCTTGGTGACGAGGGAGCCGAAGTCCTTGTCGCCGGTGTTGACGTGGTCGGTCTCGACGACCGAGCCACCCAGCTTCTTGAACTGCTCGTTGAAGATCTTCGCCAGACCGGCGCCGTAGGTCTGCTTGTCGTCGACGACGAAGGCCTTCTTCTTCTTGAGGCCGTTGAGCGCGTAGTCGGCGGCGAAGCTGCCCTGGAGCTCGTCGGTGGTGGCCGTACGGAAGTACGTGTCGAACGGCCGCTTCTTCTCCGTCTGCCAGTCCTTGCCCTGGGTCAGCTCCGGGGCGGTGTTGGACGGGGAGATCTGGACCATCTTGGCCGAGGCGAAGACCTGCTGCATCGTCTGGGCGACGCCGGAGTTCAGCGGGCCGACGGCGCCGACGGCGGTCTTGTCGCCGGTGATCGCGGTCGCGTTGGTCTGGCCGGTGGCCGGCTGCGCCTTGTCGTCGAACGCCTTCAGCTTGAAGGTCACGCCCGGGACGAGCTTGTTCTTGTTCGCGTCGTCGACAGCGATCTGGGCGCCGTACTGGATGCCGAGGCCGGTGGTGGAGTTCTCACCGGAGAGCGGGGCGTCGACACCAATGGTCAGCGTCGTGGTCTCGCCGCTGTCGCTGTCGCTGCCGCCGTTGTCGTCTCGGGAGCCGCAGGCGGTGAGGGACAGAGCTCCGGTCGCGAGGACGGAGGTAAGTATCACCAAGGAACGTCGCACAATCAGGTCCTTTCCGCAGTCACGTCCGCCCCGGTAGGGGCGGCGGGTGCTGCGCTGGTACCGAACTCCCGATGGAGCGGTGACTGGCCGTGACTCTAAGCCCGGTATGTGCGGATGGGCATCGGCGTGAGCTTCCTTGTGACTTTCTTGTTATGACGTGCCGGAGGGCGAGCTTCGGCCGAGGGGGCTCTCAGCCGTTTTGGCGGAATTTCCACTCAGTCCGCATTCTGAGAACTTGCACTTCCGGTTGGCCTTGGGCCCGGTCCAGGGGGTATGGGGTCGCAGGCCGCGTGAAGGAGGTCGGAAAGGTCCCGCGAGAATGCGCCACCGAAGATGAAGCTGTGGCGCTGTATTGCGTGAGTGTTACGCAGCGTTACGTCGAGATAGTGAAATCCCGCATCCAGGGGCAGTTCCGAACAGTCGGATACGGAAATCTCCACCGTGATACGCCGACTTGCCCCACCCGGCACGGTGAACTCGGGCCGGGGAGTGCTGTGGGCGCGGAGCCCGTCGAACGCGGCCCCCGTGACTCGCACGGTGACGTCGGGGCCCCGGAGTACCGATACGCGGAATCGGAAACTTCCCCTGGTGGCAACGGAGTTGGGCTCCTGGGCGGGGCCGAGGTAGTCCCATCTGGTGACGTTGGCGGGCCAGGCGGAGAGGTCGAGGGTCTCGCTGGGCTCGGGGTCGTCCGGGGTGAGGAGGAGGGCTCCGGCGGCACTGAGGGCGACGAGGGCGGCGGCGACGGCGGCCCTGCGGGCGCGGGGGGAGAGGGCGGCCCAGCGGCGCGCGAGCCGGTCCGTGCGGCGCGGCCCATCGGCCCCGATGACCTCGTAACTCTCATCCGGCTCAGGGGAGTTGACGGGTTCGACAGGACCGATGCCGGTCATGACGGGGGCCTCATGGACAAACGGTACTACCGGGGGCTGTATCGCTCCATGCGCCGTAGCTGCGGGTGGGCGCAGCGGCACCCGGCAAGCGCGGGCGAGCGCACCCACCCCCGGACTCAGCCGATCAGCCGGACACGCCCACAGGCTCGCCGTCCCCCGGCCGCACATCCCGAAGCAGGCAGGTCAGACGTGCAGTACACACCCGCTTACCGCCCTCGTCGCTGATCACGATCTCGTACGTCGCGGTCGACCGCCCCCGATGCACCGGCGTGGCCACCCCGGTCACCAGCCCCGACCGCACCCCCCGGTGATGCGTGCAGTTCAGGTCCACACCCACGGCGATCTTCGAAGACCCCCCGTGCAACATCGACCCCACCGACCCCAGCGTCTCCGCCAGCACCGCGGAAGCGCCCCCGTGCAGCAGCCCGTACGGCTGGGTGTTCCCCTCCACCGGCATCGTGCCGACGACCTTCTCCGCGGACGCCTCCAGGATCTGCACCCCCATCCGCGTCCCCAGGTGCCCCGCCGAGAACAGCGCGGGCAGGTCCACCCCGAGCGCGGCGTACTCGTCGATGACCTCTTGCGGGAACTGAACCTGCTGCTGCTCGCCCATGGGGCCGGACTCCGTTCGTCGTCGATCCGCTCCGGCGTCCGCCGGCACCTGAGCAAACGCTCAGTCGGTCGCCGATTGTTCCAGACGCACCACCACGGACTTGCTGGCCGGGGTGTTACTGGTGTCCGCGGTGGAGTCCAGCGGCACCAGCACATTGGTCTCCGGGTAGTACGCCGCCGCACACCCCCGCGCCGTCGGATAGTGCACGACCCGGAACCCCGGAGCCCGCCGCTCGACCCCGTCCTTCCACTCGCTGACCAGATCCACGTACGACCCGTCCGCGACCCGGAGCGTCCGAGCGTCCTCGGGGTTCACCAGCACTACACGCCGCCCGTTCTTGATCCCCCGGTAACGGTCGTCAAGGCCGTAGATCGTGGTGTTGTACTGGTCGTGCGACCGCAGCGTCTGAAGCAGCAGCCGCCCCTCGGGCAGTTCGGGGTACTCCACCGGCGCCGCCGTGAAGTTGGCCTTGCCCGTCGCCGTCGGGAACCGCCGCTCGTCACGCGGGGCGTGCGGCAGCGCGAACCCGCCGGGATGCGCCACGCGCGCGTTGAAGTCCTCGAACCCGGGGATCACCCGCGCGATACGGTCCCGGATCGTGGCGTAGTCCTTCTCGAACTCCTCCCACGGCACCCGGCTGTCCGCACCGAGCACCCGCCGCGCCAGCCGGCACACGATCGCCGGCTCGGACAGCAACTGCCCGCTCGCCGGTTCCAGCCGCCCGCGTGAGGCGTGCACCATGCCCATGGAGTCCTCGACGGTCACGAACTGCTCGCCGCCGCCCTGAAGGTCACGCTCGGTGCGGCCCAGCGTCGGCAGGATCAGCGCCCGCGCTCCCGTGACCGCGTGCGAGCGGTTCAGCTTGGTCGACACATGCACCGTCAGCCGCGCCCGCCGCATCGCCGCCTCGGTCACCTCGGTGTCGGGCGACGCCGACACGAAGTTGCCGCCCATCGCGAAGAACACCTTCGCCTTGTCGTCCCGCATCGCGCGGATGGCCCGGACGACGTCGTAGCCGTGCTCACGCGGCGGCGCGAACCCGAACTCCTTCTCCAGGGCGTCCAGGAAGGCCGGCGCGGGCCGCTCGAAGATGCCCATCGTGCGGTCGCCCTGCACGTTGGAGTGCCCGCGCACCGGGCACACGCCCGCGCCCGGCCGCCCGATGTTGCCGCGCAGCAGCAGGAAGTTGACCACCTCGCGGATGGTCGGCACCGCGTGCTTGTGCTGGGTGAGGCCCATCGCCCAGCAGACGATGGTCCGCTCGGAGGCCAGGATCATCCCCAGCGCCCGCTCGATCTCCTCCTGGGTGAGCCCGGTCGCGGTGAGCGTCTCGTCCCAGTCGGCGGCCCGCGCGGCGGCGGCGAACTCCTCGTAGCCGTGGGTGTGTTCGCGGACGAACTCCTCGTCGACCGCGCCCTCCGTGTCGAGGATCAGCTTGTTCAGCAGCCGGAACAGCGCCTGGTCGCCGCCGATGCGGATCTGGAGGAACAGATCGTTGAGCGCGGCGCCCTTGAGCATGCCCTGCGGTGTCTGCGGATTCTTGAACCGCTCCATCCCCGCCTCGGGCAGCGGGTTGACGCTGATCACCTTGGCGCCGTTCGCCTTGGCCTTCTCCAGCGCGGACAGCATCCGGGGGTGGTTGGTGCCCGGGTTCTGACCGGCCACGATGATCAGATCGGCCTGGTAGAGGTCCTCCAGCAGGACGCTGCCCTTGCCGATGCCGATGGTCTCGCTGAGTGCCGAACCCGACGACTCGTGGCACATGTTCGAGCAGTCCGGCAGGTTGTTCGTGCCGAACTCGCGGGCGAAGAGCTGGTAGAGGAACGCGGCCTCGTTGCTGGTCCGCCCGGAGGTGTAGAAGAGGGCCTCGTCCGGGGAGCCGAGCGCGGCCAGTTCCTCGGCGACGATGTCGAAGGCGCGCTCCCAGGTGACCGGCTCGTAGCGGTCGCCGCCCTCGGGGAGGTACATGGGGTGCGTCAGCCGCCCCTGCTGGCCCAGCCAGTACCCGCTGCGGGTGGCCAGGTCGGCGACGGGGTGCGCGGCGAAGAACTCCGGGGTCACCCGGCGCAGGGTGGCCTCCTCGGCGACCGCCTTCGCGCCGTTCTCGCAGAACTCCGCGGTGTGCCGGTGCTCCGGCTCCGGCCAGGCGCAGCCGGGGCAGTCGAAGCCGTCCTTCTGGTTGACCCGCAGCAGCGTCAGCGCGGTCCGCTTCACGCCCATCTGCCGCTGGGCGATGCGCAGGGTGTGGCCGATGGCGGGCAGACCGGCGGCCGCGTGCTTCGGCTCGGCGACCTGCGGCGCGTCCTGCACCGGATCACCCTTGGGCGGCTTCGTCGCCATCGCACGCTCTCCTTACGACTGCGTATGTGAGGTACATCTCCGATCCTCGCACGTGTCACCGACACCGGTCGGCCCCGGGTTGCGCACCCGACGCGAGCGATGCTTGCGCGATCCGGTCGGGCACCGCCGATCCGGCGGTGGGCCCCCACTGTCAGTGCGGCGTGGCAGGATCGGGGACGTGGCAGAGACAGCATCGAAGAAGACCGAAACGACCCCCGGCGGCGGCCGTCCGCGACTGATGCTCATGGACGGGCATTCCCTGGCCTACCGCGCGTTCTTCGCGCTGCCCGCGGAGAACTTCACGACCGCGACCGGCCAGCCGACGAACGCCATCTACGGCTTCGCGTCGATGCTGGCCAACACCCTGCGCGACGAGGCGCCGACCCACTTCGCGGTCGCCTTCGACGTGTCCCGCAAGACCTGGCGCTCCGAGGAGTTCACCGAGTACAAGGCGAACCGCTCCAAGACCCCGGACGAGTTCAAGGGCCAGGTCGAGCTGATCGGCGAGCTGCTCGACGCGATGCATGTCTCCCGCTTCGCCGTGGACGGCTTCGAGGCCGACGACGTGATCGCCACGCTCGCCACCCAGGCCGAGGCCGAGGGCTTCGAGGTGCTGATCGTCACCGGCGACCGTGACTCCTTCCAGCTGGTGAGCGAGCACACGACCGTGCTCTACCCGACGAAGGGCGTCTCCGAGCTGACCCGGTTCACCCCGGAGAAGGTCATCGAGAAGTACGGGTTGACGCCCGCGCAGTACCCCGACTTCGCCGCCCTGCGCGGCGACCCGTCCGACAACCTGCCGGGCATCCCGGGCGTCGGCGAGAAGACGGCCGCGAAGTGGATCAACCAGTTCGGTTCGTTCGCGGAGCTGGTCGAGCGGGTCGAGGAGGTCAAGGGCAAGGCGGGCCAGAACCTCCGCGACCACCTGGAGGCGGTCAAGCTCAACCGCCGCCTCACCGAGATGGTGCGCACCGTCGAGCTGCCGAAGACGGTCGCCGACCTGGAGCGGGCCGCGTACGACCGCAAGGGCGTCGCGATGGTCCTGGACACCCTGGAGATCCGTAACCCCTCCCTGCGGGAGCGGCTGCTGGCCGTCGACCCCGGCTCCGAGGAGGCGGAGGAGACCCCGGCCGTCGCGGAAGGCGTGGAGCTGGACGGCCAGGTGCTGGGCACCGGCGAGCTGGCCCCCTGGCTGGCCGAGCACGCCGACGGGCAGGCTCTCGGTGTCGCCACCGTCGACACCTGGGCGCTGGGTACCGGCTCGGTCGCCGAGGTCGCGCTGGCCACGCCCGACGGCCCCGCCGCCTGGTTCGACCCGTCCGAGCTGGACGAGGCCGACGAGACGGCGTTCACCGCCTGGCTGGCCGACGCCGCCCGCCCCAAGGTCTTCCACAATGCCAAGGGCGCGATGCGGGTCTTCGCCGAGCACGGCTGGAGCGTGGACGGCGTCACCATGGACACCGCCCTCGCCGCCTACCTGGTCAAGCCGGGCCGCCGCTCCTTCGACCTGGACGCGTTGTCCCTGGAGTACCTCCACCGCGAGCTGGCCCCCGCCGCCACGGCCGACGGCCAGCTCGCCTTCGGCGCGGACGACGGCGCCGAGGCCGAGGCGCTGATGGTGCAGGCCCGTGCCGTCCTCGACCTGGGCGAGGCCTTCGAGGCCCGTCTTGAGGAGGTCGGCGCCGCCGATCTGCTGCGCGACATGGAGCTGCCCACCTCCGCGCTGCTGGCCCGGATGGAACGGCACGGCATCGCCGCGGACCGCGCCCACCTGGAAGCCATGGAACAGATGTTCGCCGGTGCGGTGCAGCAGGCGGTGAAGGAGGCCCACGCGGCGGCCGGACACGAGTTCAACCTCGGCTCGCCCAAGCAGCTCCAGGAGGTCCTCTTCGGCGAGCTGGGCCTGCCCAAGACCAAGAAGACCAAGACCGGCTACACCACCGACGCCGACGCCCTGGCCTGGCTCGCGGGCCAGACCGAGAACGAGCTCCCGGTGATCATGCTCCGCCACCGTGAGCAGGCGAAGCTGCGGGTCACCGTCGAGGGCCTGATCAAGACGATCGCCGCGGACGGCCGGATCCACACCACCTTCAACCAGACGGTCGCCGCCACCGGCCGGCTGTCCTCCACCGACCCCAACCTCCAGAACATCCCCGTCCGCACGGACGAGGGCCGCGCGATCCGCCGCGGCTTCGTGGTCGGCGAGGGCTTCGAGTCCCTGATGACGGCCGACTACAGCCAGATCGAGCTGCGCGTGATGGCCCACCTCTCCGCCGACGAGGGCCTCATCGAAGCCTTCACCTCGGGCGAGGACCTGCACACCACGGCCGCCTCGCAGGTCTTCGCGGTCGAGCCCGGCGCGGTGGACGCGGAGATGCGCCGCAAGATCAAGGCGATGTCCTACGGCCTGGCGTACGGCCTCTCGGCCTTCGGTCTCTCTCAGCAGCTGAACATCGAGGCGGGCGAGGCACGCGCCCTGATGGACGCCTACTTCGAGCGCTTCGGCGGCGTACGGGACTATCTGCGCCGAGCCGTCGACGAGGCCCGCGCGACCGGCTACACGGCGACCCTCTTCGGCCGCCGCCGCTACCTGCCCGACCTCAACAGCGACAACCGGCAGCGCCGCGAGGCGGCCGAGCGCATGGCCCTGAACGCCCCGATCCAGGGCACGGCGGCCGACATCGTCAAGATCGCCATGCTCAAGGTCGACGCGGCGCTCCGCGAAGCCGACCTGAAGACCCGCATGCTCCTCCAGGTCCACGACGAAATCGTCCTGGAGGTCGCCCCCGGCGAGCGGGAGCGGGCGGAGGCCCTGGTCCGCGAGCAGATGTCCAGCGCGGTGAGCCTGGACGTACCGCTCGGGGTGTCGGTGGGCGACGGGGCCGACTGGGAGTCGGCGGCGCACTAGGAAATCAGGGGAAGGGAAACTCCCCAGGGGCGCGGGGCTGTGCCGATTTGCGGCTACCGCCGCGTGGGCGCGACACGCCACAGACAACCCGCGCCCCTAAGCACAACAACAACCAGGCAGACGCGAAGAACCATCACTCGCGTGGCCCCTGCAAAGACGCCAGCCCACACCCAGGCCCGTCAGGATGCGGGCATGGGCATACGAACACTCCGCCGGAAACCAAGGGCACGGACCTTCGAGCCCGCCGCCGGAACTCCCCGCATCCCCGCCGACCCCGCGGCGACCGTCCTCCTCTGGGCGGAGCTCCTCCTCGCTACCGCAGTACGAGCGTCGCGTCCCGCACCGCAGCCGGACGCCACACCCTGACCGCCACGGCGTACCCCAGCACGCCCAGGACGAGCCCCGCCCCCGCCCCGAAGCACAGAGTCGGAATCAGTTCCCACGGCTTGGCGCGTGACCCCCAGTACGCCCACCACCGCACGGCCCGCAGCACCGCGAGCACCACAGGCAACCCGAGCAGGGGCACAAGGGCCAGCCACCGGTCCCGCACCGACAGCGCCGGCACCCCGACCGGACCGACGCCGCCCGGAACCCGCCGTAGCGCCACCGTCAGGAACACCGCGATGACGATCGCGGCGACCGCGGAACCGCCGTACTGGAGATACCAGTACAGAGGCGACCCCGCGATCTCCTCGCCGAGGACGGGGAACAGGCGCATGCCCCAGCGGTCGAGGTGGGTGAAGGCGTCCCACACCACGTGGGTCAGGGAGCCGAGCACCGCGGAGACGTACCACCACAGCAGCAGATCCGGCCGAACACGCGCGCGTGGCGCACCGCAGCGCAGCAGGGCGGCCGGCCGGCCCTGGCGGGACGGCGGCAGCAGGGCCACCAAGGGCTCGCGCACCAGCAGCCAGAGGCCCACCAGCGCCCAGCTGAGGACGACATCGACCGTGAGAACGCCCGCGAAGGAGTGCGTGACATCGCCGAACTCCATCGCGCCGGGCACGCCGCTGGCCGCGTAATAGGTGAGGTCGGGGCCGAAGGAGCCCGCCACGAGGACGGCCGGGACCAGTCGGCCCCGGCCCGTTCCGTCGGTGCGTACGGCGGGCAGAACCGCCGCCGCATGGCTCAAGGTGAACGGCACCGCGGCTCCTCGCTGGGGGTGTGATCGACGCGCCAAGTATCACGTATGGACGGCCGGTGAATATCGGACGCGAACGGGTGCCCGAGGCGCGGAAGTTGTCGTAGGGTCACTTGGGTCGGCGCGCGGGGAGTGCGTCCGGCGTGCGGACAAAAACGGACGGATGCTCGCGGCGCACCACCGAACGGCCGCATGAGCGCAACCCCCGCGGCGGGTCGTTCGTCACAACAGGGCGACGGGACAGACAGAGACGGGCGCTCGGGCGTCCACGGGAGGGGTTCACTCTATGTCGGCGCAATTCGGCAGGAGGCTGTACAAGGGTGCGGCCACCGCCGCCGTGGCCGCGCTCGCGGTCGCGGCGCTGTCCGGCTCCCAGGCTCCCGGAGTGACGGCCGACGACCAGGGCAGACGGACCACCTCCGACACCACGCCCTCCCCGGACGCCCTCGCGGACGACAGCGCGACCGGCAACTCGCCGTACTACACGGACCTGCCGCCCCTCGACAGCCCCAAGCCCTCGCCCAGCGCGGGCGGGACGGGCGGCACCGGCACCGACTCCGAGTCCGGCATACCCGCGACCGTGCTGGACGCCTACAAGCAGGCCGCCGCCTCGCTCCAGGAGTCCAAGCCCGGCTGCAACCTGCCCTGGGAACTGCTCGCCGCCATCGGCCATGTCGAGTCGGGCCACGCCCGCGGCGGCCGGGTCAACGCCGACGGCACCACCACCTCCCCGATCCTCGGCCCCCAGCTCAACGGCAACGGCTTCGCCAGCATCAGCGACACCGACAACGGCGCCTACGACGGGGACAGCTCCTACGACCGTGCCGTGGGGCCGATGCAGTTCATCCCGTCCACCTGGGAGTGGGCGGGCCGCGACGGCAACGGCGACGGCGAGAAGGACCCCAACAACGTCTACGACGCCGCGCTCGCCGCGGGCGGCTATCTGTGCCGCTTCGGCTGGGACCTGTCCGACCCGTCCGACCTCAAGAGCGCGATCCTCAGCTACAACAACTCCACGGACTACCTGAACACGGTCCTGGCGTGGCTGGAGCACTATCGCAAGGGCGTCGACGAGATCCCCGACGGCACCGGCACGATCCCCGACGACCGCAGCGACGACGGCAGCGGCGCCAACGTCCAGCCGTCGCCCCCCGCCTCGCAGTCGCCGAGCACTCCGCCCAGCACGCCCCCGTCCACGCCGCCGAGCACGCCGCCTTCGACGCCCCCGCCCAGCACGCCTCCGTCCACGACCCCGCCGACGCCCACCGACACGGTGCACCACCTGGAGGACGCCGACACCGCCCTGCTCAAGGCGATGGCGGGCGACGCGTTCGGCGAGCGGATCAGCACCCGGGCCGAGACCTCGGCCGGCAAGGCCGTCGCCAAGGTGCGCATCCGCTTCACGATCGTCGGCGACACCGACGCGGTCTTCACCGGCGGCGAGAAGTACGCCACCGCCCTCACCAACAGCAGCGGCACCGCCGTGGCGCCCGCGCTCCAGGCGGGCGAGGAGACCGGCGACTTCATCGTCCGGACCACCGTCGTGGGCCGCTCGATCCCCGGCCTCGACTACACGGCCACCGTCACCGAGCGCGCCGCCGACACCCTCGCCCGCACCGGCGAGGAGGCGCTGACCTGCGTGCCGGGCGGCGAGTTCGCCGACCAGGTGGAGGTGAAGGCCACCTACAAGGGCGCCGTCGCCGACAAGGTCGCGGCCACCGCCACCCTGATCAAGTCCGCCGAGGACCCGACCGCCAACGACAAGGGCCCCTACTTCAAGGACGCCGAGGGCAAGCCCGTACGCACCCTCACCGGCCTGAAGACGGACGCCGACGGCCTGCTCAAGCTGCCGAAGCTGTACGCCGACGACACCACCGGCACCTTCCTGCTCCGCATCAACACCGCGGGCGGCGCGACCCTGACGGTCGAACTGACCGTGGCCGCGGCCGAGTCGACCACACCGGACACCACGGAGTCACCCTCGCCGTCCGCGAGCCCCAGCGCGTAGACCCCTTTGCCACGACGACGGCGGCGCCCTCCCCAGCGGAGCGCGCCGCCGTCGTCGTGCACGACGTGTTCTCATCTCGCCCGCCCGTTGCTACGGTGCCGGACCTGACGACCTATCAGCTCCGGTCCGTGGGGAGGCACCGTGCGCGCCCTGATCGCCGCAGCCACCGGTCTCGCCGTCGCGCTCGCCCTGGTGTTCACCCTCACCGCGCTGGGCACGCCGACCGGCGAGACCTCCCCGAAGCCGATGCTGACCACGGTGCCCGCACACCCGTAACCGCCCGGGAGGGAGGCCGAGATGCGCCGCAAGGCCAGTCTGATCCTGCTCGCCTTCGCCGTGTTCTTCGCCGCGCTGTCCCCGATGCTGCGCTGGTACGCCTTCCCGCGCCTGGCCAAGATCCCCGCGAACCAGTACCAGGACATGGTCCTGGAGGCCAAGGACGCCACCCTTCTCGACTACGGCACGATGAAGGCGCGCAAGGTCTCCAAGGTCACCATCGTGCAGACCCTCAAGGGCAACGTGGAGGCCTCGGAGAAGATCGAGAAGACGGCCGGCCGGGACGTCGTGGTCTGGGACGGCCTGTCCTATGTCGAGGGCCCCGACGGCGAGATGGTCTCCCAGATCCCCGAGCGCTACATCTTCGACGCCCACACCCAGGAACCCGTGCACGCCACCGGCGAAACGGTCGACGGCGACTCCGTGCGCCGCGAGGGCATCGAGTTCAAGTGGCCGTTCCTGACGGAGAAGCGGTCCTACGAGTACTTCGACGCCCAGACCCGCACCTCCGCGCCGATCCACTACAAGGGCACCGAGAACTTCCGCGGCGTCGAGGTCTACTACTTCGAGCAGACCATCCCGTGGACGAAGGTGCCCTACCCCAAGAAGTTGCCCGTCGACGGCGTCTCCGCGAAGTCCCTCGCCGAGACCGGCACCACCCGCTGGTACACCACCGTCCGCAAGTTCTGGGTCGAACCCCTCACCGGCGCCCCCGTCTACGGCGAGGAGATCCACAAGGAGGAACTGCGCGGCGGCACGCTCCTCGGGGACCGAGACAAGGTCACCGCGTTCGCCGGGCACGTGAAGATGCGCGAGGACTACATCGACCACACCGTCGACCTGGTCAAGTCCAACCGCACCCTGGTCCTGATGATGACGTCGTACCTCCCCTGGGGCTTCCTGACCCTGGGCATCCTCCTGCTCTCCCTCGCCCTCTGGCTGGAGGCCCGCAACCGCCGCCCGGCGGACCCGGAACCCGCTCCGGACAGCGCACGGGAACCGGTCAACGCCTGAGCGCGACGCCCGAGTTGTACGATCCCGCATGACTGGCGCACGCAGCATCGGGGGAGGCCGCCGTCATGGCCAAGGTCGTCGTCGTACACGGCATCGGGAAGCAGTACCTGGGACCGCACACCCTGCACGGGGGAGTGGCGCCGGCGCTGCTGGACGGCATGAGGGCGGCGGCCGCGCCGGAGTTGAAGCCCGAGGACATCGAAGTGGCCTTCTACGGCCACTGGTTCCGTCCCCCCGGCGCGAAGAGCGACGACTACGCCTGGACGCACCGCGATGTGACCGAGGGCTTGGAAACCGAGCTGCTGATGGCGTGGTGGCAGGAGGCGGCCCGCACAGCCCCCGACCGGGTCCCGCCACCAATCCCGATGACCGGGACGACGACGAAGGCCACGACCCCGCAGACCGTGCAACGCGCCCTGCACGCGATCAGCCGACTCCTCCCGTCCCGCTTCACCGACCGCTTCCTCATCGGCATCCTCAAACAGGTCCGCCGCTACCTCACCGAGGACGAGACCCGTGACCGTGTCCAGCGCAGCGTCGCGGAGGTGGTCACCGACGACACCCGGGTCCTGGTCGCCCACTCCCTCGGCAGCGTCATCGCCTACGAGGCCCTGTGCGCGCACCCCGAGTGGCCGGTGCGCGCCCTGGTGACCCTCGGCTCCCCGCTCGGCATCCCCGGCCTGGTCCTGGACCGCCTGCGCCCCAGCGCGACCTGGCCGCCCGTCCTGCGCGAGTGGACGAACATCTGCGACCGGGCGGACGTAGTGGCCCTCACCAAGGAACTGGCCCCGCTCTTCAAGGGGGCTGACGGCCGGACCGTGACCGACGTACTGATCGACAACGGCAGCCACGCCCACGACATCGTCCCCCACCTCACGGCCGCGCCGACCGGAGCGGCCGTAGCAGCCGGACTCCAGCCATGACCCGCCGTACCGTCGTCGTCAGCGGCACCGACGCCTACGACCACGAACTGCCCCCGCTGCCCCGCGCGGCACCGGACATGGACACGGTTGCCGAGGTGTTCCGCACCCTCGGGTACGAGGACGGCGACCGCCTCCACAACCCCACCGCCGACGGCCTCAGACGCGGCCTCGCCGACTGGGCCCGCCGCGCGGACCGCAGCGAGGACGTAGTCGTCCTCTACTACACCGGTCACGGCGAACGCGACGACAAGGGCCACTTCCTGATGTGCCGCGACAGCGAGTCCGGCCAACTGCGCAGCTCCGCCGTCGAGTCCGAGCGGATCGTGGAGATCCTCGCGGAGAACGGCCTGACGAGAATCCTCCTGATCCTCGATACGTGTTACGCCGGTCAGGGCGCCGTGGACGCGCTGCGGGCCCTCGCCGGGAGCCTGGCCTCGCCCGCGGTGGACGCGGGCCGATGACGGACTTCTCGTACATCGCGGCGGCGAGACCCCAGGACCTGGCGACGGACGGGGCGTTCGCCGGAGCCCTGCAAGAGGCGGTTGCGGACCCCCTCCTGGGCGGCCCGCACCAACGCCACCTCCACCTGAGCGACATCGTCCAGCACATCAACCGCACCCTGCGCACGCGGGGCGAGTTCCAGAAGGCCGTCCACGGCACCCTGATCGCGGACGGCGAGACCCCCTTCTTCCCCAACCCCCGCTACACACCAGGCACTCCGGCCGGCCTGGACCTCGCGGAGCAGCGCGTGTGGCTGCTGAGCAGCGAGGCGCGACGACGCCAGGAGGAACGGGTCAGCCACTTCGACCCACGGGGCCGGGGCAGCGACGCCCCGTCTGGCACGGCGTCGTACTTCACGGGCCGTACGGCGGTGCTGGGCGAGCTGACGGCTTGGTTGGACGACGATTCGGCGGAGCTGGGGCGCAGTGTGCTCGTCACCGGCGGCGCGGGAGTGGGCAAGTCGTCGCTGCTGGGGCGGCTGTTGCTGCTGGCGGACCGGGAGGCACGGGAGTCACTGGACGACGGGGACCCGTTGGTGCCTGTGCCCGTGTCGGGCATCGATACCGCGATCCACGCCCGGCACAAACTGCTGGACGACATCGTGGCCGGGGTCGCCGACGCGGCGGGCGTGCCGGGTGCCGGGCGGCGCGAACTGCTGGCGGCACTCGGCGAGCGCACGGAACGGCTGGTCGTCCTCGTGGACGCCCTGGACGAGGCGGGCACGGCCGGGGCGGACGAGGAACCGCAGGCCATCGCCCGCTCCTTTCTGCGCGAACTGGCCGAAGTGCCCTGCGTACGGCTGTTGGTGGGCGCCCGCCCGCATGTGGCGGACGCGTTGGGCCCGTCCTTCACGCGGATCGATCTGGCGGACCCGCGCTGGCTGGGCCCCGGCGATATCGAACGGTACGCGCGCAAGCTGCTGCTGGCGCCGGACGGGGAGGGTTCGAGCGGACCGTACACGGAGGAGTCGGCGGCTCCGGTGGCGGCGGCGGTGTCGGCGCGGGCGGGCGACAACTACCTGTGCGCCCGCCTGATCGCCCGCCCCCTGGCGCGGAGGCCGCATCCCCTGAACACGGGAGTCGAGGGCTGGGAGAGCCAACTCCCCTCCCTCACGCAGCAGATCGCCCGCCCAGGCGTCGAGGCCGCCTTCAGCTGGGCCCTGCGCGAACGCATGCCCCGCCAGGAGGAACGGGCCCGCGCCCTGCTCACGCCACTGGCCTTCGCCGAGGGCCAGGGCGTGCCCGCGACGGGGGTGTGGCAGGCGATGGCCTCGGCGGTGCTGGGCGCCCCGGTCGGCCCCGAGGACATCAGGCGGGCGCTGTCGGCGGACGGCGAACTGATCGAGCTGATCGTGGAGGACACGGACGCGGCGGGGCGGTCGGTGTACCGGCTGTACCACGAGTCCTTCGCGGACGCGCTGCGCGAACAGGCGGCGGCGGGTACGGGGGAGCGGGTCGCGGGGGCGCTGCTGGCGTTGGTGCCGGTGGACGCGGAGACGGGGGTGCGGGACTGGGCGCTCGCGGATCCCTATCTGAGGGCCCACGCGGCCACGCACGCGGCGACAGCGGGGTTACTGGACGAACTGGTCCTGGATCCGCAGTTCTTGCTGACGGCGGAGCCGATCGCGCTGCGGCGGGCGCTGCCGGTGGTCGCCCGCGACGATTCCGTCGCGGCCCGGGCGGCGTATCTGCGGTGTGCGCCGATTCTCGCGTCGGAGCGGTTGGGGGAGGGAGACCGGGTCGCCCAACTCCACATGTCGGCACTTCAGGAGAGCGCGGAGTCCCTGGCCGCGGCGATCCGGTCCCGGTTCCCCGAACGCCCGTGGGAGGTGCTGTGGTCGCACTCGGCGTCGGCGCCCTATCGGGCGTTGGGGGACTCCGAGGCAGTGGTGGAAGACCTCGCGGTGGTGACCTGGCAAGGGCGGGAGGTGATCGTCACGCTGGAGGCCGACAGTCGGATACGGGTGTGGGATCCCGCCACCGGCGAGGGGCTCAGCGAGCTCATGTCGCCGACGGGCGGCAGCGTGCGCAGTGTCTCGGCCTGCGGCGAGACCGATCAGCCGTGGCTCCTGATGACCACGCGGACGGGGAAGTCTCCGGGGCTCACCGTCTCGGTGATCGACATGTCGACGGGGCTGCCGCTGGGCCCGGAGCTGCCGACCAAGGCCCTGGCCCCTGAATCCGTGGCCGCGGCCGAACTCGACGGTACCTGTGTCGTCGCTGTCGGCGAGCCCGGCGAGGTGCGGATTCTGGACGCTCGCACGGGATGGGAGCTGACCCGGGTCGACGGACTGGCGGAACCGAGGCCCGGCGGCAGCATTCATGTGGCGCTCGGCATGGGGGAGAGATACATGGTCCTGGCCGCAGCGGTGGGGGCTGCGTGGCAGGACACCTCATGGTGGAGGCGACACGACGCGCAGGTGCGCACTTGGCACCTCGACCCTCGGCAGAGCTGGTATGTCGTGAACCAGGGCGGATGCGCGGCGCGGGGCAATACGGTACAGGCCCTGGCCGTGCTGCAAGGCGAGGTTCATGTTGCGACCTCCCGCGGGTATCGGATGTTCGCCTCTCACCGTGAGAGGGGACTGCACCACAAGACCGTCACCGAGTGGTTCCTTCCCGGGACCGACCTCGGACTGGGCTTCTTCACCTTGGGAGGCGAGACGCGCTGCGTGCGGGGCGCCGAGACCTTCGTGCGGGTGGACGCCTGGGGCCAGCGCCACGAGCTTCCGACCGGGGGAAAGATCAAGGCAGCGGCGGTGGTTCAGGCCGGCACCGCGGCACCGGAACTGGTGACGGCCGGGAACGGGCCCGGCATCCGGGTGTGGGACATGCGCCCACGCGGGTGGAACGAGACGCCTTCCTACCCGACGTATCGAGGACTTGGCGAGCAATGCGTCGCCGCCGAGTTCGATGGGCAACGGGTGCTGGCAACCGGAAGGGCAGATATCGCCCTCTATCATCCGCGCACGGGGGAACGGCTGCGCGAGTTGGGCGTCGTCACAGCGTGGCTGGGGCGTTCCGCCGACGTCGACCTGCCACTCGTGGTGTACGACGCGGTGGGCGGGGCGCTCTCACGACGTAACGCATGGGTGCTCGACAGGTCCGACGTGCGAGCCGTACCGGTCGACGGGCGGAGGATGGCTGTTCTGTCCAATGTGACCGTCGTCCGCCTGGGCGAGCGGAGGATGCTGGCCGGGACACAGAATGCCCTGAAGGAAGTGGTGATGCTGTGGGACCTCACCGGTAAGAAGATCCAGAGCTGGTTCGTCGACGCACCCGCAGACATGAGACTTCGTACCGTCGAGGCCGGTGGCACTCTCTGGCTCGGCGTCAACTCTTACCGCCGCAGCGGTGGTGGCGCCAAGGAAGTCCGAATCTACCGCTTCCCGGAGGATCAGCCCGCGCCCGACGGCACTGTCGCGATCATGGGTGGAGCCCACGCGTTCGACCTGGGCCGGTGGCAGGGGAGAGCGTCGATCGCGTACCCCAGCCGGGAGGCACATGCTGTGCTCATTCATGACCTCGCTGACTCCTGTGGAGTCGAGCAATGGGAACTCCCGCCCGGTGCGGATGTCGTCGACCTCGTTTTCGCCGGCTCCCGGGACCTCCTCGCCGCCGCCACCGCCGACGAGCGTCTCCTCTTCTTTGTGCCGGGTTCCCCCCACCCCATCGCCACCGTTCATGTGGGAGCCGATATCTGGTCAGTCGCCCCCGTAGACGACCAGGTCATCGGCGTAGCCACCGCCAACGCCCTCTTCGCCCTTCAGCTCCCGCCCCCCTGACGCCGCGCCCGAGCCGCCGTGTGACGCGTCGGCTCGGCGGTCGCCGGATCCTCCGGCCACGGATGCTTCGGATACCGTCCCCGCAGCTCGGCCCGCACACCCCTGTACCCGTCCTTCCAAAAGGACGCGAGGTCAGCTGTGACCGCCGCAGGGCGCCCCGCAGGGGACAGCAGATGGACCAGCACCGGCACCCCCGCGACCGACGGCGATTCGTGCAGGCCGAACATCTCCTGCAACTTCACGGCGAGGACGGGCTGTTCCGGGTTCGTGTAGTCGATCCGGATTCTGGACCCACTGGGGACGGTGAGCCGCTCGGGCGCCAGCTCGTCCAGCCGGGCCGCGTCGCCCGTGGCCCAGGGGAGCAGGCGACTCAACCCCGCCCCCGCATCGATCCGCGCCAGATCCGCCCGCCGCCGGGAACGGCTCAGCTCCGGCTCCAGCCACTCCTCCACGCGCGCGTACAACGCATCGTCGGACACATCGGGCCACGGATCCCCCACCCGCATCCGCAGAAACGCCAGCCGCTGCCGCAGTACGACCGCCTCCGGCGACCACCGCAACAGACCCAGCCCTTCCTGCCGCAGCCCCTCAAGCAGCGCATCGCGTACGAGGGCGGGGTCGGCGTCCCGCAGCGGACGTACCGTCAGCTCGATCGCCCCCAGCCGCTCCACCCGGCGCGCGACCACGTCCCCGTCCGCCCAGTGGACCTCCTCGCCCTCGGAGTACAGGGGAGCGGCAGCAGTCCGGGCCGTTTCCTCGTCCACCACCGCCGCGAGCTGCACACGCGCGTGCCCCTTGCCGACCGGACGGTCCGCCACAGCGACCGCCAGCCACGGCGCCCCGCGCAACGACGACCCCTCCCGCAGCTCGGCCCGCGTCCCGGAGGCCATCAGCACCGACCCACCCTCGACCCGGCCGACCCGCTCGGGAAACGCCAGCGCGGCGACGGTACCGGCCAGCGCGTCGTCCTCTGCTCCGGAGCCGGAACCCGACTCCCCGCCGACACTCCTCAGCCGCCGCACCTCCGCCCGCCACCGCCCCGCGTACCCGTCACCCCCACGCCGAGCCGCCCGCAGCGCCGCCGACAGATCGTCGCCGTACTCCCGAGGCGCCTCCTCCGACAGCAGCGCCACCACCTCCGCGCCCCCGCCGGACGTGTCCAGCAGCGCCCGCCCCAGTCGCGGGTGCAGGCCCAGCCCGGCCAGTCGCGCTCCCCGGTCGGTCGCATGTCCCGAGTCATCCACCGCCCCGATCGCCGACAGCACCGCGCGGGCCGCCGCCATCGCACCCGCGGGCGGCGGGTCCAGCAGGGCCAGACCGGCCGCCGGCGGATCCCCCCAGCACGCCGTCTGCAATGCGAACGCCGTCAGGTCCGCCACCTTGATCTCGGGGGACGGGAACCGCGGCAGACGCGCGTCCTCCGTCTCCGTCCAGCAGCGGTACACCGCCCCCGGCGCCTCACGCCCGGCCCGGCCCGCCCGCTGGCGCCCCGCCGCCTGCGAGGCCCGCACCGTCGTCAGCGCGCTCAGCCCGCGCGCGTGGTCGACGCGCGGCTCCCGCGCCAGACCGGAGTCGACGACCACCCGAACCCCGGGGACCGTCAGGGACGACTCGGCCACGGAGGTCGCCAGGACCACACGGCGCCCGGATCCGGGAGACAGCACCGCGTCCTGCACCGCCGCCGGGGCCCGCCCGTGCACCTGGAGAACGTCCACCCCGCCCAGGTCGCCCAGTTGTCCAGCCACCCGCGCGATCTCGCCGACGCCCGGCAGGAAGCACAGCACGTCCCCGTCCCGCTCGGCCAGCGCCCGCCGCACCACTGACGCCACATGCGTCAGCAGCGCCGGATCGACCCGCATGCCGTGCGGCGGCCTTACCGGACGCGCCGGCGGCGCCCACACCACCTCGACCGGGTACGAGACACCCTCCGCCTCGACCACCGGCGCGTCGCCCAGCAGCCGTGCCCAGCCCTCCGCGTCAGTCGTCGCCGACGCGGCCACAAGACGAAGCTCCGGCCGCAGCGCCTGCCGTACGTCCCAGAGGAAGGCCGCCGCCGTGTCCGCGTCCAGATGGCGTTCGTGGCACTCGTCGAGGACGACGACGTCCACCCCGGCCAGCTCCTGGTCGCGCTGGAGGCGCTGCACCAGCACACCCGTCGTGACGACCTCCACGCGCGCGTGGCGCCCGACGACCCGCTCGCCGCGCACCGTGTACCCGACGCTCTCGCCGACCTTCTCGCCCAGCAGCCACGCCATCCGCCGGGCCGCGGCGCGGGCGGCGATCCGGCGCGGCTCCGCGACGACGACCCGACGCGCCGCCCCCTCGCCGAGCAGCCCGGCGAGCGCCAGCGGGACAAGGGTCGTCTTGCCGGTGCCCGGCGGCGCCACGAGGACCGCCGTGCCGTGTCCCTCCAGGGCGTCGGTCAGTCCGGGAAGGGCACTGCGTACGGGAAGGGCGTCCAGAGCGTCGTAGCGGATCACACGCTCAGTCTCGTACGCAGACGAAGATCGCCGTCCCGGGGATGAGGCTTCCGCGCAGCGGGGACCAGCCGCCCCACTCCGAGCTGTTCCAGGCCGGCCACTCCGGCTCGACCAGATCCACCAGGCGCAGGTCCGCCGCCACGATGTCGCGGACGCGGTCGCCGATCGTGCGGTGGTGCTCGACGTAGACCGCGTGGCCCGTCTCGTCCTGCTCGACGTAGGGCGTGCGGTCGAAGTAGGAGGCGGACACCGACAGGCCCTCGGGGCCCGGCTCGTCCGGGAACGCCCAGCGGATGGGGTGGGTGACGGAGAAGACGAACCGACCGCCGGGGCGCAGCACCCGCCGCACCTCGCGCAGGACCAGCACCGGGTCCGCCACGAACGGCAGCGCGCCGTACGCCGAGCACGCCAGGTCGAAGGAGGCGTCGGCGAACGGGAGCGCGCCCGCGTCGGCGCAGATCAGCGGGAAGGAGGAGCCGATGCGCAGGGCGTGCTGGAGCTGGCGGTGGGACAGGTCCAGGGCGACCGGGTGCGCGCCCTGCGCGGCCAGCCAGCGCGCGCACTGGGCCGCGCCGGCGCCGATCTCCAGGACGGCCTTGCCCTTCAGTTCCTCCGGCGGGCCGAGCAGCTCCGCCTCCACCTCGTCCAGGCCCTCGGGGCCCCAGACGAAACGTTCGTCGCCGAGGAAGGTGCCGTGCTCGATCTGGTACTCGTCGGCGTTGCGGTCCCACCAGCCCCGGTTGGCCCGGGAGCTCTCCGCGACCCCGGCGGCACGCCGAGTGGCCTCCGGCTCGGCTTCGGACCCGTGGGCGGCATCGGTGGATACGGGCTCTTGGATGATCGGCTCCCTCGTCGTACTCTTCCGTGCAACCCGTCGCGGCGGCCGTCATGGCGACACGTCATGAATGGGGCGCCATGACGCGCGCGTGGCCTCGTGAGACAGGTTTTGTGCCGGGTATGCGGCGATCCGCCCCGGGTGTGCGCCTTCGCGCATTGACCCTGCCCGGCTGCCCCCGTATGCTACAAGTTGCGCTGCGGGCCTGCGCACCTCAGACATAGCAGGCTGCGCTCGCATCTGTTGTATGTCCCCTCGGTTTTCGAGGCGCATCACCGGTTTTCGCTGGTGAGGCGCTTCCTTGGCTGTCCGGCTTCTTCAGAGCGATACGGGCTCCCGGCGTAGCAGTACCTACGACTTCAATGTCCGTACCGGAGCCCTTTCCCACATGACGAGCAGCACCGAGACCACCGCCACCACCCCGCAGGTTGCGGTCAACGACATCGGTAACGAGGAAGCCTTCCTCGCCGCGATCGACGAGACGATCAAGTACTTCAACGACGGCGACATCGTCGACGGCGTCATCGTGAAGGTCGACCGGGACGAGGTCCTGCTCGACATCGGTTACAAGACCGAAGGTGTCATCCCGAGCCGCGAGCTCTCGATCAAGCACGACGTCGACCCGAACGAGGTCGTGGCCGTCGGCGACGAGATCGAGGCCCTGGTCCTCCAGAAGGAGGACAAGGAAGGCCGCCTGATCCTCTCGAAGAAGCGCGCCCAGTACGAGCGTGCCTGGGGCACCATCGAGAAGATCAAGGAAGAGGACGGCATCGTCACCGGTACCGTCATCGAGGTCGTCAAGGGTGGTCTCATCCTCGACATCGGCCTCCGCGGCTTCCTCCCGGCCTCCCTGGTCGAGATGCGCCGTGTTCGCGACCTCCAGCCCTACGTGGGCAAGGAGCTCGAGGCGAAGATCATCGAGCTGGACAAGAACCGCAACAACGTGGTCCTGTCCCGCCGTGCCTGGCTGGAGCAGACCCAGTCCGAGGTGCGCCAGACGTTCCTCACCACCCTCCAGAAGGGTCAGGTCCGTTCCGGCGTCGTCTCCTCGATCGTCAACTTCGGTGCCTTCGTGGACCTGGGTGGCGTCGACGGTCTGGTTCACGTCTCCGAGCTGTCCTGGAAGCACATCGACCACCCCTCCGAGGTTGTCGAGGTCGGCCAGGAGGTCACCGTCGAGGTTCTCGACGTCGACATGGACCGCGAGCGCGTCTCCCTGTCGCTGAAGGCGACCCAGGAAGACCCGTGGCAGCAGTTCGCCCGCACCCACCAGATCGGCCAGGTCGTGCCCGGCAAGGTCACGAAGCTGGTTCCGTTCGGTGCGTTCGTCCGCGTGGACGAGGGCATCGAGGGTCTGGTCCACATCTCCGAGCTGGCCGAGCGCCACGTGGAGATCCCGGAGCAGGTCGTCCAGGTCAACGACGAGATCTTCGTCAAGGTCATCGACATCGACCTGGAGCGTCGCCGGATCTCGCTGTCCCTCAAGCAGGCCAACGAGTCCTTCGGTGCCGACCCGGCGTCGGTCGAGTTCGACCCGACCCTGTACGGCATGGCCGCGTCCTACGACGACCAGGGCAACTACATCTACCCCGAGGGCTTCGACCCCGAGACCAACGACTGGCTCGAGGGCTACGAGAAGCAGCGCGAGGAGTGGGAGCGCCAGTACGCCGAGGCGCAGACCCGCTTCGAGCAGCACCAGCAGCAGGTCATCAAGAGCCGCGAGGCCGACGCTGCCGCTGCCGCCGAGGGTGGCGACGCCGCGGGTGCGGCTCCGGCCGCGTCCGGTGGCTCGTACTCCTCCGAGGGCCCGGACAACAGCGGTGCGCTGGCCTCGGACGAGGCGCTTGCGGCTCTCCGCGAGAAGCTGGCCGGTGGTCAGAGCTGACGTCAGCTTCTAGCTGAGGGCAGTTAAGGCTCTTAGGGGTCGTACCTTTCGAGGTGCGGCCCCTTTGGCGTGCTTGGCGGTCGGCTGCGGGCCGGTGTTCTTACCCTTACTTTCAAGATCGGGGGAATGCCCCTGCCCGCCCCCGCGTTGTTCACTACGAACACGAGGAGGAGCGGTCACTGTGCTTGATCCGCAGGGTTTGTACGCATGGGAGCCGAAGGGCCTGGCCGTCGTCGACATGGCGCTGGCGCAGGAGTCGGCGGGCCTTGTCATGCTCTACCACTTCGACGGATACATCGACGCGGGCGAGACCGGCGACCAGATCGTCGACCGGCTGCTCGATACACTGCCCCACCAGCTCGTGGCCCGATTCGACCACGACCGGCTGGTCGACTACCGCGCCCGCCGCCCGCTGCTGACGTTCAAGCGCGACCGCTGGACCGACTACGAGGTTCCGGCCATCGAGGTACGGCTCGTCCAGGACGCCACCGGCGCCCCCTTCCTTCTCCTGTCCGGTCCCGAGCCGGACGTGGAGTGGGAGAGGTTCGCCGCCGCGGTCCAGCAGATCGTGGAGCGGCTCGGCGTCCGGCTGTCCGTGAACTTCCACGGCATCCCCATGGGCGTCCCGCACACCCGGCCCGTCGGCCTCACCCCGCACGGCAACCGCACCGACCTCGTCCCGGGCCACCGCAGCCCCTTCGACGAGGCGCAGGTGCCGGGCAGCGCCGAGTCGCTGCTGGAGTACCGCCTGATGGAGGCCGGCCATGAGGTGCTCGGCGTCGCGGCGCACGTACCGCACTACATCGCGCGTTCCCCGTACCCGGACGCGGCCCTGACCGTCCTGGAGGCCATCACCGCCGCCACCGGCCTGGTCCTCCCGGGCATCGCCCACGCCCTGCGCACCGAGGCCCACCGCACCCAGACCGAGATCGACCGCCAGATCCAGGAGGGCGACGAGGAACTGGTGGCGCTGGTACAGGGCCTTGAGCACCAGTTCGACGCGGCGGCAGGGGCGGAGAGCAGGGGCAACATGCTCGCCGAGCCGGTGGACATCCCGTCGGCGGACGAGATCGGCAGAGAGTTCGAGCGGTTCCTGGCGGAGCGAGAGGGCGACAACTAGGGCCCGTCCGCGAGGGCCTAAGCTCAGCGCATGCTGAAAGTTGGCCTCACCGGCGGCATCGGCGCCGGAAAGAGCGAGGTGTCACGACTCCTCGTGGAACACGGTGCCGTACTGATCGACGCGGACCGCATCGCGCGGGAGGTTGTGGCGCCGGGCATGCCCGGCCTCGCCGCGGTCGTCGAGGCCTTCGGCCAGGGCGTGCTGGCGGAGGACGGGAGCCTGGACCGGCCCAAGCTGGGCTCCATCGTCTTCGCCGACCCCGAGAAGCTCTCCGTACTGAACGCGATCGTGCACCCCCTCGTCGGCGCCCGCTCGCGCGAGCTGGAGCAGGCCGCCGCCGAGGACGCCGTGGTCGTGCACGACGTGCCGCTGCTGACGGAGAACGGGCTGGCGCCGCTGTACGACCTCGTGATCGTCGTCGACGCGAGCCCCGGGACCCAGCTCGACCGGCTCGTGCGGCTGCGTGGGATGACCGAGGAGGACGCCCGCGCGCGGATGGCGGCGCAGGCGTCGCGGGAGAAGCGCCGGGAGATCGCGGACATCGTGATCGACAACGACGTACCGCTGGAACAGCTTCAGCGACGGGTGCGGGACGTGTGGGACGAGCTGGAGCGAAGGGCGGCCCACGCCGCTCAGGAATAGCCGCCCTTCATCGGGGCGTTGAAGCCCCTCAGTGAGGGAAGGACTCTGCCGTGCCCGAGACCAGCGGTTCCACCGGACGTACTCCGGAGACGCATGTCATCGACTTCCGTGCCGCCGAGCATCTGCTCGCCGCGCGGGACCCGCGGGGCGCGGTGAAGCTGCTCGACGGTGTCATCGCCGCGCACCCCGAGAACACCGCGGCCCGGCTGCTGCGCGCGCGTGCCTTCTTCGCGGCGGCCCAACTGCGGCCCGCCGAGCTGGAGTTCACCATCGTTCTGGAGCGCGAGCCGGACAACGCGTTCGCGCACTTCGCGCTCGCCCGCACCTACGAGCGGCAGGGGCGCGGCGACCAGGCCGTCCGGCACTTCCGGCTGGCGGCCGCACTGGACCCCAACCCGCAGTATGTGAAGGCGGCGGGGTTCGAGTCCTGAGCGTCAGCGGTGGTCGGGCGGGTTGTACGGCGGGATGTCGGGGCCCGGCTGGTAGTGCGGGCCCTGGTGGATGTGGCGGACGATGAAGCCCATGTCCACGGCGACGACGAGTGCCAGGACCCCGCAGGCCACCGCCCAGCCCGTACGGCCGACCAGCGCGAAGACCGCCGTGCCGAAGAGCGCCCAGACCAGCCCCCAGACACTCAGCCAGAACCGCGTCCGCAGGGCACTGCGCGCAGTCGTGGGTTCACTGCCCGTACGCATCGGGATCACCACTCCTCCTTCGGAACGTACTCTTCGAGGACGCGTTCACCAAAAGGGGGTGTGCGGTGCCGCTGTCGTGGTCATTGCCGGATGCCGACGAGCTGCCTGAGATCCTGATCGACCTCGCCGTACCGCACGAGGACATCGAAGTCCTGGTCCGCATGCGCCGGAGAGTCACCGACGATCCGGAACTCAGACGGTTCCTGGAGGCGTCGGTCGAGGAGCTCGTGCGGGACATGGGGCAGGTCGGCGTGCGCGTCGAGCTGCCCGAGCTGGACTGGCCCGCCGGGCCCTTGCAGCGCTGTTTTCCCGCGTACGTCTTCGTCGCGGCGCTGCCCCACACGCGCGCGTACCACCGCGAACGCGGTGTCCCCGCCGAGGTCACCCGGCGTACTCTCGCCGACCTCGGCCGGAACATGGCCGTCCACCGCAGGCGGTACGGCCGGACGGGCGTACAGGCGCCGAGGTGGCTCACCCATCACTTCCGGGGCGAGCTTTACCAGCTGGGGCGGCTTCAGTTCGAGCGGGCGCGTGCCGGAAAGTGGCTCGACGCGGCCCCGGACGCGCCCTGTCTCAACCTCCACATCCCCGATTTCCACGGGCCGCTGACCCCGGCGGCTGTCGACCGCTCCCTGGCGCTGGCCCGGGAGTTCTTCGCGCGGCACTTCCCCGAGGAGCGGTACTCGGCCGCGACCTGCCACTCCTGGCTGCTCGATCCGCAGCTCAAGCGATATCTGCCGGCCGACTCCAACATCGTGCGCTTCCAGGAGCGGTTCCGGATCGGCCGTGACGACGCCGAGGAGGCCGACACCGAGCCGGTGCAGTTCGTGTTCGGCGACCCGGAACTGCCCATCGAGGGCCTGCCGCGGCGGACGGCGGTGGAGCGGGCGGTGGGGGACCATCTGCGGGGCGGCGGGCACTGGTACATCGGGCACGGCTGGTTCCTTTTCGAGGAACCGGGTGAGTCAACTTCCGCCGTACGGCGATGAGTTTCGCGGCGGCCGGCGGTCCATCCCTGTGACAGACAGCGACACACACCGCCGTACGCACACAGGAGACCCCGATGTCCGAGACCACCGCTCCCGTCCCCGCTTCCGCCCCCGTCATCGCCGAGTCCGCCACTGCCCGTGGACGCCGCGCCCGGATCGCCCTGCGTGGGCTTCAGATCCTGCTCGCGCTGTTCTTCGGGCTTGCCAGCGCCCTGCCGAAGCTGATCGCGCACTCCTCGGCCGTCGAGATCTTCGACGAGCTGGGCTGGGGCAGCGCGGGCATGTACACCATCGGGGCGCTCGAACTCGCCGGGGCCGTCGCCCTGTTGATCCCGGTGCTCCAGTCGGTGGCGGGGATCGCGCTGAGCGCGCTGATGGTCGGGGCGTTCATCGTCTCGCTGACCGCCTTCGACGGGGAGAACGCGGCCACGCCGCTCATCCTGATCATCCCGCTCGCCCTCATCGCCTGGGCGCGGCGCGGCCACAATGCCGAGCTGCTGCGGCTGGTGTCGCAGCGGGCGTGATCCGGGTACGTACGGCGACGGTCGTGTCCGACGGGCCCAGGGCCCGGTGCGGACGCGGCCGCTGCCGTGCGTCTGTGACCGTCAGCGGGGGCCGGGTCGGCCGCCCTTCTCCAGTGCCCGCAGGCGTTCCAGGTCGCGGCGGTCCCGCTTGGTGGGGCGGCCGGTGCCGCGGTCGCGGATGCCGGCCGGGGCGACGGCCTCGCGGGGCGGGGGCGGCGGGGAGTTGTCGACGTAGCACTGGACCGCGACCGGGGCGCCGACCCGCTTGCGGATCAGGCGCTTGATCACGACGATCCGCTCCCGGTTCTCGTGCCGCAGCCGTACCTCGTCGCCGACGCGCACGGTGTGGGAGGGCTTGACCCGCTCGCCGTTCACCCGCACATGGCCGCCCTTGCAGGCGGCGGCGCCCTGCGAACGGGTCTTGATCAGCCGTACCGCCCAGATCCAGCTGTCGACGCGCACGCTCTCACCGGACTGCGGCGCGGCCCGCTCGGCGGCGGCCTTGTCGTCATCTCCGTCGGAAGCCATGCCCTGACCTTAGCTCTTGAGCGGCCGCTCGGACCTGCCCATTTCCCGGGGCTTCCACACGTACCGCACATCCGGCTCCCGCTCCTCGTTGCCGCTGCCGTCGGTGTGCTCGACGGCGACGAAGCCGTGGCGTTCGTAGAAGCGGTGGGCGGGCTTGTTGATCTGGAAGGTCCAGAGGTTCAGCCCGTGCGGACTGAGTTCCTTGGCGAGCCGCACGAAACGGTCACCGAGCCCGCGCCCGCGCCAGTCGGGGTCGAGGTAGAGCTGAGAGAGCAGTTCGCCGTGCAGCACCATGACCCCGACGAGCGCACCGTCCCCGCTGTCCGCGACCCAGGTCTCCTGCCGGGGTACGACGAACTCCCGGAAGTAGTCCCGCACTTCGTCGTCGGAGTGGGGCCGCACGACAGTCGGCAGGGCGGCGCCGAAGGAACGCAGCCAGACATCGGCGGCGGCGCGGGCGTCGTCGACGGTGGCCCGGCGCAGGGCGATCACCGGGCCTCCTCCGGTACGACCGCGGTGGCCGTGATCTCCACCAGCTGCCCCGAGTAGCCGAGACAGGCGACCCCGAGGAGAGTCGACGAATGGGGCCCGAGACTGAGCCCCGAAGCCTCGACGACCTCCCACACGGAGGACAGAACGGACGTCTCACTGCTCACGACGTACACATCCGTAGCGACGACATGCTCCAAGTCGCTTCCTACGGCTGCCAGTTGCTCCCGCAGATTGGCTACCACCTGCTCGGCCTGCCGCACCGGATCCCCCTCACCCACGATCTTCCCCTCCGCGTCCAACGGCACGGCCCCCGCGAGAAACGCGAGCTTGGTACCGGCCTCGACGACGGAGACATGCGAGTAGGTCGGCGGAGGAAACAGAACAGGGCTGGTGACACGCTGAATCACGGCGACTCCTGGGAGGTACGGCGGCCAACCTACTGATCCTCGGGGGCGGACGTCCGCGACGCACCTGATTTTCACCCGCGCCCGCACGGATATCCGGTTGTACGCCCGCCCCGACCCCCGCGATCCTTGACCCACTCATGTCGCGAACCACCCACCACACCCCACCCCGCCACCGCACGGCCCCGCCCTACTGGCCACACGGCGTGACCGGCCCCTGCACGGCCCACTCGCTACCCGAACTCAGGTATGCCTACCGGGAGTTGGCCCGGGCCCAACGCGAGGGCCGCCGCCCCCGACCCACGCCCGTGCGACGACGCTTCGCCGCGTACACCTACCCAAGGGCCCTCGGCACGCGATGGACCAGCCCGTACGAGAGGCGGGCGAGGGCGGCGCTTCAGTCGTTTCGTACGGCGGCGGTGAAGGATCTGAGAGCGGCGGCACCAGGCATGCTCCGCGACGCGTCCCAAGCCCTCGATCTTGCGCCCACCCGCCACCGCCACCGAGACCTGTGGGAAGCCTGACCCTCACCCGCCGGGAGTTGACCATGACCGCCTTTCTCGAAAATGCCGCTGACCGTCTGGCCGCCCTGCCCACCGTGTGCGCGGTGGCTCTTGGTGGGTCCCGTGCTCAGGGGACCGAACGGCCTGACAGTGACTGGGATTTGGCTGTCTACTATCGCGGCCGGTTCGACCCCGCCGACCTCCGAGCTCTTGGCTGGCCGGGGGAGGCTTCCGAGGTCGGGGGCTGGGGCGGCGGCGTCTTCAACGGTGGAGCCTGGCTGACGATCGACGGTCACCGTGTGGACGTCCACTACCGGGACCTCGACGTCGTCGAGCATGAACTGGCGGAAGCGCAGGAGGGGCGCTTTCGGGTGGAGCCGTTGCTCTTTCATCTGGCGGGGATTCCCAGCTACTTGGTCGTTGCGGAGCTGGCGATCAACCGGGTGTTGAGAGGTGAGCTGCCGCGTCCGGAGGCGTATCCGGAGAAGCTCCGGCACTCGGCCTCGGAGCGCTGGTTCGGCACGGCCCGCGCAACGCTCTCGTATGCCGAGGCCAACCATGCCCCGGCGGGCCGCCTCACCGAGTTCACCGGCGCCCTGGCCACGGCTGCCGCGCAGGCCGGGCACGGGGTGCTTGCGGCGCGGGGGGAGTGGGTGACGAACGAGAAGCGGTTGCTGGAGCGGGCCGGGCTGCGTGGCGTCGACGACATCATCGGGGGTGTTGCGACGGGGCGGGTGCCGTTCGGTCATGCCGCCGTCGACGCGGGGCGGCTGTTCGAGCGGGCGATGGCGGATGCGGAGCCATTGCGTTCATAAAGAACGTGGCATTGGCACGTATCGTCACACGCAGGTAATAAGTCCGTTCCGCAATCTCCAAGTTCGCGATCTAGCGTCGGACCTGTACCCGAGCCCGGTCATTGTCGCCCGAAGGCACCTCCCGCCCTCGTTCCGACTGGAGCCCTGTGTACCGGCCCGCACTCGTCCTGCCGCCCTGGATCGCCCACGCTCTTCGCGCTCAACGCGGCCCCGTGCCGTGGAGTGCCGTGGTGCGGGGCGGGCTCGGGGCCGGGGTTCTGGTGCTGGTGGGTGTTGTCGCCGGGCGGGCTTCCCTGGGAGTCGTCGCTGCCATCGCCGCCATGCTCGCGGGGGTCGCCGATCGGCCCGGGAGCCGGCGGGCCGCCGTGCGGCGGCTGGGGGTGCCCGGCCTGGCCGGGGCTGGTGGGATGGTGCTCGGGAGCTATGGCGGGGAAGCCCTTGGCGCTGTCGGGCTGACTGTTCTGCTGACGGTTGTCGGGCTGCTTGCGGGGAGCGTCAGTGCCGTGGGCCCCGTCGCCTCGGGTGCCGGTACACAGGTGCTCGTCGCCGCCGCGGTCGGGGCCGGGATGCCGTTGCCGGAGGTGGGGTGGCAGCGGGGGCTCGCCTATGCGGCGGGGGCCGGTTGGCTGATCCTGCTGCGGTTGGCCCTGCCCGGGCCGGGGGCCTTCGCCGGGGCCTTTGCCGGGGGCTTCCGGCTCGACGCCGCGTTCCGTGCCCCGTTCCGCGCCCGGTTCCAGGCCCGGTTCGACTCCCGGGTCGACCCTCGGTTCGGCTCCCCGTTCGACTTCCGGTTCGACGGGGAGCGGGACGCCGTCAGTGCCGTCTACGACGCCGTCGCCTCGCTGCTCGACGCCGTGGGGACCGACCTCGCCGGCGCGCGGCGGGCCGCGCTCACCGCCGCGCTCGATCATGCGCAGGACGCCCTCGCCGGACCCCGGCTGCGGCGCTACGCCTCCTCCGCAGAGCGGCGGCTGCACGCGCAGTACGCCGCCGCGTTGCCCCTCGCCGAGGCCGCCACCGCGCTCGCCTGGGCGGGGGAAGCCGTACCGGAGCGGGCCTCGGAAGGGCCCCGGCGGCTCGCCTCCGCCGTACGTGCGAACACGCCCACCGGGCCGCTGCCCGCGCCCTCCCGGGGGGTGCCCGCCCTGCGCGCCCTCGATGACGCCCTGCTGCATGCCGCCGAGGCATTCGACCGGGCCGAGGGGGCGGATCTGCACACCCGTCCGCGGTCGCTCGCCGTGCGGATTCGTATCGTGCTCGGCTCGGGCGGGCGGGAGTACGGGCTGCGGGTTGCCCTCTGCTTCGGGGCCAGTGCCGCTGTCGCGCAGGCGCTTCACCACACCCACTGGTACTGGCTGCCCGCCACCGCCGTGTTCCTCGTGAAGCCCGATCTCGGGCCGCTGCTGTCACGGGTGCTGTGCCGGGCCGCCGGGACCGTTCTCGGGGCGCTTCTCTTCGCCGGGTTCGCCGCCGTGCTGCCCCGGCCGGAGGGGCTGATCGCGCTCGTCGCCGTGTGCGGGGCCCTCATCCCCGTCGCCACCCGGCACTTCGCCGCCCAGACCGGAGTCGTGACGGTGCTCGTCCTCGCGCTGGTGATGATCGGGGGCGAGCCGCAGGCGTCCGTCAGCCGGATCGGGGAGACCCTGCTGGCCTGCGTGATTGTGCTGGTTGTGGGGCATCTGCCGATGCCCGGGCAGCGTGGTGGGGGAGTGCTGGCCCGGCTCGGGGCCGCGGAGAGTGCCGCGCACCGTTATCTCGGGCACGTCCTCGACGCGTCCCCTGACCGTGCCGGGCGCTGGGTCCTGCGGCGCGAGGCCTACCGCAGTCTCGCCGAGGCCCGATCCGCCATCGCCCTCGCCGCCGCCGAGTTGCCCACGCTCGCCCGGCACTCCGCGGGCACCGAGGAGGTGGCCGGCACCCTGGAGCAGCTGGTCGACGCCACCACCGCCTGCGCCGTCCACCTCGACGACGCCGGCCACCTCACACCCCGGCACACCCAGCAGCTCACGGGGCTCCTGGACGAGCTGGCGGCGCTACGGGACCGTGGGTACGCGCACATCAGCTGAGCCGCACCCACACCGGCGCGTGGTCCGACCCTGACTTCCCCCGCCGCTCCTCCGGGTCCTGGCCGATGGACGGCAGGTGCGGGGCGTCGATGCCGGGCAGGCCCGTGCCCGCTGCCGTCACCCGGTGGATCAGGCGGTGGCTCAGCAGGATGTGGTCGATCAGTTCGCGTCGGCCCGAGTTGATACGGGAGACGCGCTGCTCGGCGGGGATCAGGGGAGCGATGTTCCACAGGCGCGCCGCGTCGCCCTTGTCGGGGGTGTCGAAGCCGCCCGTGCCGATCTCCGAGCCGGGCGGGCCCAGCAGGATCTGGGTGGTGGCCGCCTGGACCTCGTCGTTCAGGTCGCCCAGGACCGCCACGTCCTGCTCCCGGCCGTCACCCGCCAGCAACTCGTCCGCCAAGGCCCGCAGCGCCGCCGCCTCCGCCGCCCGCCGATAGAGGGCGTACGCCCCGAAGCGGGCCCGCTCACCCTCCTCACGCGGCTGGAAACGCTCCCCGGGGTAGCTGAGCAGCTTCGACTTCAGGTGGCACACCGCCACCCGCAACGACCCCGCCTCCACCGCCAGGAACCCCCGCCCCGACTGCCGCGTCTCCCCGCCCGCGTCGTCCACCTGCACGGGCCGCAGCTTCGGCGGGAACGCCGTCGTGTCGGCCAGCACGCGCAACGGCACCCTGCTGATCACACCGACCCGGATCTCCCGCCCGTCCGGATGCTCCGAGACCGCCGTGTGCCACTCGCCGCCCACCATCCCGAGCAGGTCCCGCAGCGCGGCGACGTCGCCGACCTCCTGGACGCCGAGCAGCGTCGGGTCCAGCTCGGTGATCACGGCGGCCAGGGAGGCCAGCTTGGTCTCGTAGGCGGCCTTGTCCTCGGGGCCCGACGGGCGGCCGGGCAGGAAGAGGTTCTCCAGGTTCCAGGTACCGAGGAGCATGCGGGCCCCTTTCCGGAAGGCCGTCGCGGCAGGCTGTGGTGAGGCCAGGGTGCTGGAACGGCGGGGGCCGTGACAGAGCCAGGACGAACTGCGCGGTTCGGCTCACCCGGTGCCTGTACCCCGTCGTACGTTGGCCGTATGACGCCGACCGTCGCGGATCTCATCATCACCGGATGCACCGTCCTCGTGCACGACGATCAAGAGCGGACCGGGTTCCGTGAGGATGCCGCGATCGTCGTACGGGACGGGGCCGTCGAGGCCGTCACGGATGCCGCCGAGGTGGTGGGCAGACCGGCGCGGGAGCGGCTCGACGCGGGCGGGCAGGTCGCGATGCCGGGGCTGATCAACTGCCACACCCACACTCCGATGGTCGCGCTGCGCGGGATCGCCGAGGACCTGCCCATCGAGGAGTGGTTCAACGACGTCGTCTGGCCCGTCGAGTCCAACCTGGCCGAGCGGGACGTGGAGTTGGGGGCGCGGCTCGCCTGCGCCGAGATGATCCGGGCCGGGGTGACCTGCTTCGCCGACCACTACTTCGCGATGGACGCCGTCGCCGCCGTGGTCGCCGAGTGCGGGCTGCGGGCCCAGCTCGGCGAGGCGTTCTTCTCCTCCCAGGGGCCTCAAGGGCGGGAGCGGTCACTGGAATTCGCGCTTCGCCACCGGGGCGCCGCGGACGGCCGTATCACCACCGCCCTCGCCCCGCACGCCCCCTACACCGTCACCGACGCCGACCTCGCCGCCACCGCCGAACTCGCCCATGAGCACGGGCTGCCGGTCCATCTGCACGCCGCCGAGAACCGCGACCAGTCCGAGGCATCCCTCGCCCGGAACGGCGTCACCCCCATCGGGGTCCTGGAGCGCACCGGGATCCTCGGCACGGACGTCCTCATCGCGCACGGCACCGGGATCCTGGACGACGACCTGCCCCTGCTGCGCGACGCGCCGGGCCGGGTCGCCGTCGCCACCGCGCCCCGCGGCTACCTCAAGTTCGCCTGGCCCGACACCACCCCGGTGCGCGCCCTGCGCGAACTCGGCATCCCCGTCGGACTCGCCACCGACGGCGCCGCCTCCAACAACTCCCTCGACGTCTGGGAGTCCATGGCGCTCACCGCGCTCATCCAGAAGTCGACCACGGGCGACCCGAGATGGCTGACGTCCCGTCAAGCCCTGCACCACGCCGCCCTCCAGAGCGCGAGCGCCGTCGGACTCGGCGACCGCCTGGGCTCCCTCGCGCCCGGCCGCCGCGCCGACATCATCCTCGTCGACCTCGGCGGACCGCACACCCAGCCCGTCCACGACCTCGCCGCGACCCTCGTGCACAGCGCCCGCTCCTCCGACGTGCGCACCACCATCGTCGACGGCCGGATCCTGATGCGCGACCGCGAACTGCTCACCCTCGATGTCGCCGCCGTAGTAGGGGAGTTGACGCAGCGCCTGCCCGGCCTCCTCGACCGGAGCCACGGCAGGCGGATCCAGGAGTACGACACATAGGCTGACGTCCATGGATCTCGCCGACGGCCTCATCGACCAGCCCCACACCACCAACCGGCGCCTCAGGGAGAGCGCGCCGGTGCACCGGATCGCGGGGACCGACGGCAACCCCGCCTGGCTCGTCACCCGGTACGAGGACGTCCGCGCGGCGCTCAACGATCCGCGTCTCTCACTGGACAAGAGGCATGCGGCACCCGGGAACTACCGGGGCTTCGCGCTGCCGCCCGCGCTCGACGCCAACCTCCTCAACATGGACCCGCCCGACCACACCCGCATTCGCCGGCTCGTCGTGCGCGCGTTCACCCCGCGGCGCGTGGAGCAACTCCGGGCGCCCATCCGGCAGACGGCCGACCGGCTCCTCGACGCCCTCGGCAGCGAGGGCACCACCGACCTCGTCGCCGCCTACGCCGCCCCGCTCCCCATCACCGTCATCTGCGATCTGCTCGGCGTACCGGACGGGCAGCGGCTGGACTTCCGGACCTGGACCGACACCCTCGTCGCCCCCGACCCCGCACGGCCCGGCGCCGCCAAGGAAGCGGTGGCGGCGATGCTCGCCTTCTTCACCGGGCTCCTCGCCGACAAGCGCCGACAGCCGGCCGACGATCTGCTCTCCGACCTGATCGCGGTACGCGACGAGGGCGACCGGCTCACCGAGGACGAGTTGATGTCGCTCGCCTTCCTCATCCTCTTCGCGGGCTACGAGAACACCGTGCAGCTCATCGGCAACGCCGTCCTCGGCCTGCTGCGCCACCCCGAGCAGCTCGCCGCCCTTCGCGCGGACCCCTCCCGGATCCCGGCCGCCGTCGAGGAGTTCACCCGCCACGAGGGCCCCGCCCTGCTCGCCATCCGCCGGTTCCCCACCGAGGACGTGACCATCGGCGGCGTGAGCGTCCCGGCCGGAGAGACCGTCCTGCTCTCCCTCGCCGCCGCCAACCGCGACCCCGCCCGCTTCCCCGACCCCGACCGCCTGGACCTCGACCGCGACGCCTCCGGCCATCTCGCCCTCGGACACGGCATCCACTACTGCCTCGGCGCCCCGCTGGCCCGCGCCGAGACCGAGATCGCCCTGACCGCGCTCCTGGAACGGTTCCCCGAACTCGCCCTCACCGAGGCCGACGTACGGTGGCGCCCCTCACTGCGCGCCCGCGGTCTGGCCGCGCTGGACGTGACGTACGCAAAAAATCTTGTGACCGAGCGATGAGTTCCGCCCCTCCCGCCGGTCAGCACCCAGAGCGGACCGTCGTACAGGAGGGGCCCATGTCGCTTCCGGAGATCGTCACGCGTGCCCAATGGCGCGCGGCGCGCGAGGAGTTACTGGTCAGGGAGGAGGCCGCCACCCGCGCGCGTGACGCGCTGAACGCCGAGCGGCGGCGACTGCCCATGGTCGAGATCGACACGGAGTACGTCTTCGAGGGCGGCGACGGCAAGGCCACGCTGCTCGACCTCTTCGAGGGACGGCACCAACTCGTCGTCCACCACTTCATGTTCGCGCCCGAGTGGGAGGCCGGCTGCCCCGGCTGTTCGGCCTTCCTCGACCAGGTCGGCCATCTCGCCCATCTGCGGGCCCGCGGCACCTCGTTCGTGGCCGTCTCCCGGGCGCCGTACACCCGGATCCTGCCCTTCAAGGCGCGGATGGGCTGGTCGCTGCCCTGGCTCTCGTCGTACGGGAACGACTTCAACCGTGACTTCGAAGTGACCCGGGAGCACGAGGGGGAGCTGGTGGAGCGGCCCGGGGTGAGCTGTTTCCTCAGGGACCGCGACCGGGTGTTCCACACCTACTCGACCTTCGATCAGGGACTGGACGGACTGGGCTCGACCACCAGCTTCCTGGATCTGACCGCGCTGGGGGCGCCGCCCGGAAGCGAACGCCCGCGATATCACGATGAGTACGAGGACTGACGCGGAAAGTAACCGAAAGCAGGGCAAGGCTGTCAGCTTTGTCTCAGTACCGTCACTTCGCGAGGCGTTCACCCCGCCGTTGGCGTTTAACTCTTCGAGTACAGCGCTAGATGGAGGTGCAGGGTGAACGGGCGGACAGTGCTCGAATGCTTTCCCGCCGGCGGTCCGCGAGGCTCGTGGCCGGCGGAGGAGTTCGCACAGGCGCGGCGCAGCGAGGGCCTGGCCGCCGAGGTCGTGATGGACCTGGCGACGGACGCCTTTCTGGTGATCGTGCGCGGTGATGCGGCCATAGACGCGGCAGCCTGAGCTCAGCCTGCCTTCTGCGTTGGCAGCCGGGTGGTGAACTGTTCCGCCTGGAGCGCGTACAGCTCGGCGTAGAGACCGCCACCGGCCAGCAGTTCGTCGGGGCTGCCGGACTCCACCAGCCGGCCCTGGTCGAGCACATGCACCAGATCGGCGTGGCGCACGGACGCCAGCCGGTGGGTGATCAGGACGACCGTCTGCCCGGCCGAGGCCAGGGCGCGGATCTTGTCGAAGACCTCCAGCTCGGCCCGCGCGTCCAGGGCGGCCGTCGGCTCGTCCACGATCAGGATCCGGCCGCGCCGGTAGGCGGCCCGCGCGATCCCCAGTCGCTGCCACTGCCCGCCGGACAGCTCATGTCCGCCGTTGAACTCCCGGGCCAGCAGGGTGTCGAGGCCGCGCGGCAGATCGGCCACCACCTCCTCGGCCCCGGCCGCGGCGACCGCCTCGGCGAGCCGCTCCTCGGTCAGCGGCGCCGCCGACCGTCCCACGGCGACATTGACCCGCGCGGTGAACGGCCACCGCTTGAAGTCCTGGGCCACCATCGCGATGCGCTCGGCGAGCTGGTGCCGGTCGGCTCCGGCCGCGTCGACGTCGTCCCACAGGATCCGGCCCCGGTCCGGGAGGTACAGGCCCGCGAGCAGTTTGACCAGGGTGGTCTTGCCGGAGCCGTTCTCCCCGACCAGCGCCACGATCCGGCCCAGCGGCAGGGTGAGCGTGACATCGTCCAGGGCGGGCCGGGTGGACTCACCCGGATAGCTGAAGCCGACGTTCTCGAAGCGGATCTCCCGCGGCTCCTGGGGCAGCGGCTCACCGCCGACCGGGATCGCCCGCTCGGCCGCCTCGACGTACAGCCGCTTCAGATCGCCCACGAACAGGGCCTCCTCGTGCAACGCGTTGATCTCCAGCACCAGACTGTCCAGGCTCGCCGAGCCGGTCCGGATAGCGATCACCGCGGTTCCGGCCACGGCCAGCGCCATCGCCCCGGCCAGCAGCAGCCCGCCGAGCGTCGCGTACGTCGCCACGGTGGCGAGGCCGGTCCAGGCGGCCGCGATCAGTCCGGTGCGGGCCGCGAGCCGGGCCAGGCGTGCCTGTTCCGCCTCGGCCGTCTCCGACATGGCCCGGAAGTGCCGGAGCAGGAACGGGCCTACGCCGTGCACCCGGATCTCCGGGGCGGCGGCCGGTTCGGTGAGCAGTCCGCTGATCAGATGGCCGGCGCGGGCGTGTTGCACCCAGGTGTGGAAGGACTCGTAACGGCGCCGGGCGTTCGTCAGGGCGCTCCAGGCGCTGGGCAGTGTCATGGTGGCGAGCAGCGGGAGCAGCGCCGGATGCAGCACGGTCAGCACTCCGGCCGCCGCGATCAGCGAGATCATCGCGTTCACGACGCGAGAGCTGTAGGCGATCATGCGTCGGGCCGAGGAGGCGCCGTACTGTGCGGTGTCCAGCAGCTTGTGGAAGGCGTGGTCCTCGATCGCGGCCAGCTCCACGGCCGCCGCCCGCTCCAGATACAGCTCGGTGGCCACCCGCTCCACCTTCGGTTCGAGCCGCCCGGTGGCGTACGTCGAGGCCGCCCGCAGCAGCGCCCCGACCAGCATGACCACGGCCATGACGACCAGCGCCGGTACGGCCTCCCGCAGCCGGTCCTCGATCTCCCCGCCGCCGATCAGCCGCCCCAGCGCACTGTTCACGGCGAGCAGCCCCACGGCCTGGGCGAACCCCCGCCCGACCTCGGCCACCAGCACGATCCGCGCGGCATTCCGATCGGCCTGCCAGGCAAGCCCGAAACTGGAGGTCAACAGCCCGGGTAACCGCCGGACCATGGCCCGAAAGTTCAACTCCAGAAACGCGTCACTGTGTTGACTCCACCCGGTGTCGTACCGCAACGGCCCCCCGAACAGCAGCTGTTCGGACTCGGAAACCTCGGCCACGTAGCCTCCCCCGATAGCCGGAGGGCCACTATCGCGGTCGAGAGGGCTGGGGGCCAGGGCGCAAACAGGGGGAAGTGAAGCGTACGGAAGGGGCGCGGGGCTGTATCGATATGCGGCTCCGCCGCGTGGGCGCGACAAGCCCCCACCGGCCCGCAGACGAACTACGCGCTGACTTGCCGAGTCCAGGAGGGCGTCGCACCCGTAAGCCGACAGAGCGCCAAGTAAAAGGGAATCGGCGGCGTATACGGCACCGTCCCGTCCGGCCGATGAATCAACCGCACCGCATCCGGAACCACAGCCCCCGTCACATACCGAGTGGGCGACGGCCACTCCAGCGCGTAATCGGAGTCAGCCGGAACGATCCACCACCAGTACGCGTCATCGGCGTAGACACACCCCACCTGAGGCAGCCGAGGCAGAATCAGCGGCCCGAGACGAGCAGGCACGGCCACCGCATCGAACCCCAGCGGCGCAGTCATCCCGTCGGGCACGGCCAACTTCGCCGGCTCGACCCGCGGAGCGATCCCCCGGTGCAGCCTGACCAGCGTGTCCAGACTCAGCACCTGTCCGCCGGACATGACGCTCACGCCGGACCCCCGTCCTCGTCGTCACCGTCGGAACCACCGGCGGGACCCGGCTTCGGCCGCGCGCCCCAGCCCAGGTCATTGCGTGGTCCCGTGTCCTCGCGAGGCGTGTCCGCCTTGCGCGGCAGCTCCGCCCAGACCAGCAGCCCGGGCCCGTGCTCATGGGCACCCCAGGCATGGCAGACGGCATCGACCAGGAGCAATCCCCTCCCGTGCTCCTCGTCGCCGCGCTGGGCCGCGGGATGGGGCTCACCCGGTGCGCAGCCCTGATCGCGCACGGCTATTCGCACCAGGTCGTCGCCGTCGTGCAGCTCGCAGACGATATGCCTGCTCGCGGTGTGCACGATGGCGTTGGTGACCAGTTCGGAGACCACCAGGGCCGCCGTGTCACAGGTGTCCTCGCAGACCGACCAGCCGGTCAGCCGGGCCCTCGTCAGGCGTCTGGCCTGCGCGGGGGAACCCGGATGTGCGGCCAGCTCGAAGCGGAACCGGCGCTCGGCGGGACCCCGCTGGGGGCCTATGGCCGTGGCAGCACCGAGGCCGAGCAGGCCTGCGGCGGCGTCTGTTCCTAAGGGCGCGGACGGAATCACGCTTGCCACTATCGCCCCGCCGTGAACACTTGGCAAGTGTCACTCTGAAAATTGCAGAGTGCTGTGTGACGCGGTGGATGGCCGTGGCACACTGCTCGCAACAGCATGTCGAGCGGCGCCAATTGAGATCGACGGAGATCCGCCCAGATCTTCGAATAGGTCTTCGAATGGCGCCGCAGGGCTGTCAGCAATTCATCGGTGGAGGTGGGAGCGCGAGCGAGCCGCGGTCCGCGCCGACGGTCGGCCAGGTCGTCCTCGGCCGGCGCCTGCTGGACCTGCGGGAACGCGCCGGGCTCAAGCGTGAGGAGGCCGCCCGCGTCCTGCGTGTCGCCCCCGCCACCATCCGCCGTATGGAGATGGCCGAGGTCGCCCTCAAGATCCCGTACCTCCAGCTGCTGCTGAAGGCCTACGGGGTCGGTGACGAGGAGGCCGACGTCTTTGTGCAGCTGGCCGAGGAGGCCAATCAGCCCGGCTGGTGGCAGCGGTTCCATGACATCCTGCCGGGCTGGTTCTCGATGTACGTCAGCCTGGAGGGGGCCGCGAGCCTCATCCGGTCCTACGAGCCGCATTTCGTGCCCGGACTGCTCCAGACCGAGGACTACGCGCGCGGGGTGCTGCGCTCGGGTGCCATCGGCCAGACCAAGCCCGACGACATCGAGCGCCATGTCGCGCTGCGCATGAACCGCCAGGAACTGCTCACCCGTCCCGACGCGCCCCGGCTGTGGTTCGTCATGGACGAGACCGTGCTGCGCCGCCAGGTAGGCGGCCCGGAGGTGATGCGAGCCCAGATCGACCGGCTGCTCGAAGTGACGAAGCTGCCCAATGTGACGTTGCAGGTCGCCGCCTTCGAGAGCGGACCGCACCCCGGCACGTACGGGCCCTTCGTGCTGTTCCGATTCGCCATGTCAGAACTGCCGGACATGGTCTACAGCGAGTACCTGACCGGCGCCGTCTACCTCGACGCGCGCCCCGAGGTGGCGACCCACCTGGAGGTCATGGACCGCATGGCGGCGCAGGCCGCTACGGCACATCGCACGAAGGAGATCCTCCGGGATCTCCGCAAGGAGCTGTGAATGGATCGCATCAAGCCACGCATACCCGTCTACAACGGCATGCCCGCGCGGGAGTTGGGCAGCGAGGGCTGGCACAAGCCGTGGAGCGGCGGCAACGGCGGGAACTGCCTGGAGGCGATGAAGCTGGCCGACGGCCGGATCGCCGTCCGTCAGTCGACCGACCCGGACGGGCCGGCGCTGATCTACACCACCGACGAGATGACGGCCTTCATCGAAGGCGCCAAGGCGGGGGTGGCCGACTTCCTGCTCTCCTGAGGCAGTTCCCTTTGTGTGTGCCAGTTTCCGTGTTGCGACACCGAGTTGATGACTAATCAGAACCAGTTGGCCCAGACTCAGTTGGCCCAGACCCAGTTTGCTCAGAACCAGTCCGCTCAGAACCAGGACATGATCCGCCGCGGGGCGTCCACCAGTCGGCTGACGACCACGACCGGCAGCGGCGGCTGCTCGACCTTGCTGGGGCTGAGGTTGAGCCCGTAGTAGATCTGCTCGATCGAGGGCGGTCCGACCGCGAGGTTGCGCCGGACCGCCTGAGCGGACGACTCCTCACCGGTCTGCACCAGATAGGCCGCGGCCATCGCGCCCGTACGGCCGACTCCCGCACCGCAGTGCACGAAGACCGGGCCCGAGGCGTTCTTGACCGTGTCCAGCAGCTTCTGGACCTGCTGGGACGTCGGCGTCTGACCGTCCCTGATGGGCAGGTGTACGACGTCGAGTCCGGCCTCGCCGGGTTCGGCGAGCTGCTTCGCGCTCAGGTCCTCGGCGCGCAGGTCCACGACGGTGGTGATGCCCATGCTCGCCAGCGCGCGGTAGCCGGCGGGCGAGGGGGCGGCACCGCGCCAGAGCTTGCCGTCGGAGCTGACGGGCTGGAAGTTGTGCACACCCTGGACGGTGCGGGTTCCGGCGGGTACCGGGGTCTCTGCCTTGGCCCAGAACGAGAGGCCGAGAATGCCTCCCGCGCCGACGGCCCAAAGGACGAGGTATCCGATGAGGATTCCGGTCAGGGCCCGTATCGCGCGCTGTGGCAGCGGACGCTTCTGGAGGGCAGGGCGGGGCAGAGTTGCAGTCAGAACAGCCATGGGCGACCCGGGGGACTAGGGGACGTGGGCGCTTCAGCAGAGTACCCCGGGATTGATGATCATCTATTCCTTATGTCCGTTTTGTGGTCTAGGTCTCATTTGTCATGCGCGGCCGGTGTGGGGCCTCATTCCTGGTCCGCCTCCGCGTCTCCGATGCCCACCACTCTGAGATTCACGCGCTCCAGCGTCGCGTCCTCCAGGCAGCCGCGCAGCCGCAGCCGGTCGTGCTCGGTGAGGGCGGGCCGCACCACTCCGGCGTACAGCCCGTCCCCCAGATCGCCGAGGGATGCGTGGTTCAGCGGCACGGACGTGGAGTCCCGGCAGCGCTCCCACACCTGTCGCGCGGCCAGTGCTCTCCGCGCCTCGGTCATGTTCGCGTCACGGAGATCGACCTGGACGAGCACCGAGGTCGCCTCGCTCTCGTCCGCCCGCTCGTCCCGGGTCTGGGTGAGGTTCGCGAGCCCCACGATCAGCGCGGCCAGCAGCGCGGCGCCCACGACGCCGACGGCGACGACCCGTGCGGTCCGGCCCGGGGAGGGCGGGGCGCCGACCGGTGGCAGATCCTCCAGATCGCCGGGGGCGGCCGGATCGGGCGCGGTCAGCACGGCCAGCCGACCGGCGAGACGGCGCTCGGCGGGCCTCGCCGTGGCCGACGCGATCCGCTGGACGACCCAGGCGATCCCGGACAGGGCGACCCCGGCGACCATGAGCACCGGCACGAAGACGTACGTCCGCTCGGCCGGCTCGTCCAGCCACCGGAACCGGCCGTTGCCGTTGCCGCCGGGCTCCGGCTCGGGCTCGGGGGCCGCACGCAGCCGGGCGAGGGCGTCGTCCTGCCGCGCGGCCAGCTCGCGCTGGCGTCGGTCGCTGTCCCGCTGCCGCTGCTCGATCCGCGCCAGACGTCCCAGAATCACCAGGCCGAACAGCATCACCTCGACCACCAGCAGCAGCACCCCGCAGATCATGGCCCGCTGCCACTGCCACCGGTACAGGTAGATCACGAGATAGGTGCCCGCCCCGGCCGCGGCGAGCCCTCCGAAGACGTACGCGATTCTCCTCATGACCCGTCCCCCAGCCGTACGTCACCTGCCGTCCCGTCGACGGTGAGGCGGGCGCCGACCGGGAAGCGGTGGACCGCGTCCGCGGCGCCGACGACCGCGGGGAGGTGGAACTCCCTGGCCAGCACGGCCAGATGGGACAGCGGGCTGCCGGTCTGCGCGACCAGTCCGGTCAGTCCCGGCAGCAGCGGGGCGAGGGCGGGGTCGAGGGTGCGGACGACGAGCACCGGGTCCGGCGGGCGCGGCGCGCTGCCGTCCCACGCCGTACCGACCGCGCGCCCGCCGGAGACACCGCGCAGGCCGTCGCCGCGGCCGCTGTTCCGGTCGGCGACGACGAGTCCGCCGTCCGCGAGCCGGAAGGCGTCGGGGAGCGGGGGAGTGGCGGCGGGCGGTGTACGCCGCGCGAGATCGGCGGGCAGCCCTTCGCCCTGGAGCGCGTCTACCAGCTCCGGCCAGCGGAGCAGCCCGATCCGCTCCGCGCCGAGACCGGCCCGCCGCGCGACCTCCCGCACCAGCCGGATCTGGAGCTCCTGTATCCAGCGGATGCGCAGGCGCAGGGCTTCTCGGGGCGGGAGGGCGGCGGGGGAGGTGGTTCGGGCGGGGAGGCGGTCCTTGCCGGGATCGGAGCCGTGGCGCGTGCTCATGCCGTCCTGGCCGGGGAGCGCCGTCGCCGGGGCTTGTTCCGGCTGGGCCGTCGGCAGGTGGACGTCGTGCAGCAGGCTCGGTGCCGTCAGGGCGAGGACCACCGGATCCGTGGCGACGATCCGCTCGTCGGGCACCCCGCGCGCGCGGGCCGCCGCGAGGGCGGCCAGGGCCGTGCCCGCGGCCGTGCGGCCTGTCGGGGACTCGCGCAGAAGGGCGCCCGCGAGGGCCTCCTGGGCATGCAGCGAGACCAGGGCCCGGCGGGTCCAGCGCAGCTCGTCGGTGAGGGCGGCCGAGGAGAGGCCGGCCGGTCCCGGTACCTCGGCCAGCCGCCGGTCCACGTCCGCCACGAGGTCCGTGGCCAGTCCGGGCAGCGCGGCGCCGAGGCGGCCCACCCGCCAGGCCGCCGCGAGCCGGCGCGCCCCCGGCGCCGGGTTTGAGCAGTGCCAGCCACCGGTGCTTCGGCGGCACCGCGCCGAGCAGCCGCAGATCACCGGCCGCGCGCCCGCCGACGGCTCGGACCACCGGCGCCGCCCGCAGCAGTCGGCGCGGCGCGGTGCCGCCGATGTCCAGCGCGGCGGCGAGACCGTGGGCCATCGGTGCCAGCCACAGGTCCTCCTCCAGCGGCTGGAGCTGGTCCGGCAGCGTCTCCGCGACCGGCCCGGGCCCCAGCAGCCGCGCCCGGCGGACCGGCCGTGCCGCCATCGCCGTGATCGGGCGGCTCTGGAACAGCCACAGTCGGCCGTCCGCATCGAAGCCGAACTCGATGTCCTGCGGCCCGCCGAACACCCGCCGGGCCTGCCGGGCCAGCCGGGCCAGCCGGAACAGCTCACCCCGCGTGAGCAGCGCGTCGGCGTCGGCGGGCTCGGTGCGCAGCACTCGCCCGCGCCCGCTCAGCCGGTAGTTCGTGCCTGCCTGCGCCCCGCTGACCAGGCTGTCCGGCCCGCCGCGCACCGCGCTGACCAGCATCCGGTCGGCCCGTCCCTCGACGGGGTCGGCACCGAACATCACGCCGCCGACCCGGGCGATGAGCATCGGCTGGACCAGCACCGCCATCGGCGCGACCGACCCGTCCGGCCTGCGCGCCGAGTCCAGCACGGTCCGCACGGCCGTACGGAAGTCCCGCCAGCCCCGCACATCGAGCACCGAGGCGAACTGGCCCGCGAGCGAGGACTCCTCCGTGTCCTCCTGCGGCGAGGAGGAGCGCACGACCAGTGCGCGGCTGCCGCCGTCGGACAGCTCCTGCCAGGCCCGGCGCAGGGAATGCGGGTCGCCTTCCGCTCTGTACGGGATCACGAAGCCGGGGAGCACCGGCAGTCCGGCCCCGGCCGCGCGGGCGAGATTCGCGGCCTTGGACCCGGCCTTGGCCGTCACGGCGGCGAGAGGCTGTTCCAGCGGGACGGTGGCCGGGCCGTACGTCTGTGTCAGACCGAGGGCCACCTCGCCCCGGGGCTCATCCCCGTCGCGTGCACCTTCTCCGTGACGTTCGTCGAGCGTCGTCATCGAGCACCCTCCAGGACCGGCCGCCAACAGGGGGGACGCGCGGGGTGGGCCCTGCGCCTGACGGCGGAACGAAGGATGGGACGGACCACTGCCGGCCCGTGTGGACACGACAGAGATACGCCTCCTGCTCCGATGATCCCACTGCTGTTCCGATCCATGTAGCCCGGAAGCCACTTTTCGGACACATCGGAGAAGATTTACGGATCCGGAAACGTTGCGCAGAGCGCGTCCAGCGCCACCGCATAGGCGTGCTCGGAGGGGGTTGCATACCCCACGACCAACCCGTCATAGGCCGCTACGGCGGGCTCCGCGGCCCCCGGATGCCGGAACGCGGCGAGCCCGTCCAGGGCCACCCCGGCCCGCTCGGCCCGCGCGACGGTGGCCGCCTCGGTGCCGGGCGGCAACCGCAGCACCGCGTGCAGCCCGGCCGCCACCCCGGTGACCTCGATGTGCGGCGCCCGCTCGGCCAGCGCGGCCACGAGCCGGTCCCGGCGGCCGCGGTACCGCTGCCGCATCCGCCGCACATGACGGTCGTACGACCCGCGCGCGATGAAGTCGGCGAGGCTCAGCTGGTCCAGGACGCTCGCCCAGGCCTCCCGCTCGCCCTTGGCCGCGAGCACGCCCTCGACGTACCGCTCGGGCAGGACCATCCAGCCCAGCCGCACCGCCGGGGACAGGCTCTTGCTCACCGAGCCGACGAAGATCACCCGCTCGGGGTCGAGTCCCTGGACGGCTCCGACGGGCTTGCGGTCGTAGCGGAACTCCCCGTCGTAGTCGTCCTCCACGATCACCGCGTCACGCGCGCGTGCCCAGTCGATCACGGCGGCGCGGCGGGCGGCGTGCAGCGGGCCGCCCGTCGGGAACTGGTGCGCGGGGGTGAGCAGGACGCCCCGCTCGCGGCCCAGCCGGTCGATCCGGGCGCCGTCCTCGTCCAGGGGCAGCGGTACGGTCCGCACTCCCGCGCGGGTGAGCAGTTCCCGGTGGAAGGGCAGCCCGTACGCCTCCACGGCCAGCGGACTGCGCAGCACCCGCCCCTCGAACAGCAGCCGCAGCGCGTGCGCGAAGCCGGAGCAGATGACGATCCGGTCCGGGTCGCAGCGGACGCCACGCGCGCGGGGGAGGTACTCCGCGAGCGCCTCCCGCAGCTCCACGCGCCCGGCCGGATCACCGGGCCCGAACACCTCGTTCGGCGCCTGCTGAAGGGCCCGCCGGTAGGAGGCGAGCCACTCCCCGCGCGGGAAGCCCGAGACATCCGGGGTGCCCTGACGCAGGTTGTGCCGCGGGCCACGCGCGCGTGGAGGAGTCTTCCCGGGCACTTTCCCGGCGTGTCGCGGCGGCTCGGCCCGTTCGGCGACCCGGGTGCCCGAGCCCTGCCGGGCGGTCAGCCAGCCCTCGGCGACCAGCTCCGCGTACGCGTCGGCCACCGTGTTCCGTGCGACGCCCAGGTCGGCGGCGAGGGAACGGTACGGCGGCAGCCGGGTGCCGGGGGCGAGTCTGCCGCCGCGCACGGCGTCGCGCAGGGCGTGGATCAGAGCGGCCCGTCTGCCGCCCGGCCCGGACAGCTCCAGATGCAGATCCGCGCCGATGCGCTCCGCGGAATTGACCCATGATTCGGACACGAAAATGCACCCTACAGGGGGTCTTTCGGGGCCGTAGGTTATGAGTCATGACGATGAACACGCTGCTCGACGCCAAGGCCCCCCGGATGAACTTCGCCAAGACCGCCCCGAAGATCAACCGCGCCGTCGTCGCCTTCGACGCCGCCGCCCGAGAGGGCCTGGACCCGACGCTGGTCGAGCTCATCCAGATCCGTGCCTCGCTGCTCAACAACTGCGCGTACTGCCTGCACATGCACACCAACGACGCCCGCAAGGCCGGTGAGACCGAGGACCGGCTGCACCTGGTCGCGGTCTGGCGCGAGGCCCGCCACTTCTTCACCGAGAAGGAGCAGGCGGCCCTGGCCCTGACCGAGGCGGTCACCCTGGTCTCCGACGCTGGCGTCCCGGACGCCGTCTACGCCGAGGCGGCGGACCGGTTCGACGAGACCGAGCTGGCTCACGTGCTGGCCCTGATCCTCACGATCAACACCTGGAACCGCATGGCCCTGGCGGTGGGCAAGGTGGCGGGGACGGACGAGCGGCAGGGCTGAACCCGCCCGGGCCGTGCGCTCAGGCCGTCATGGGGCGGTCGTACGGCGAGATCGGCGCCGGCAGGCGTGAGCTTCCCGTCAGCCGGCGGTCGACGGCGGCCGCCACCGCCCGGCCCTCGGCGATCGCCCACACGACGAGCGACTGCCCCCGGGCGGCGTCCCCGGCCGCGAAGACTCCGGGGACGTTCGTGGCGAACTCGGCGTCCCGGGCGATCGTCCCCCGGGGCTCCAGCTCGACCCCCAACTGCCCGATCAGCCCGTCCTCCCGGTCCGGCCCGGAGAACCCGAGCGCGAGCAGCACGAGTTCGGCCGGAATCGCCCGACCCGTGCCGGGCCTGGGCCGCCGTTTCGAGTCGACCTCGACCAGGTGCAGCCACCGTACCCGCCCGTCCTGGTCCCCCGTGAAGCGCAGCGTGGACGCCGCGAACAGCCGCGCGTCGGCGTCCGCGGCGGGCGCCGTCCCCAGCTCCCCCGCCTCCTCATGGGCCGCCGAGAGCCGGTAGACCTTCGGGTACGTCGGCCAGGGCTCGGTGTCCTCGTCGCGCTCGGCGCCGGGCTGGGCGTAGATGTCGAGCTGGGTCACCGAAGCGGCGCCCTCCCGGACGGCCGTGCCCAGACAGTCGGCGCCGGTGTCACCGCCGCCCACGATGACGACGTGCTTCCCGGCGGCGGACAGCGGCGAGGTCTCGATGTCCCCCTCGCACACCCGGTTGGCCAGCGGCAGATACTCCATCGCCTGATGGATCCCGGTCAGCTCCCGCCCCGGCACGTCCAGCTCACGCCACGCGGTCGCCCCCGTGGCGATCACGAGCGCGTCGTAGCGCGCCCGCAGTTCCGCGGCCCCGATGTCCCGCCCGACCGCCGCGGACGTACGGAACTTGGTCCCCTCGGCCCGCATCTGCCCCACGCGCCGCTCCAGTTGCCCCTTCTCCATCTTGAACTCGGGGATGCCGTACCGCAGCAGCCCGCCGATCCGGTCGTCCTTCTCGAACACGGCGACCGTGTGCCCGGCCCGGGTCAGCTGCTGGGCCGCCGCGAGCCCCGTGGGCCCCGACCCGATCACCGCGACGGTCCGTCCCGACAGCCGGTCCGGCGGACGGGGCGGGGCGAACCCCAGCTCCCAGGCGCGGTCGGCGATGGCGCACTCGACGTTCTTGATGGTGACCGCGGGCTGATTGATGGCGAGCACACATCCCGCCTCGCACGGCGCCGGGCACAACCGCCCGGTGAACTCGGGGAAGTTGTTGGTGGCGTGCAGCCGGTCGGCGGCTGTCCGCCAGTCCTCCCGGGACACCAGGTCGTTCCACTCGGGGATCAGATTGCCGAGCGGACAGGCGTCGTGGCAGAACGGTACGCCGCAGTCCATGCACCGGTCGGCCTGTTTGCTCACGATGGGCAGCAGCGCCCCGGGGACATAGACCTCGTCCCAGTCCCTGACCCGCTCCTCGACCGGGCGACGGGGCCAGTCCTGGCGAGGAGTGGTCATGAATCCCTTGGGATCGGCCATGGCCGTCTCCCTTGCGTGCGGGGTGGGGCCGCGCGTCGTCGAACGCGTCGTCCGGCGGCACTCTTCCGGCCACGATACGTCTCATTCGCCCCTTGCGCTTTTCCTCGGTTTTTCGCTCAGGTAAGCGCCAGCACGTAGGAGACGGCGGCGGCGGACGAGGCGACCATGCGCACGTGGTTCCAGGCCGTCCACTCGCGCACATACGTGGTCCAGTACGCGGTGGCCTCGGACGTACCCGCCTCCACCTTCATCAGCGCGTCGTTGCGGGGCACGTTGGCGACCATGGTCACGCCGAACGAACCGAACAGATACAGCGCGCTGCCCAGCAACAGCTCCACGGTCCCCTCGTCCGGCCACAGCACGAACGTCACCACCGCGAGCACCGCGCACAGCACGGCGGAACCGATGAACACGATCATGAACGCGGGGGTCACGGCGGCCACGTTGATCGCCTGCATCGCCGCGACGCCCTGCGCGGGCGGCAGTGCGGCGAGCCCCTTCATCACGAAGGTCGAGAACGCGCAGAACACGCCGGCCACCAGACCGGTCCCCAGCACACCCAGCACGGTCAGTACGAAGTACGGCCCATCGATCATCACAACCTCAACTCCCCATCGCCGCCGGGGATCCTTCCCGGCACCACCTGACACCACAAGTGAATTCCCCTGAGCGGCCGTATCCCATGGCCGATCGGCGCGGGGCCATAAGCGAGAGTCCAGCTCGGAGGGGGTGCGGTCGTGAGCCGGCGCTCTCAGCCCGCCTCCGCCTCGGGCTCGCGCCAGCCTCTCAGCACCGCCTCCACCCCCGCCGCGATCCGCCGCCGGGCCTCGTTCCTGGGCACCCCGCTCATCAGCAGGTGGTCGTACGGCGTGTCCAGATGCCGTACGGACGCGGCGACCGCCGAGGTCACGGCGGCCTCGGACAGCGCGCGCCCCGCCGCGCTCCGGCCGACCCGCCCGCTGCCCCGCACCGAGGCGTGCGCGGCGGTCGCGGCGGCCCGGTCCGCCGGGCAGCCCGGGAACAGTCGCCGTATCTCCGCCGCGAACGCCTGCGTGAACCGCGCGTCCTCGGCGGCTCTGCGCCGCGCGTCCCGCTGCCGTCGGCGCCGTCTGGCCTCGGCGTCCGCGAGGCAGCGCGCCTCGGCGCGGGCCAGCCCCGCCTCCTCGACGAGGACGCCCTGCCGCTCGTAGCGCCCCTTGCGCCGGTTGAACCGCACCACCACCGCCGACAGCGTGCTCTCCTCCCGGGACCGGCGGGTCAGCGCGGTGTCGCCGCGCGGCAGGAACACCAGATGCCCGAGGTCCGCGCAGTCCAGGCACCGCGGCGCCCCGTCCTCCAGCACCAGCAGCGACACCGGCCCGCCCCGGCACTCGGCACAGTGCCGTCGCCGCAGCGGCTGGACGACGAGAAGTCCGGTGCGGTGCGGGGGAGTTGCCAGGTGTGCCATACCCGGTTCATTCCCCCCGAGGTGCACGGGCACCACCCCCGGCGCCGGGCGCTGACGCATCATGGGCCGTGTGCGACTCGAAGCGATCACCTGGGACCGGCTCGGCGACCTCCTCGCCGAGCGGCTGCTCGACCTCAAGCCCGCCGACGGCAGTCCCTGGCCGCGCATCGCCTTCGACGGCGCCCCGGCCGCCCGCCCGGGAGACCTCGCGGAACGCGTCGGCGAGGCCCTGCGCACCCGCGGCCGCCCCTCGCTCGCCGTCGGCGCCGAGGGCTTCCTGCGCCCCGCCTCGCTCCGACTGGAACACGGCCGCCGGGACGTCGAGGCGTACTACGACGGCTGGTTGGACACCGGCGCCCTGTGGCGCGAGGTCTTCGGTCCCCTCGAACCCGGCGGCGACGGCCGCGTCCTGCCCGACCTGTGGGACCCGGTCACCGACCGGGCCACCCGCAGCCCCTACGTCCCGCTCCCGCCCGGCGGCGCCCTGTTGCTGCACGGCCCCCTCCTCCTTCGGCACTGGTTCCCCTTCGACCTGACCGTCCACGTCCGCCTCTCCGCGGGCGCCCTGCGCCGCCGCACCCCCGAGGCCGACCACTGGACCCTCCCCGCCTTCGAGCGCTACGAGGACGAGACCGACCCGGCCACTGCCGCCGATGTCCTGGTCCGCGCCGACGACCCCCGCCACCCCGCCTGGAACGGCTGACCGCGCGGTCCGGCAGGTCCCGAGATACCGCCCTCCTCTGAGGTGCGCTCGCCGTTCGGCGCGGCGAGAATGTAGGGCGCCGGGACTAGCGGTGCGTCCTGCGCCGCGCCGGCCGTCCGGCATCGGGAGGTACTCCATGACCACTGCCGGAGACATCATGCACCGCGGCGCCCAGTGGATCCCGGCGCACGAGACCCTGGACCGTGCCGCCCAGCTGATGCGTGACCTCGGCGTCGGCGCCCTGCCCATCGGTGACTCGAACGACCGGCTCTGCGGCATCCTCACCGACCGCGACATCGTCGTCGGCTGCGTGGCCATGGGACACGACCCGGCCAAGGTGACCGCAGGCGAGATGGCCCAGGGCACACCGCGCTGGGTGGCCTCGGACGCCGACGTCGGCGAGGTGCTCCAGGTGATGCAGGATCACCAGATCCGCCGACTGCCCGTCATCGAGAACAAGCGGCTGGTCGGCATGATCAGCGAGGCCGACCTGGCCCAGCACCTGACGGAGGACCAGATCGCGTCGTGGGCCGAGAGCGTCTACGCCAGGACCGCGGGGCGCTGAGCGGAACGCATCGTGCGGAGTGCGTCCCCGCCGCGGCGGGGACGCCCCCTCACAGCCAGCCGTTGCGCCTGAAGCCGCGGTAAAGGCTCAGACAGGCCACGGCTATCACGCCTATGACCAGCGGATACCCGAACTTCCAGTGCAGCTCCGGCATGTGGTCGAAGTTCATGCCGTAGACCCCGCAGACCATCGTCGGCACCGCGACCAGCGCGGCCCAGGCCGTGATCTTCCGCATGTCCTCGTTCTGCGCGACGGTGACCTGCGCGAGGTGTGCCTGGAGGATCGAGTTGAGCAGTTCGTCGAAGGAGGCGATCTGCTCCCTGACCCGCAGGAGGTGGTCGGAGACATCGCGGAAGTACGCCTGTATCTCCGGGTCGATCACCCGCAGCGGCCGGGTGGCCAGCTCATCCAGCGGTCGGGCCAGCGGGGCCACCGCCCGCTTCAGTTCGAGGAGTTCCCGCTTGAGCTGGTAGATCCGGCCTGGGTCGACCCGCGCGCCCGCCTCCGCGAACACATCCGTCTCCACCTGGTCGATATCGGCCTGCACCGAGTCGGTGACGCTCAGATAGTCGTCCACCACGTGGTCCGCGATGGCGTGCAGCACCGCCGCCGGGCCCTTGGCGAGCTGCTCGGGCTGTGACTCCAGCTCCTCGCGCAGCGGACCCAGTGAGCCATGCCGGCCGTGCCGCACGGTGATCACGAAGTCCTCGCCGGCGAAGACCATGATCTCGCCGGTGTCCACGACCTCGCTGGTCGCCGTCAGCTCTTCGTGCTCGACGTAGCAGACCGTCTTGAACACCGCGAACAGCGTCTCGTCGTAGCGCTCCAGCTTGGGACGCTGATGGGCCTCGACAGCGTCCTCGACGGCCAGTGGATGCAGCTCGAACAGCTCGGCGATGCCCGCGAACTCCTGGTCCGTCGGCTCGTGCAGGCCGAGCCAGACGAAACCGTCGCCGCGCTTGCGCACCCGCTCCACTATGTCGACCAGGTCGCCGCTCGCGGGGACGCGTGCCCCCTCGCGGTAGCTCACACAGTTCACCACGGAGGAACCCAGCGGGGAGCGGGCCGGGTGGCTCAGGTCGACGCGGGGGCGCCGCCGGGCCAGTCGGGCCACCTTGCGCAGGCCGCCGACCGTGCCGAGGCTCGTGACCTTCCGCAGATTTCCTGCCATGGACATCTGGATCTCCTCGCGTGGATCTCCTCGCGCCGTTCTTCCGCGCTGGTTGCGCCAGTGTGCCAGGTCGGCGTGAGAGCCGGGTAAGCCTGTGGGAGCAGGTCATTCCGCTTGGTTCCCGGCTGTGGACAACTCGCCTCACCGGGGTCGTGAGCGCCTTCCCGGTGCGCGTCGACCACTCCGGACAAGACGGATAACTGGGATGATCGCGGCATGACGCGAACCGACGGGTATCTCCTGGACAACCGGCAGAGTGAAGCCGGCGAGCGTTTCGACGCCTTCGCCGCCCTCTTCGATCCCACGACCTTCCGGCACTTCGAAGCCCTGGGCGTAGGCGCCGGTTGGCGCTGCTGGGAGGTCGGCGCGGGCGGCACCTCCGTGGTGTCCTGGCTCGCCAAGAAGGTCGGGCCGACCGGACGGGTGGTGGCAACCGACATCGACACCTCACGGGTCGCGGCGGCCGCCCGGCCGCCGGTCGAGGTGCGCGTCCACGACGTGGGAACCGAGGAACCGCCGGGGGAGGGCTTCGATCTGGTACATGCCCGGCTCGTCCTCGTTCATGTCCCGGACCGGGAACGGGCGTTGCGGTCGATGATCGACGCGCTGCGGCCCGGCGGACGGCTCATCGTGGAGGACGCCGACCCCGGCCTCCAGCCCCTTGCCTGCCCCGACGAACACGGCCCCGAACAGCAGTTGGCGAACCGGCTGCGCCAAGGCTTCCGCAAGCTCCTCGCCGACCGGGGCGCCGATCTCTCCTACGGGCGCAGGCTCCCGCGGCTGCTGCGGCAGGCCGGGCTTCAGCGGGTCGAGGCCGACGCGTACTTCCCGGTCGCCTCGCCCGCCTGCGCGGCCCTGGAGTCGGCGACGATCCGCCAGGTCCGCGACCAGCTCGTCGCCGCGGACCTCGCCACCGACCAGGACGTCGACCGCCACCTGGCCAATGTCGCCTCAGGCCGCATGGACCTGGCCACGGCCCCGATGATCTCGGCGTGGGGGCGAAAGGGCTGAGGCGGACGGGGAGCCCGCAGCTCGCCCACGGCCTCCGTCAGTCCGCCCCCGGCGGTCTCCCGCCCACCCGCTGCACCGCCGACGCGCCCGCCCGGCACCCCTCCCGTGCCGCATCCTCGGGGTCCGTGCCCCTGAGCAGCGCGGCGAGGAAGGCACCGGTGAAGGCGTCGCCCGCTCCGGTCGTGTCGGTCGGGGTCGCCGGTGCCGCCGGAATACGGGCGCGTACCGTGCCGCCCTCCGCCACCAGCGCACCGGCCGCGCCCTGCTTGACGACGACCAGCGGGATCTGGCGGCTCAGCTTGGCTGCCGCGTCCGCCGCGTCGGGCAGCCCCGTCAGCAGGCAGGCCTCGTCCCGGCTGGGCAGCAGGACCTCGACGCCGTCGACGAGGGCGAGGAACCGGTCCACCCCCAGGTCCACCAGGAACCCGGCCGACGCCGGATCCAGGCTCACCGGCACCCCACGCGCGCGGGCCGACTCGAGGGCCGCCGCCACCAGCGCCCGGCTCGGCTCGGAGAACAGCAGATAGCCCGACAGATGCAGCCGGGCCACACCGTCCAGCAACGCCTCCGACCAGTCGTCGGCGTCCAGCCGTAGCGAGGCGCCGCTGTCCGTCAGGAACGTCCGCTCGGCCGCCGCCTCTGCGTCGACCAGGCAGATCACCGTCCCGGTCGGCGCCCGGGGGTCGACGACGAGATGCGGCCGTACGCCGCAGACCGCGAGTTCCCGCTCGTGCCAGGCCGCCGCGTCCGCGCCCACCCGCCCGAGCAGCCGTACCTCCGCGGCCGCGGAGTACGCCGCCCAGCAGGCCACATTGGCGCCCGCGCCGCCCGGCACGGTCCGGATCGCGGCGGCCGTGTCCGTGCCCGGGGCGAGCGGGCCCCGGTGCCGGGCGATCACGTCCGTGACGACATCGCCGACGACCAGCAGGGCACCGTCCGGCGCGGTCGTCACGCCCGGGCCCAGGCCGCCGCGATCCGCGCCGCCAGCCGTACGTTGCCGCGCACCGCCGCCAGATTGGCGTCGAGCGAGGCTCCGTCGGTGTGCCGAACCAGGTAGTCGAGCAGGAACGGCGTGACGGCCTGGCCGGTGACGCCCTCCTCCTCGCACGCGTGCAGCGCCTCGGCGAGCACACGCGCGTGCAGCCCGGGATCCAGCTGCTCCGCCTCCGGTACGGGGTTGGCGACGATCAGCGCCGACTCCGGGCCGTCCAGAGCGTCCTGAGCCCGCATCACCTCCGCGACCTCCTCCGGGGAGCGCAGTGTCCAGTCCACCGGATGTCCCGAGTCCGACAGGTAGAAGCCGGGGAAGCGGTCGGTGCCGTACCCGGCGACCGCGACCCCTAGCGTCTCCAGCCGCTGGAGCGTGGCCGGCACGTCCAGGATCGACTTCACGCCCGCGCAGACCACCGTGATCCGGGTGCGCGCCAGCAACCCCAGGTCGGCCGACTCGTCCTGGGTCACCGTCCACTCCCGGTGCACCCCGCCGAGCCCGCCCGTCGCGAACACCCGCACGCCCGCCAGCCCTGCCAGCAGGGCCGTCGCCGACACGGTGGTCGCCCCGCTCGCTCCGGCCGCCACCGCGAGCGGCAGATCGCGGTGACCGAGCTTGCGGATCCCGTCCTCGTTGGCGACCCGTTCCAACTGCTCCTTGTCCAGGCCCACATGGGGGCGCCCGTCCAGCACGGCGATCGTCGCGGGCACGGCACCCGCGGCGCGTACGACGTTCTCCAGCTCAAGGGCCACCTGGAGGTTGCGCGGGCGGGGCAGCCCGTGCGCGATGATCGTGGACTCCAGGGCCACCACGGGTCGACGCGCGTCGATCGCGTCCCGTACCTCTTCCGACACCACCAGCACCACGCGCCCGCCTCCTGTCGTTCGGTTCTCCCTCATCCCTGGCGAGCCCGGCGGCCGGTCAAACACTTGCGGCCGGTGGGGGACGACACCAGCCTGGGACGCATGACCGACCACACCGCACGAATCGACCATGTCGTCCTCTGGGTGAGCGACCCGATCGCGTCGACCGAGTTCTACGAGAAGACGCTGGGCACGGAGCCGGTACGGCTCGCCGAATTCGCCGCGGGACAGGTGCCGTTCCCCTCGGTGCGGCTCAACGAGGAGACCATCATCGACCTGATGCCGCAGACCATGGCGGCACGGATGAAGATGCTCCCGGGCGCCGTGGAGAGCGCGGGACACCCGGTCAACCACGTCTGTGTCGCCCTCCCGGCGGACGCCTTCGACGCACTGCTCGGCCGCCTGGAGGGCAGCGCGGTGCCGGTCTCGGAGATCTCCCACGACTCCTTCGGCGCCCGCGGCCCGGCCAGGCGCAGCTTCTACTTCCGCGACCCGGACGGGAACGTCTTCGAGGCCCGGCACTACGACTAGAGCCCGGCGAAGGTTCAGAACAGCGGCTCGGGCAGCACGCCCTCCAGCGCCAGCAGCTTTCGCTTGGTCTCCAGGCCGCCCCCGAAGCCCCCGATGCCGCCGTCGCTCTCCACGACCCGGTGGCAGGGCACGACCACGGGCAGCGGATTGGCGCCCATCGCCATGCCCACCGCCTGCGCGGCGCCCGGCTGGCCGACCCGCCCGGCCAGATCGCCGTAGCCGACGACCGAGCCGAACGGCACTCCGGTGGCCAGCTCGCGCAGCACCTGCCGGTTGAAGCCCGAGATCAGCGACCAGTCCAGGGGCAGCTCGAAGTCGTGTCGCTCGCCCGCGAAGTACGCCTTCACCTGGCGTATCGCCTCGGCGAGCAAGGGGGAGTCGGGCGCCTCGACCGGTTCGCCGCCCAGCCGGGAGCCGAGCCGGTCCAGGGCCCGGTCGCGCACCGCGTCGGTGGCGTGGAAGACGACATTGACCACGCCCTCGCGGGTCGCGGCCAACAGCAGCGGACCGATGTCGGTGTCGACGACGGCCCACACGACCTGCTGCTCGTACTGCCCATGGCTGTCCATGCGTCCCACCGTACGGCCGGGCACTGACAACGCCCCGGGGAACCGGCACCGCACCGGCTCCCCGGGCCCGGGTCACCCTCCTTGCACGGCGTCGCGCACCACGTCGGGCTTGTTGGTGATGATCCCGTCGACGCCGTACCCGGCGACCCGCCGGGCGTCGGCCGCGGTGTCGACGGTCCAGGTGAAGACCTCCAGCGAAGCGCCGTGCGGCCCGGTGAAGGCGTGCACGGCGGCGACATAGCCCGTGGAGATCGAGCCGTGGGCGGGGTTGATCTGGTCGGCGAACTCGGCGTACGCGGGCAGCTCCGCCACGTTCGGCGTGCCGAGGAACCCGGTCCTGACGGCCGGCTTGAGGTCGCGGACGGTGCGCAGGGTGTCCGCGCCGAAGCTCTGCACGATCAGCCGCCCGGCCACATGTTCCCGGTCGAGCCAGCCCTCGTTGCCGAGCACCTTCAGGGTCTGCCGCTCGATGCCCGGGTACAGGACGGGGTTCTTGATCTCCAGGAGCAGCTTCTGGTGGTTCCGCTCGACGCGGTGCAGGTACCGCTCCAGCGTCGGCACGCGCGCGCCCGCGTACTCGGGGCCGAACCAGCTGCCGGCGTCCAGGCGTGCGATCTCCGCGGCGGTGAAGTCCTTCACCTTCCAGGGCGCCCGGCCCGGGAAGACCTGCTCCACATCGGTGGTGCGCATCAGGTTGTCGTCGTGGAGGACGACCAGCTCACCGTCCTTGGTGCGCTGGACGTCGTTCTCGACCCACTGGATGCCCTGTTCGGCCGCCTTGTCGACGGCGGCGAGGGTGTTCTCGGGCGCGTAGGCCGAGGCGCCCCGGTGGGCGAGGATCACCGGCGGCTCGCCGGTGCTGCCCGCCCGGGCTGTGGAAGTCGGCAGCAGGAAAGCGGCGGTCCCCAGGAGCGCGGAGGTCGTGGCGGCAACTGCGCGCGCGTGCATGCGTACTCCTTCTGTCGAACATCACGGTCAGCACCACTGTGACAGCAGAGCGTCAACAGCAAGGGGTTGCGCCATGGCCATCGATTGAATGGGGTTGCCCAAGTCCGTTCACCACTGCCGCACAACTGGGGCAGGGCCGTGTTTCTTTGCCGGAAAATCGTTCGACCATTCCGGTGGGGGTCATACTCTCTGCACTCGACCCTGACCGCTCGGGCGGTCCTGGGAGGGGGTGCACATCAGCACATTCCAGGATGTAAGAGGGCGGAAGGACAGCCGCGCATGCAGGGCACGGTCGACGGATTCAGCTACGGCCTCGTCACACCGCTGGTGGCCTACCTCATGGCCTGCCTCGGTGGCGCCCTCGGCCTGCGCTGCACCACCAGAGCCATGCTCGTCACCCGCTCCTGGCGCCCCGGCTGGCTGGCCCTCGGCTCGGCGGTCATCGGTTCCGGCATATGGACCATGCACTTCGTCGCGATGATGGGGTTCACCGTCGAGGGGACCCCGATCCACTACGACAAGCCGATGACGTTCGCGAGCCTCGCCGTCGCCGTCGTCATGGTCGGCGTCGGGATCTTCATAGTCGGCTACAAGGGCGCCCGCGGCACGGCCCTGTTCACCGGCGGCACCATCACCGGGCTCGGCATAGCCTCCATGCACTACCTGGGCATGGCCGGCCTTCAGCTCGACGGCAAGCTGGAGTACAACACGCTCACCGTCGCCGCGTCCGTCGCCATAGCGATGGCCGCGGCCACCGCCGCCCTGTGGGCCGCCGGACAGGTCCGGGGCTTCGTGTGGAGCGTGGGCGCGAGCCTCGTCATGGGCCTGGCCGTGAGCGGAATGCACTACACCGGAATGGCCGCCCTCAGCGTCCATCTCCACAACGCCCAGAGCACGGCTACCGGCGACTCGCCCGCGGCCGTGCTCGCGCCCATGATGATCGGCCCGCTCGCCTTCCTGCTGCTGGCCGGAGTCGTCGTGATGTTCGACCCGCTCATGGTGATGGGCAAGCCCGACCCGGCCGTCGTCGACGACGACAAGCCCGGCGTCCCGGCCCACAGCTCCCCCGCCCACACCGCCCGCCACCCCCGGCTCCGCACCCGCCGCACCGTCGGCGAACGCCGCTCCCGCACCCCGCAGAACAGGTGACCCGGCCGCGTTGTCAGTGGGTGGCCGTACGGTGGATCCATGCGGCCCGTTTCCAGCATCGAACGCACGGTGGCGCCCTTCGAGGTCGTCAGCCCCTACCAGCCCAGCGGCGACCAGCCGCAGGCCATCGCCGACCTCGCCCGGCGCATCCAGGCAGGTGAGAAGGACGTCGTCCTGCTCGGCGCGACCGGCACCGGCAAGTCCGCCACCACCGCGTGGATGATCGAGCAGCTCCAGCGCCCCACCCTGGTCATGGCACCGAACAAGACCCTGGCCGCGCAGCTGGCGAACGAGTTCCGGGAGCTGTTGCCGAACAACGCCGTCGAGTACTTCGTCTCGTACTACGACTACTACCAGCCCGAGGCCTACGTCCCGCAGTCGGACACCTACATCGAGAAGGACTCCTCCATCAACGAGGAGGTCGAGCGGCTGCGCCACTCCGCCACCAACTCGCTGCTCACCCGCCGCGACGTCGTCGTGGTCGCCTCGGTGTCCTGCATCTACGGCCTCGGCACCCCGCAGGAGTACGTGGACCGCATGGTCCCCCTCAAGGTCGGCGAGGAGATCGACCGCGACCAGCTGCTGCGCCGCTTCGTGGACATCCAGTACACGCGCAACGACGCGGCCTTCACCCGGGGCACCTTCCGGGTGCGCGGCGACACCATCGAGATCTTCCCGGTCTACGAGGAGCTGGCCGTCCGCATCGAGATGTTCGGCGACGAGATCGAGGCGCTGTCCACACTGCACCCCCTCACCGGCGAGATCATCAGCGACGACGAGCAGCTGTACGTCTTCCCGGCCTCCCACTACGTCGCGGGCCCCGAGCGCCTGGAGCGCGCGGTCAACGACATCGAGAAGGAACTGGGGGAGCGCCTGGCCGAGCTGGAGAAGCAGGGCAAGCTCCTGGAGGCCCAGCGGCTGCGCATGCGCACCACCTACGACATCGAGATGCTCCGCCAGATCGGCAGCTGCTCCGGCGTGGAGAACTACTCGATGCACTTCGACGGCCGCCTGCCCGGCTCCCCGCCCAACACCCTGCTCGACTACTTCCCGGACGACTTCCTGCTCGTCATCGACGAGTCGCATGTGACCGTGCCGCAGATCGGCGCCATGTACGAGGGCGACGCCTCCCGCAAGCGCACCCTCGTGGACCACGGCTTCCGGCTGCCCTCCGCGCTCGACAACCGCCCGCTGAAGTGGGAGGAGTTCCAGGAGCGCATCGGCCAGACCGTCTACCTCTCGGCCACCCCGGGCCAGTACGAGCTCTCGCGCTCCGACGGCGCGGTCGAGCAGATCATCCGCCCCACCGGCCTGGTCGACCCGGAGGTCGTGGTCAAGCCCACCGAGGGCCAGATCGACGACCTGGTGCACGAGATCCGGACGCGCACCGAGAAGGACGAGCGGGTCCTGGTCACCACCCTCACCAAGAAGATGGCCGAGGATCTCACCGACTACTTCCTGGAACTGGGCATCCAGGTGCGCTACCTGCACAGCGACGTCGACACCCTGCGCCGGGTGGAACTGCTGCGCGAACTGCGCGCCGGTGAGTACGACGTCCTGGTCGGCATCAACCTCCTGCGCGAGGGCCTCGACCTGCCCGAGGTCTCCCTGGTGGCCATCCTCGACGCGGACAAGGAGGGCTTCCTGCGCTCGGGCACCTCCCTGATCCAGACCATCGGCCGCGCCGCGCGTAACGTCTCCGGCCAGGTCCACATGTACGCCGACAAGATCACCCCGGCGATGGAGAAGGCCATCGACGAGACCAACCGCCGCCGGGAGAAGCAGGTCGCGTACAACAGGGCCAACGGCATCGACCCGCAGCCGCTGCGCAAGAAGATCAACGACATCGTCGCGCAGATCGCCCGCGAGGACGTCGACACCGAGCAACTGCTCGGCTCCGGCTACCGCAAGAGCAAGGACGGCAAGGGCGCCAAGGCTCCCGTGCCCGCCCTGGGCGCGAAGTCGGCCAAGAGCAAGGGCAAGGCCAAGGAGGCCGTGCCCACCGACCGGCCGGCCGCCGAGCTCACCGAGCAGATCGAGGAGATGACCGCGCGGATGCGCGCCGCCGCGGCCGACCTCCAGTTCGAGATCGCGGCCCGGCTGCGCGACGAGGTCTCCGAGATGAAGAAGGAACTGCGCCAGATGAAGGAGGCGGGCCTGGCCTGACGGGGCAGGAGAGACCGCGCGGGGGCCGCAGTGTTGCAAGACCGACACAAAGTGCGGACCTGGGTTAGGCACTGTCAGTGCCCCTGCGTAGGGTTCTCGTCATCCGCGGACTCCGCGGAAACAGGGGACAGTTCGAGAGGGGATTCAGCACGTGACCGTCAACATGACCAAGGGTCAGGCCATCAGTCTTCAGAAGAACGACGGCGGCAGCCTGACCGCGGTGCGCATGGGTCTCGGCTGGCAGGCAGCCCCCCGGCGTGGCCTGTTCGGCTCGCGCACCCGCGAGGTCGACCTGGACGCCTCCGCCGTTCTGTTCGCCGACAAGCAGCCGGTCGACGTGGTCTTCTTCCGTCACCTGGTGAGCGACGACGGCTCGGTCCGGCACACCGGTGACAACCTGGTCGGCGGCGTCGGCCAGGGCGGCGACGACGAGGCGATCCTCGTCGACCTGGCCCGCGTCCCGGTCCACATCGACCAGATCGTCTTCACTGTGAACTCCTTCACGGGCCAGACCTTCCAGGAGGTGCAGAACGCCTTCTGCCGTCTGGTCGACGAGACCAACGGCCAGGAGCTCGCCCGCTACACGCTCGCGGGCGGCGGCGCCTACACCGCCCAGATCATGGCCAAGGTGCACCGCACCGGCCCGAGCTGGACGATGACGGCCATCGGCACGCCCGCCAACGGCCGTACCTTCCAGGACCTGATGCCGGCGATCCTGCCGCACCTGTAGGTCCCACCGGCGAGCAGCACACTTCACGACACGAGACACAGCGACACAGGGGGACGAAGGCGATGACGGCCGAGCTGGTGCGGGGACAGAATCACCCGCTCTCCCAGGCCCGTCTTGAGATCCGGGTCTCGGCCGGCGCGCCGATCGTGGCGGGCGCCACGCTCGGCGACGAGAACGGCAAGGTCCACGGCACGGAGTGGGTGGCCCATCCGGGCGCGCCCACCCAGCCGGGCCTGGAGGTCTCCCGGCAGGCGGCCGCCGACCATCGCCTCGCGGTGGACCTGGACGCCGTGCCCGAAGTTGTGCACCGGGTCAGTGTGCTGCTCGCCCTGCCCACCGGCGTGGGGGGCCCGGTCCGCTTCGGCGCGGTCGCCGCCCCCTTCATCGCGGTCACCGGCCTCGACGGCACCGAGGTGGCCAGCTACACCATCACCGGCCTGGACGCCGAGTCGGCCGTCGTTGCCCTGGAGCTCTACCGCCGCCAGGGCGCCTGGAAGGTGCGCGCCATAGGCCAGGGCTACGCGGGCGGCCTCGCCGAGCTGCTCGCCGACCAGAACCTGCCCGAGGCCGGCACGCTGGCGAACAGCATCAACGACGCGGTGGCCCAGGGCATGGCCCGCTCGGTCCCGGCGCCCCCGTCGCGTACGGCGGACTCCGACCGGCACAGGCCGCAGACGGCGCCCGCCGTGGGCCCCGACCAGGGCGGCCCCACCCCCACCTCGCCGTACGGCACCCAGGGCGCCCCCGGCGCCGTACCGCCGTCGCCCGCGACACCGCCGTACGGTGAGCCGCCGCAGAACACGCCCGCGTCCGGCTACCCGGCCGCGTCCGGCGATCCGTCCGCCACCAGCGGCGGCGTCAACTACAGCCACCCGCGGCGGCAGAACACGACCCCGCCGCCGCCCGCCCCGCCCGCGCCCCCGGCCCAGCCGGGTCAGCCCGGTCAGCCCGTCGCGGGCGACGCCACCGGCTGGTCCATGGACGAGCGGCTCTACAACCAGGTCTGGGGCATGTTCGAGGACCTGGCGCGGACGACCGCCGCGTACCGCAGCGCCGTCGACTTCGCCGACTCGCGCATGGAGAAGGAGCTGGACCAGGTCCTGTCCGATCCGCGCAGCCGGATCGGCGGTCAGGGCGACGCCGCCCGCGAGGCGGCCCAGGCCAAGCACGCCCAGCTCGTGGACCAGGCCAGGGCCACCCTCGACCGGGACCTCGCCCAGCTCACCGCCGAGGTCGATGTCGTCGAGCCCGCGCTGCCCCCGCCCTACGCCCGCTGGGACAACCCGGTCTGGCATGCCTACCGTGTGCCGATGGAGACGCCCATGGCGGTGCGCCTGGGCGATCTGCACCTGCCCGAGAGCGATCCGCTGCGGATCCCGATGCTGGTCCGGCTGCCGCTGGAGCGCGGTCTGTGGATCGACAGCGGAGCGTCCGGATCGCTGGACGGCGCGTTCCACGACTCGCACGATCTGCGCCGGCTCGCCCTGGAGACGGCCGTGGCGCATGCGGCCCGGCTGCTCGCCGTCTATCCGGCGGGCGACTTCACGGTCCATGTCATCGACCCGGCCGGTTCCGGCGCCCAGCCGCTCGCGCCGCTGGTGCAGACCGGTGTGCTCGCCGCTCCGCCCGCCGTCGGCGCGGCGGGGGTGACGGAGCTCCTCGGCCGTCTCACCCAGCGCGTCGACCTGGTGCAGATGGCGGTGCGCGGTGGCGCGCCCGAGTCGCTCCCGCAGGGCTTCGACACCTCCGAGCAGCTGCTGATCGTCAATGACTTCCCGCACGGCTTCGACGACCGGGCCGTGAACCAGCTGCGCTATCTCGCGGACGAGGGCCCGTCCGTCGGCGTCCATCTGATGATGGTCGCGGACCGCGAGGAGGCCTCCGCCTACGGCCCGCTGCTGGACCCGTTGTGGCGTTCGCTGCTGCGACTGACCCCGGTGCCCGAGGACCACCTCGCCGACCCCTGGGTGGGCCATGCCTGGACGTACGAGCCCCCGCTCGTGCCGCCCGGCAGTCAGGTGCTCCAGCAGGTGCTGACCCAGGTCGCCGCGGCCCGCCGCTCCTGGAACCGGTGACCCTGATCTGACCTTTACAAAGCATCGGTAAAGCCACCCTGAGCTTGGCTTTTGGTCTTTCTTTTACCTCACTCTTTACCTTTCCTTGGCGATTGGGTTACTCTCCTTTGTACGGAGGGGGAGTGCTCCTGACCTCCGGCAGCGACGACAACGCTGACCTTTGCCGTTCTGAACTGCCGGAGGCGCAGTGGATGTTTCCGTGACCCTGTGGGTCCTGACGATCGTGGGCCTCGCCGCCCTGATCGCGGTCGACTTCTTCATCGGCCGCAAGCCGCACGACGTGTCCATCAAGGAAGCCGGGATCTGGACCGTCGTCTGGATCGCCCTCGCCGGACTCTTCGGCCTCGGCCTGCTGCTCTTCGGCGGCGGGCAGCCGGCCGGTGAGTTCTTCGCCGGCTTCATCACCGAGAAGTCGCTGAGCGTCGACAACCTCTTCGTCTTCGTCCTGATCATGGCGAAGTTCGCGGTGCCCTCGCAGTACCAGCAGCGCGTGCTGCTCGTCGGCGTGCTCATAGCCCTGGTCCTGCGCGCGATCTTCATCGCCGCCGGTGCCGCGATCCTCGCCAGCTTCGCCTGGGTGTTCTACCTCTTCGGCGCCTTCCTGATCTGGACCGCCTGGAAGCTCATCCAGGAGGCCCGCGCCGACGACGAGGAAGAGGAGTTCGAGGAGAACAAGCTCCTCAAGGCCGCCGAGCGCCGCTTCGGTGTCGCCGACCGTTACCACGGCACCAAGCTGTGGATCGAGCAGAACGGCAAGCGGGTCATGACCCCGATGCTCGTCGTGATGCTCGCGATCGGTACGACGGACGTCCTGTTCGCCCTCGACTCCATCCCCGCGATCTTCGGCCTGACGCAGGACCCGTACATCGTCTTCACCGCCAACGCCTTCGCCCTGATGGGCCTCAGGCAGCTGTACTTCCTCATCGGCGGCCTGCTGAGGAAGCTGGTCCACCTGAGCTACGGCCTGTCGGTCATCCTCGGCTTCATCGGCGTGAAGCTGGTCCTGCACGCCCTGCACGAGTCCGGGGTGCATGTCCCGGAGATCAGCATTCCGGTCTCGCTCGGCGTCATCTGCTCGGTCCTGATCGTCACCACGATCACCAGCCTCCGTGCCTCCAAGAAGCAGGTGGCGGCCGAGGCGGCGCAGAAGGAGAGCGAAGGCGCTCCGAAGGACAGCATCGGGGCCTGACGGCTTCGGGCGTAGAAACAACCATCACCGGGAGTGACGCGTGCCGATTGCCGCGTGACGCTCCCGGTGATTGCTTTGTTCTGAGCGCGTTCCCCGGCCAGGGGGCGCAGTGGCCGGCGGAGGTAATCCGTGAAGTTCGTGCAGATCATCGACTTCGAGACCGAGCGGCTCGACGAAATGGAACCGCTGCTGGAAGAGGCGCGGCAGCGCAACGCGGGCCGGGAGGGCGGCCCCACCCACCGCATCCTCCTCAAGGACCGTGACACGCCGGGGCGTTACCTCTCCCTGATCGAGTTCGACTCGTACGAGGAGGCCATGCGCAACAGCGAGGACCCCGAGACGACCAAGATGGCCGAGCAACTGGGTGCGTTGTGCACCCGTGAGCCCCGCTTCGTCAACTGCGATCTGCTGGACTCCAGCGACCTGAAGTAACCCAGCGGCAGGCGACGGGCCCCATGGCCGACGTGCGGGGCCCGTCCGCCTTTGCGACGATCGCTGCATGATCACTCGGCTGAGGTCGCTCACCACCCGGTGGACGGCCTTCGTGCCGGTGCTCTCGGTCGTCCTGTTGGCCCTCACCTGGAGCCGGGATCTGCCCGGCGCGGTCGTGGCCGTGGTGACGCTGGTACTCGCCGGAGCCGTCCTGGCCGCCGTCCACCACGCGGAGGTCGTCGCCCACCGGGTCGGCGAGCCCTTCGGCTCCCTGGTCCTCGCGATCGCGGTCACGGTCATCGAAGTCGCCCTGATCGTCACCCTGATGGCGGACGGCGGCGACAAGAGCGCCACCCTCGCGCGGGACACCGTCTTCGCGGCCGTGATGATCACCTGCAACGGCATCGTCGGCCTGTGTCTACTGGTCGCGTCCCTCCGCCACGGCACCGCGATCTTCAACCCCGAAGGCACCGGCGCCGCCCTGGCGACCGTCGCCACCCTCGCCACGCTCAGCCTGGTCCTGCCGACGTTCACCACCAGCAAGCCGGGCCCGGAGTTCTCCAGCGTCCAACTGACCTTCGCCGCGCTCTCCTCACTCATCCTCTACGGCCTGTTCGTCGCGACCCAGACCGTGCGGCACCGCGACTACTTCCTGCCCATCACCCGGCAGGGCGAGGTGATCACCGCGGACGCTCACGCCGACGCGCCCTCCGCCCGTACCGCGCTGATCAGCCTGAGCCTGCTGGGCCTGGCCCTGATCGGCGTCGTAGGGCTCGCCAAGGCGGTCTCGCCCACCATCGAGTCCGGGGTGGAGTCGGCCGGTCTCGGCCACGCCGTCGTCGGAGTGATCATCGCGATGCTGGTGCTGCTCCCCGAGACGATCGCCGCGCTGCGCTCCGCCCGCCGCGACCGCGTGCAGACCAGCCTGAACCTCGCGCTCGGCTCGGCGATGGCCAGCATCGGCCTGACCATCCCCGCGGTCGCCCTGGCGACGATCTGGCTCTCCGGGCCACTCGTCCTCGGCCTCGGCGCCACCCATATGCTGCTGCTCGCCCTGACCGTCGTGGTCAGCTCCCTGACGGTGGTGTGCCCGGCCGCGCCACACCCCTCCAGGGCGGGGTGCACCTGGTGATCTTCTCCGCCTATCTGGAGCTGGCGATCAATCCATGACCAACGTCGGCGCCACCACCGGCGCCGGGGCGGGTCTCCGGCAGCAGCGCGAAGCAGCCGAGGCTGAGCAGCGCGATCCCGGTCAGATACGCCCCCACTCCCCACGGCACCCGCCCGCCCTGCTCGGCGAGCGCGGTCGCGGCGAGCGGCGTCAGCGCGCCGCCCAGGACCCCGCCGAGGTTGTAGCCGACCGCGGCACCGGTGCAGCGCACCCGCGGTTCGTACAACTCGGGCAGATACGCGGCGATGACGGCGAACATCGTGATGAACGCCAGCATCGCCCCCAGGAAGCCGAGGAACATCAGCAGCGGCGCGCCGGTGGCGAGCAGCGCGACCATCGGGAACATCCACACCGCGGCCGCCGCGCACCCGGCCAGGCACAACGGCCGACGCCCGTACCGGTCCCCGAGCAGCGCCACCAACGGGGTCAGCGCCCCCTTCACCAGGACCGCGCCCATGATGCAGACCAGCATGACCGTACGGCTCACCCCGAGCCGTTCCGTCCCATAGGCGAGGGACCAGGTCGTGACGGCGTAGAAGATCGCGTACCCGATGGCCAGCGCGCCGGCGGTGAGCAGGACGAGCCTCCAGTGGTCGCGCACCACCTCGGCGAGGGGCACGCGCGCGTGCTCGTCGATCTCCAGGAACTGCGGGCTCTCGGTGAGCGACGACCGCAGCCACAGCCCCGCCACGGCGAGCACCCCCGCCGCCCAGAACGGCACCCGCCATCCCCACTGCGCGAACTGGGCCTCGGTCAGGGAGGCCGCCAGCAGCAGCGTCACCCCGTTCGCCAGCAGAAACCCGACCGCCGGGCCCACCTGCGGAAAGCTCGACCACAGCCCGCGCCGCTCGGCGGGCGCGTGCTCCGCCGTCAGCAGCACGGCCCCGCCCCACTCCCCGCCGAGCCCGAGCCCCTGGAGAAAGCGCAGGACGAGCAGCAGCACGGGAGCGGCCACCCCGATCGTGTCGTACGTCGGCACACAGCCGACCGCGACCGTGGAGGCGCCGGTCAGCAGCAGCGAGGCGACGAGGACCGGCCGCCTCCCGTGCCGGTCCCCGATGTGCCCGAACAGCACGGAGCCGAGCGGCCGTGCCACGAACCCCACCCCGAACGTCCCGAACGCGGCCAGGGTCCCCGCCACCGGCGAGAACGTGGGGAAGAACAGCGGCCCCAGGACCAGCGCGGCCGCGGTCCCGTAGACGAAGAAGTCGTAGAACTCGATGGCCGTCCCGGCGAGCGAGGCGGCCGCGAGCCGGAGCATGGAGGGCGCCCTTACGGTGCGTACGTCGTGCATGCAGCGTCAACTACCCACGGTGACCGAGGGTTACGGGGGCGCGTGGACGCGGCCGCCGAGGCTCAGTACGTGACGGTGATGCGCCGGTCCGGTCCGTCGACCCGGACGAGGCCGCCGTAGGGGATCACGAGTTGCGGGTCGGTGTGGCCGAAGTCCACATCGAAGACGATCGGCGTGGTGGGTGCATACATGCGCATGGCCCGCAGCACGGCTTCGCGCTGATCGGCGGCATAACGAGCGGCCTCCTCCGGGCCGTTGGGCCGCTCGAAGGACCAGGTCTTCGCCCGGCCCATCAGCAGCGCGGAGAAGCGCTGGAGCAGCGCCCGCTCGCCCATGTTGCGCAGGGTCCAGAAGACCTCGTTGGCGCTCGGCATCTCCTCCGACGTCTCCAGCAGCAGCACGCCGCCGTCGAACTCCGCCAGGTCGCGCGGGATCTCACGGTCGGCCATCAGCAGCCAGCCGAGGATCTCCAGACAGCCGCCCCAACTGCGGCCCTCCACCACCCGGTCGGCGTTCACCCAGGTCCAGCCGGCGGCCGGACGCGTCTCGGGCTCCGCCTCGAAGGTGGCGGGGTCCGCCCAGTCGCGGTTGATGTCGTTCCAGCGCTCGGCGGGCTTCAGTTCGTAGGCCCCGGAGGTGAACAGCGCCGCGCGCAGCGAGTCGGCGGTCTGCGGGTGCATGGCGCCGGGGCGGCCCAGCTCGCACATCACCGTCGCGCCGTGGTAGCCGACGATCCCGGTGTTGCGCAGGAACGCGAGCAGGTTGGTGTTGTCGCTCATCCCGAAGAACGGCTTCGGATTGGCGCGGATCAACTCCCGGTCAAGGAACGGCAGTACGGTGATCTGGTCGTCGCCGCCGATGGACGCGATCACCGCCTTGATGTCCGGGTCGGCGAAGGCGGCGTGGATGTCGGCGGCCCGCTCCTGGGGTGTGGAGCCCATCTTGCGGGTCGCCGGGTACTCGACCGGTACGAGGTCGTATTCCTTGCGCAGCCGCTCCAGGCCCAGTTCGAAGGGGCGCGGGAGGAGTCCGGGCAGGCCCGCGCCGGCCGAGATGACGGCTATGCGGTCGCCGGGGGAGGGCTTGGGGGGATACGAGATCGTCGTCATGCCGGGCAGGGTACGGGCCGTCACCGCGCCCTCGCACCGTGATAAACCGGGTCTGAGCAGCGGTCCTCGACGGGCCGCACCGTCGAACGGACCGGAGGAACCGTGCCCCGCACCCTGGCCAACGCCCCGATCATGATCCTCAACGGCCCCAACCTGAACCTGCTCGGCCAGCGTCAGCCCGAGATCTACGGCTCCGACACCCTCGCCGACGTCGAGGCGATGTGCGTCAAGGCGGCGGCCGCGCACGGCGGGACGGTGGACTTCCGTCAGTCCAACCACGAGGGCGAGCTGGTCGACTGGATCCATGAGGCGCGGCTGAACCACTGCGGGATCGTGATCAACCCGGGCGCCTACTCGCACACGTCCGTCGCGATCCTGGACGCGCTCAACACCTGTGACGGACTGCCGGTGTTGGAGGTCCACATCTCCAACATCCACCAGCGCGAGTCCTTCCGGCACCACTCCTACGTCTCGCTGCGCGCCGACGGGGTCATCGCCGGCTGCGGGGTGCAGGGCTACGTGTTCGGCGTCGAGCGCGTCGTGGCGCTGGTGGGGGCGGCGCAGGCCAAGGCGTGATACCGCTGCCAGGTGTAATACCCGTTGCCCATGGGCGGGCGCCCCTTACCGGCGGGCGCGCTCCTGGGCCGCCGGTCAAGGGCGGGGAATGAGACCGGCGGCCCGTACCGCGCAGGAGCCGTCATCCTGCTGCGGACTGCTTCCAGTTGACTACGCAACGGCACAGGCGCGGGAGCGCGCGCAACGCGCGGGTGCGTGTGAAGGGTTCACACGGGGCGCGCGAGCCGCGGTGCACACCGGCGCGCGGAAGTGAACGCGCGCCCCGTGCACACCTCGCCGCTCACCACCCCCGCGCGTGCCACTCCGGCAGGTGCGGACGCTCCGCGCCCAGCGACGTGTCGTTGCCGTGCCCCGGATAGACCCAGGTCTCGTCCGGGAGGACGTCGAAGATCTTCGTCTCGACGTCGTGGATCAGGCTGGCGAACGCCTCCGGATCCTTACGGGTGTTGCCCACACCGCCCGGAAACAGACAGTCCCCCGTGAAGACATGGGGGTGCCCGTGCGGGTCGTCGTAGACCAGGGCGATCGAGCCCGGTGTGTGCCCGACCAGGTGGCGTGCGGTGAGTTCCACGCGCCCCACGCGGATGACGTCCCCGTCGTCGACCAGGACGTCGGTCGGCACCGGGATGCCCTCGGCGTCCGCGCGCCCCGCGTAGGTGCGCGCGCCGGTGGACTCGACGACCTGCGCCAGTGCCTGCCAGTGGTCGCCGTGCTGGTGGGTGGTGACGACGGACTTGATGCCGTCGTCACCGATCATGCCGAGCAGCGCCTGCGCGTCGTTCGCCGCGTCGATCAGCAGTTGCTCGTCCGTGGCCCGGCAGCGCAGCAGATAGGAGTTGTTGTCCATCGGGCCGACCGCGATCTTGGTGATCATCAGGTCCTTGAGCTCGTGCACGTCCGCCGGGCCGCCGACCGTCACCTCTCCGCTGTACGTCATGGCGGCAGCCTATAGCGGGGGAAGCGTCGGCAGGGGCCCGCCCACGGCGGTCAGCGCCGAGCCGTCGCGGCGGCCGCAGAGCCAGCCGAGCACGTCCGCCGGACGTCCGGTGACGGTGATTGTCGCAGCCTCGTCGCGGCCGGTGCGCCGCACGATGCCGCCCTCCTCCTCGATCAGCGTGGCGGGGACGTCGGGGTGGCCCAGGAACCGCTCGGCGAGGAAGTCCGACTCGCGGCGCACGAACTCCTCGGGGAGGTCCTCCAGCTCGTACCCGATGCCGAGGTCCACGTGGTGCAGCTCCACCTCGGCCCACCGCCGGAACGGCACCCGGGACGCGGAGTCGGTGACGCCGCCCCGCAGCTCCACGGTCCGCGACCAGTCCGCGGGCGCGTCCCCGACCCGCGCGAGGCGGGCCGCGCTCTCGCGCACGTCCGCGAGCTGGACGTCGAGGGCGCGCGGCGCGTCCCGCTCGATGTCGGCGTCCCGGGCCTCGGCGGAGGCGTACATGGGGCGCCCCTCGAAAACATTCACGAGGGCGTCCGCGTTGCGGGCGAGGTGGGCGAGGACATGGCCGCGGGTCCAACCGGGCAGCCGTGACGGCTCGGCGACCGAGGCGTTGTCCAATTTGGCGGCAGCGGTGAGCAGCCGTTCGGTCGCGTCACGTACAGACGCCAGGTCATGAGCGTGATCAATCATGCTGCTGACCTTAGCCCCGCCACACCTTTGGGTGAAGGTGGTGAAGCAGGGCCGTAAATCGAATGCACGTGCTATAGGGTCGGAACCGGCGTCGGGCATGCTGGATGGGCCGGGGATTGTTACGCATCCAGGAATCCGACCGGCGTTGTCAGTGGCTCCCCCTAGTCTGAGAAAGACGGGGGCCCCGCCCCTGTCACCACTCTCAAGAAAGGTGCGGACCGGCGTGGCCGACCGTCTCATCGTCCGTGGCGCGCGCGAGCACAACCTCAAGAATGTCTCGCTCGATCTGCCGCGCGACTCGCTCATCGTCTTCACGGGCCTGTCGGGGTCGGGCAAGTCCTCGCTGGCCTTCGACACCATCTTCGCGGAGGGCCAGCGGCGCTACGTGGAGTCGCTGTCCTCGTACGCCCGCCAGTTCCTCGGCCAGATGGACAAGCCGGACGTCGACTTCATCGAGGGACTCTCGCCCGCGGTCTCCATCGACCAGAAGTCGACCTCGCGCAACCCGCGCTCCACGGTCGGCACCATCACCGAGGTCTACGACTATCTGCGTCTGCTCTTCGCGCGCATCGGCAAGCCGCACTGTCCCGAGTGCGGTCGCCCGATCTCGCGCCAGTCGCCGCAGGCCATCGTCGACAAGGTGCTGGAGCTGCCGGAGGGCAGCCGCTTCCAGGTGCTGTCCCCGCTGGTGCGTGAGCGCAAGGGCGAGTTCGTCGACCTCTTCGCCGACCTCCAGACCAAGGGCTACTCCCGCGCGCGGGTGGACGGCGAGACCGTCCAGCTCTCCAACCCGCCCACGCTGAAGAAGCAGGAGAAGCACACCATCGAGGTGGTCGTCGACCGCCTCACGGTGAAGGACTCCGCCAAGCGCCGCCTCACCGACTCCGTCGAGACCGCCCTGGGCCTGTCCGGAGGCATGGTCGTGCTCGACTTCGTCGACCTCCCCGAGGACGACCCCGAGCGCGAGCGCATGTACTCGGAGCACCTGTACTGCCCGTACGACGACCTCTCCTTCGAGGAGCTGGAGCCGCGCTCCTTCTCCTTCAACTCGCCGTTCGGCGCCTGCCCCGAGTGCACCGGCATCGGCACGCGCATGGAGGTCGACGCCGAGCTGATCGTCCCGGACGAGGACAAGAGCCTCGACGAGGGCGCCATCCACCCCTGGTCGCACGGCCACACCAAGGACTACTTCGGACGCCTGATCAACGCCCTCGCGGACGCGTTGGGATTCCGGACCGACATCCCCTTCGCGGGTCTGCCGCAGCGCGCCAAGAAGGCACTGCTGTACGGCCACAAGACGCAGATCGAGGTCCGCTACCGCAACCGCTACGGCCGTGAGCGCGTGTACACCACGCCGTTCGAGGGCGCGGTGCCCTTCGTCAAGCGCCGGCACAGCGAGGCCGAGTCCGACGCCAGCCGGGAGCGCTTCGAGGGCTATATGCGCGAGGTGCCCTGCCCCACCTGTGAGGGCACCCGCCTGAAGCCGATCGTCCTCGCCGTCACGATCATGGAGAAGTCGATCGCCGAGGTCTCGGCGATGTCGATCAGCGACTGCGCCGACTTCCTCGGCGAGCTGAAGCTCAACGCCCGCGACAAGAAGATCGCCGAGCGGGTGCTGAAGGAGGTCAACGAACGGTTGCGGTTCCTGGTCGACGTCGGCCTGGACTATCTCTCGCTGAACCGCGCGGCCGGCACTCTCTCCGGCGGCGAGGCCCAGCGCATCCGCCTGGCCACCCAGATCGGCTCCGGCCTCGTCGGCGTGCTGTACGTCCTCGACGAGCCGTCCATCGGCCTGCACCAGCGCGACAACCACCGGCTGATCGAGACCCTGGTCCGGCTGCGGGACATGGGGAACACCCTCATCGTCGTCGAGCACGACGAGGACACCATCAAGGTCGCCGACTGGGTCGTCGACATCGGCCCCGGCGCGGGCGAGCACGGCGGCAAGGTCGTGCACAGCGGCTCCCTGAAGGAGCTGCTCGCCAACGCCGAGTCGCAGACCGGTCAGTACCTGTCCGGCAAGAAGTCGATCCCGCTGCCCGACATCCGCCGCCCGCAGGACCCGACCCGGCAGCTCACGGTGCACGGCGCCCGCGAGAACAACCTCCAGGACATCGACGTCTCCTTCCCGCTCGGTGTCTTCACCGCGGTCACGGGTGTCTCCGGCTCGGGCAAGTCGACGCTGGTCAATGACATCCTCTACACCCACCTGGCCCGCGAGCTGAACGGCGCCCGGAGCGTCCCGGGGCGGCACACACGCGTGGACGGCGACGACCTCGTCGACAAGGTTGTTCACGTCGACCAGTCGCCCATCGGCCGCACGCCGCGCTCCAACCCGGCGACGTACACCGGCGTCTTCGACCACATCCGCAAGCTCTTCGCGGAGACGACCGAGGCGAAGGTCCGCGGCTATCTGCCGGGCCGCTTCTCCTTCAACGTCAAGGGCGGCCGCTGCGAGAACTGCGCGGGCGACGGCACCATCAAGATCGAGATGAACTTCCTCCCGGACGTCTACGTCCCGTGCGAGGTCTGCCACGGCGCCCGGTACAACCGGGAGACCCTGGAGGTCCACTACAAGGGCAAGTCCATCTCCGAGGTCCTGAACATGCCGATCGAGGAAGCCATGGACTTCTTCGAGGCCGTCCCGGCGATCAACCGCCACCTCAGGACGCTCAACGACGTCGGTCTCGGCTACGTCCGGCTCGGCCAGTCCGCCACCACCCTGTCCGGCGGCGAGGCCCAGCGCGTGAAGCTCGCCAGCGAGCTCCAGAAGCGCTCCACCGGACGCACGGTCTACGTCCTCGACGAGCCGACCACCGGTCTGCACTTCGAGGACATCAGCAAGCTGCTGAAGGTCCTCGGCGGCCTGGTCGACAAGGGCAACACGGTCATCGTCATCGAGCACAACCTCGACGTGATCAAGACCGCCGACTGGGTCGTCGACATGGGCCCCGAGGGCGGCGCCGGCGGCGGTCTGGTCGTCGCCGAGGGCACCCCCGAGGAGGTCGCCGCGGTCCCGGCCAGCCACACCGGCAAGTTCCTGCGGGAGATCCTCGGCGACCGGATCAGCGACGCTGCGTCGGTGAAGGCCCCGCGCGGGGCGGCGGCGAAGAAGACGGCCGCGAAGAAGACGGTCGCGGCCAAGTCGACAGTGAAGAAGACGGCCACCGCGCGGACCACCAAGGCCGCCAAGACCGTCAACAGCACGGCCACCAAGAAGGCGGCCCCGGCGAAGAAGACGACGACGCGGGCCCGCAAGGCCTGAGCCCGTCCCGCCGTACACAGCGACGCGCCCCCGCGGAGAACTCCCGCGGGGGCGCGTCGCGTTCACTCGCCCTCGGGCTCCATGAACTCCATGTCGAGCTGGATCTTCACGACATCGCCGAGCAGCCCGGCCCCGAAGTCGAGCCCGAAGTCGCTGCGCCGGATCTCTCCGGTCGCCTCGAACCCGGCGTGCCGCCTGCCGTTGAAGTCGCCGAGACCGCCGAACTCCACGGCCAGAGTCACCGGACGGGTCACCTCCCCGATGGTCAGCTCACCCTCCATCGACCAGTCGTCACCCACCCCGGACACCCGGGTCGAGCGGAACGTCATCGTCGGCCGCGTCTCCACGTCCAGCAGATCGGCGGCGCGGGTGTGGGCGTCACGATCGGCGTTCCCGGTGTCGATCGAGGCGAGCGCGATCTCGGCGCTCACCCGGATCTCCTCGGCCCGCTCACCGACGTACAGCTCGGCGGTCACCTCGCGGAAGCGGCCGCGCACCTTGGCGATCCCGAGGTGGCGGATGGTGAAGTTGACGGCCGAGTGCAGCGGGTCGAAGGGCCACTGCCCGGGGGCGAGCGGCAGGGTCACAGCGGTGTTCACAGCGTTGTCCTGAGTCATGCCTCCACCCTGCGACCGCCGGGGGAGGGAAGGGAGGCCGCGTCGAGGGTGGTAGTGGGAGGGCCACGATCCGGTGAGGTCCGCGCGGTACGTTGCCAGGGTGAGCGAGAACGAGCTGGGAGCCTTCCTGCGCAGCCGCCGCGAGGCCGTGGAGCCCGCCGAGGTCGGGCTGCCCACCGGACCGCGCCGCCGCACCCCGGGCCTGCGCCGCGCCGAACTGGCCACCCTCGCGGGCGTCAGCGTCGAGTACGTCACGCGCCTCGAACAGGGCCGCGACCGCAACCCGTCGCCCCAGGTCCTCGGCGCCCTCGGCGACGCCCTCCAGCTCACCGTGCCCGACCGGGTCCTGCTGCGCCGCCTCGCCAAGGAGGCCGACGGCGGCCGTCCGTTCTGCGGCCGGGCCGAACCGCCCACCCGGACGGTCCGGGCAGGACTGCGGGCCATGCTCGACCGCCTGGAACCCACCCCGGCCGTGCTGCTCAACTGGATCGGCGACATCATCGCCCACACGCGAGGCTACGAACGGCTCGTCCGCCCGCTCGGCCTGCTCGACGCGGACCAGCCCAACCTGCTCCGGTACGTCTTCACCGACGAGCGTGCCCGCACCGCGTTCCCCGGCTGGCAGCGGCTGGCCGACGAGCAGGTCGCCCACCTGCGCAACGAGGCCGCCCTGAAGGACCCGTACGTCGCCGCGCTCGTCGACGAACTGACGGTCACCGCGGGCGCCGCCTTCAGCGACCGGCTCGCCGCGGTGCCCGCGGCGCCCCGGCGCACCGGTTCCGACGTCGTCGCCCACCCCGAGGCGGGCACCCTGCGGCTGACCTACGAGACCCTCGCGCTCCCAGACGACGGCCAGCGCATGGTCGTCCACCTGCCCGCCGACGAGGCCACCGCCACCGCGCTCGACCGCCTCAACGGCCGCACCCCGGGCGGGTTGCGCGCGGTCAGCGGCTGAGGCGGGTCAGCGAGGCAGGGGTACGTCGGCCAGTTCGGCGGCGTACGGCGGCTCCGCTCCCGCGCGTGAGCAGGTGATCGCCGCCGCGCGCGCCGCGAAGCGCAGCAGGCCGGTCCAGTCGTCCGCGCCGAGCCGCGCCACCGACTGAGGGGACAGTGCGTCGCGGGCGGCGAGACCGTGCAGCAGGGCCGCGTTCACGGTGTCCCCGGCCCCGATGGTGTCCACGACCTCGACCTTCTCGCCCGGTACGGAGTGCTCCGCGCCGTCGCGGGTGAAGACGCTGAGACCGTCACCGCCGTGGGTGACCACCACGGCCGCGGGGCCCTCGGCCAGCCACGCGCGCGGGGTGCCGCCGAGCCACTCGGCGTCCTCCGCGGACAGCTTCAGCAGCGACACCGAGGGCAGCCAGCCGCGGAAGCGGGCCCGGTAGGCGTCCGGGTCGGGGATCAGCCCCGGGCGGATGTTGGGGTCGAGGGCCGTGAACACGCCCCGCGCGGAGGCGGCGCGCAGCAGCTCCTCGTAGGCGGTGGCACCCGGTTCCAGGACCAGCGAACAGGTCCCGAAGGACACCGCGCGCGTGCCCTCGGGCAGGGCGGCGAGCGCGGTGAACAGGCGATCGGCGGTGCCGTCGACGTAGAAGGAGTAGGCGGCCGAGCCGCCCTCGTCGACGGTGGCGACCGCGAGCGTCGTCGGCTCGGACCCGCGCTGCACGTGCGACACGTCGACCCCGGCCTGCCGCAGCCCGTCGAGCAGGGCCTCGCCGAAGGCGTCGTGGGAGGTGCGGGAGCAGAAGGCGGTGGGGGAGCCGAGGCGGCCGAGGGCGACGGCCGTGTTGAAGGGGCCGCCGCCGAGCGCCGGGCGCAGGCTCGCGAGGGCGCCCGTGCCCTGCGGCACCAGGTCGATCAGGGCCTCACCGGCGACGACGATCACGGGGCGGTTCCTTTCGCTGGGGGCTGTTCGGGGCAGCCGCACGAGGTGCGGTGGACGAAGGCGCAGTCGAGCCGCACGGTCCGGGCCGGCCGGTCGGGCTCGGCGAGCCGGTCCAGGAGCACGCGTACGGCGCGGGCGCCGAGCTCCTTGCTGGGCTGGGCGATCGCGGTGAGCCGGGGCTCGAAGAGGTCGGCCCAGTCGAAGTCGTCGAAGCAGCACAGGGCGATGTCGCCGGGCACGGACAGGCCACGGGCGCGCAAGGCGCGCAGGGCGCCGATGGTCATCGCGTTGTTGGCGGTCACCAGGGCCGTGGGCGGCGCGGCGAGGGAGAGCAGGGCCGCGGTGGCGCGTTCGGCGCCGGCGGACTCCGAGTCGCCGTGCACGATCAGCCGCTCGTCGTGGGCGAGCCCGGCGTGCGCGAGCCCGTGCCGGTAGCCGGTGATCCGCTCACGGGTGGTGCTGAGCCCGGGTCGCCCCGCGACCAGTCCGATCCGCCGGTGGCCCAGCTCCGCGAGATGGGTGACCAGCTGCGTCGTCGGCTCGGCGCTCTCGGCGCACACCTGGTCCACATGCGGTCCCGCGTCCGTCACCAACCGGTCCAGGAACACGGACGGTACGGCGTGCCGACGCAGGTAGGCCAGGAGGCCGCCCGGGTCGGCGGAGGGCGCCACGATCATGCCGTCCACGCGCCGCTCGTGCAGCAGCTGGACGACCTTGCGCTCGTGCTCGGGATCGTCGTGCGGATCGGCGATGAGCAGGCTGTAGCCGTGCTCCAGGGCACCGGCCTCGACGCCCTGGAGGATCTCCGTGAAGTAGGGATTGCTGATGGCCGACACCGCGAGGCCGATCGAGCGGGTGCGCGCGGTCACCAGGGAGCGGGCCAGGGAGTTCGGGGTGTAGCCGAGCCGGTCGATGGCGTCGAGGACGGCCTGGCGGGTGTGGGGGAGCACCGGGCGGGTGTCGTTGAGGACGTGCGAGACGGTCGCCACGGAGACGCCCGCGTCCCGGGCCACGTCGGCCATGGTCGCCATCGCGCACCTCCCTCTCCGGCCGGGTCCGTCGCTGCCTCTGGCCGGGAAGGTATCCCATCCGGGCGCCGACGTAAACGCTTGCGCAAACGTTTACGTCATAACCTTCGAGAGCCGCCCCCCGCCCGGCCCCGCCACCCCCGGCCGGTATCGTCGCCCTGCCCGCCCTCTGACCTGTGGAGACCCGCATGCCCGGCCGCCCGACCCCGTCCCGTCGCACCGTCCTGCGCGGAGCGGCCCTCACACCCGTCGCCGGTCTTGGCCTCGCCGCGTGCTCACCGGGCGGGGAGACGGTGGACGCCGAACCGACCGCACCGGTCGACCTGGGCGCGGAGAGCGAGGTCGCCAAGGGCGGCGCGAAGCTGTACCGGGATCACAACGTGGTCGTCAGCCGGGACGCGAACGGCACCCTGAAGGCGTACAGCACGATCTGCACGCACGCGCTGTGCCCCATCAACAAGCTGGAGGGGACGAAGCTCATCTGTCCCTGTCACGGCAGCGAGTTCGACGCCACGAGCGGCGAGGTGCTGGCCGCGCCCGCGTCCGTGCCGCTGAAGGAGCTGCCGGTGGAGGCGAAGAACGGCCGGGTCGTGGCGGGACCGGCCGCTACCGCCTAGGCCCCCTCCGAGGCGCTCACTCCCAGTCCCACCCGATTCCCACGATCCCCGTCCGCAGCCGTGGCTCGACGAGGTGGACCGAGTGGTGGAGCGGGCTGATCGGGAGTTCCTGACGGCCGCTGCGCGGGGCCGCCGCCGAGTGCTGGACGAACCGGTGACAGCGCAGCGGAAGCAGGCTCTCCGCGAAGCGGACCTGGAGCGCGTACTGGCCGCCCGCGTGACCGAACCCCCGCGCGTACTCGCGGGACACACCGGCCGTGCCGTCCTCGACTCCGTACCGGAAGAGGAAGGTGTCGCCGGAGCGCAGCCGGGTGTCGAAGAGCAGCTCGGCGACGAGGACACCGGTGTCGTGGTGCCGCAGGACCCGGCCCGTGCGGCAGTTCTCCAGGGCCTGTACGCGCATGAGGTCGGGCGTGCAGCCGGGGTCGCCGTGGTAGACGGCCAGGAAGCGGTCGACGCCGTCCCGGTGGGCGCGCACGATGTGGTGCGCCTCGCGGTCCAGGAGCTCGCGCCGGTCGCCGATCCGTACCCGCTCGTGCAGCCCGAGGATGTGCAGCCCGCCGTCGGCCGGGGCGTCCAGCTCGGCGAGCAGCCCCGCAAGGACGCCGTCGGCCTCGACGAGGGAGCGGTAGGAGCGGGCCGCGGGCCGACGCTCCGCGGTGCCTTCGGTGTTCTCGGCGAGGAGCCGGATCAGGGACTCCTCCGGCAACTGGAGGATCTCCTCCAGCGCGCGCACCGCGCGGAGCGACTCCGGGCGCTGCGGTCTGCGGGCGCCTTGCTGCCAGTAACTCAGGCTGGTGACGCCGACCTTGACCCCGTGGCGCGACAGATGGTGCTGGACGCGCTGGAGCGGCAGCCCGCGCGCGGCGATGGCGGCCCGCAGGGCGACGTGGAAGGGGCCGCCGCTGAGCACCGAGTCGAGTTCCGGGACCGGTATCGCGTCCCCGGCCACGTCCGGCTCCGCGGTGGCGACGGCGGCGCCGTCCGCGTGCTGAGGGGCGTGCGGCATTGCAGGGGCCTTTCTGTGAAGCGTTCACGACGGCTGGTCGGACCGTACGTGCGGGAGGCAGGTGCCCGCCCCGAGTTCCCCCGCATTGAAGCGTGTTGACCAAGCCCCGACAACACCTGAAGCGGAGGCATCCCCACCGTTGTCCACAGCCTCGCCGCGCTGTCACCCCTCGCCAGTAGGGTGTGAAACATGGCCGACCCCTCCAGCTACCGCCCCAGGCCGGGACAGATCCCGGACTCCCCCGGGGTCTATCGCTTCCGTGACGAGCACCGCCGGGTGATCTACGTCGGAAAGGCGAAGAGCCTGCGCCAGCGCCTTGCGAACTACTTCCAGGACCTGGCCGGACTGCATCCGCGCACTAGGACGATGGTCACCACGGCCGCGTCCGTGGAGTGGACGGTGGTGTCCACGGAGGTCGAGGCGCTCCAGCTGGAGTACTCCTGGATCAAGGAGTACGACCCCCGGTTCAACGTCAAGTACCGCGACGACAAGAGCTATCCCTACCTCGCGGTGACGCTGAACGAGGAGTTCCCGCGCGTGCAGGTGATGCGCGGTCACAAGAAGAAGGGCGTGCGCTACTTCGGGCCGTACGGCCACGCGTGGGCGATCCGCGACACCGTCGACCTCCTGCTCCGCGTCTTCCCCGTGCGCACCTGCTCGGCCGGAGTCTTCAAGAACTCCGCCCGCACCGACCGCCCCTGTCTGCTCGGCTACATCGGCAAGTGCTCCGCGCCCTGCGTGGGCCGCGTCTCGCCCGAGGAACACCGGGAACTGGCCGAGGAGTTCTGCGACTTCATGGCCGGGCGCACCGGCACCTATCTGCGCCGCCTGGAGAAGCAGATGATGCTGGCGGCCGACGAGATGGAGTACGAGCGGGCCGCCCGGCTGCGTGACGACATCGAGGCCCTGAAGAAGGCCATGGAGAAGAGCGCGGTCGTGCTCGCCGACGCGACCGACGCCGACCTGATCGCCGTCGCCGAGGACGAGCTGGAGGCGGCCGTGCAGATCTTCCACGTCCGCGGCGGACGCGTGCGCGGCCAGCGCGGCTGGGTCACCGACAAGGTCGAGGAGATCACCACCGGCGCCCTCGTCGAACACGCCCTCCAGCAGCTCTACGGCGAGGAGACCGGGGACTCGGTGCCCAAGGAGGTCCTCGTCCCGGCCCTGCCCGACCCGGCGGAGCCGGTCCAGGAGTGGCTCACCGAGCGCCGTGGGTCGAACGTCTCGCTGCGCATTCCGCAGCGCGGCGACAAGAAGGCGCTGATGGAGACCGTCGAGCGCAACGCCCAGCAGGCCCTCGTCCTGCACAAGACCAAGCGGGCCTCCGACCTGACCACGCGCTCGCGCGCGCTGGAAGAGATCGCCGACGCCCTCGGCCTGGACAGCGCGCCGCTGCGGATCGAGTGCTACGACATCTCGCACCTCCAGGGCGACGACGTGGTGGCCTCCATGGTCGTCTTCGAGGACGGCCTCCAGCGCAAGGGCGAGTACCGCCGCTTCCAGATCAAGGGCTTCGCCGGCCAGGACGACGTCCGTTCCATGCACGAGGTGATCTCCCGCCGCTTCAAGCGGTACATCGCCGAGAAGGAGAAGACTGGTGAGTGGGCCGACGGTGAGGACCCCCTCACCGAGGACGACGGCCGCCCCAAGAAGTTCGCCTACCCGCCCCAGCTCGTCGTCGTCGACGGCGGGCAGCCCCAGGTCGCCGCCGCCAAGAAGGCCCTGGACGAGCTGGGTATCGACGACATCGCCGTCTGCGGTCTCGCCAAGCGTCTGGAGGAGGTCTGGCTGCCCGGCGAGGACGACCCGGTGGTCCTGCCCCGCACCAGCGAGGGCCTGTATCTGCTCCAGCGGGTCCGTGACGAGGCCCACCGCTTCGCGATCACCTATCAGCGAGCCAAGCGAGCCAAGCGGTTCCGGTCCAGCCCGCTGGACGACGTCCCGGGCCTCGGCGAGACCCGCAAGCAGGCGCTGATCAAGCACTTCGGTTCGGTGAAGAAGCTGCGATCGGCGACAATCGACCAGATCTGTGAGGTTCCGGGCATAGGTCGCAAAACGGCCGAGACCATTGCCGCGGCCTTCGCCCAGGCGGCCCCGGCCGCGCCCGCCGTGAACACGGCGACTGGAGAGATCATGGAAGACATGGACGACCTACGGGGGCAGGAGACATGACCGAGCAGGAAAAGCAGACGCGACAAGAACCACCCAAGGAAAACGGAGCACAGGTGAGTACGCCCGGCGAGGCAGCCCCGGTCCCCGAGGCCGCCATCCCCGAGCTGGTGATCATCTCCGGCATGTCCGGAGCGGGCCGCTCGACCGCCGCGAAATGTCTGGAGGACCTCGGCTGGTTCGTCGTCGACAACCTGCCGCCCGCGCTGATCCCCACCATGGTGGAGCTCGGCGCCCGCTCCCAGGGCAACGTCGCCCGGATCGCGGTCGTCGTCGACGTCCGTGGCCGCCGCTTCTTCGACAACCTCCGCGAATCGCTCGCCGACCTCGACACCCGGGGCGTCACCCGGCGCATCGTCTTCCTGGAGTCCTCCGACGAGGCCCTGGTGCGCCGCTTCGAGTCGGTGCGCCGCCCGCACCCCCTCCAGGGCGACGGCCGGATCGTCGACGGCATCGCCGCCGAGCGCGAGCTGCTGCGCGAGCTGCGCGGCGACGCCGACCTGGTCATCGACACCTCCAGCCTCAACGTGCACGAGCTGCGCGCCAAGATGGACGCCCAGTTCGCGGGCGAGGAGGAGCCCGAGCTGCGGGCCACCGTGATGTCCTTCGGCTTCAAGTACGGCCTGCCCGTCGACGCCGACCTCGTCGTCGACATGCGCTTCCTGCCCAACCCGCACTGGGTCCCGGAGCTGCGCCCGTACACCGGCCTGAACGAGGAGGTGGCGGCGTATGTCTTCAACCAGCCCGGCGCCAAGGAGTTCCTCGACCGGTACACCGAGCTGCTCCAGCTGATTGCCGCAGGCTACCGTCGTGAGGGCAAGCGCTATGTGACCATCGCGGTCGGCTGCACCGGTGGCAAGCACCGTTCGGTGGCCACCTCGGAGAAGCTGGCCGCGCGGCTCGCCGCGCAGGGTGTGGAGACGGTGGTCGTACACCGGGACATGGGACGCGAATGACAGGACGTACACCGCGGCTGATCAGGGTGGGCCGGGGTTCCCCGGAGAGACGCATCAGCCGCCCCGCGGAGGCCCGCGGCGGCCGGCCGCGCCGCCGGGGCACCCAGCCCAAGGTCGTCGCCCTCGGCGGCGGCATGGGCCTGTCCGCCTCGCTCGCCGCACTGCGCCGGATCACCGGCGACCTCACCGCCGTCGTCACCGTGGCCGACGACGGCGGCTCCAGCGGGCGCCTGCGCGACGAGCTGGGCGTCCTGCCGCCCGGCGATCTGCGCAAGGCGCTGGCCGCGCTGTGCGGCGACGACGACTGGGGACAGACCTGGTCCCGGGTGATCCAGCACCGCTTCACCTCCCAGGGCGACCTGCACGACCACGCGGTCGGCAACCTGCTGATCGTCGCCCTGTGGGAGCAGCTCGGCGACCACGTCCAGGCCCTGGACCTGGTCGGCAAATTGCTCGGCGCGCACGGGCGCGTGCTGCCCATGTCCGCCGTACCGCTGGAGCTCCAGGCGCTGGTCAAGGGGCACGATCCGGAGCGGCCCGAGGACGTGGACACCGTGCTCGGCCAGGCCACCGTCGCCCTCACCCCCGGTGAGGTGCAGTCCGTGCACCTCGTGCCGCACGACCCGCCCGCCGTCCCCGAGGCCGTCGCGGCGGTCCTGGACGCCGACTGGGTGGTCCTGGGCCCCGGGTCCTGGTTCTCGTCGGTCATCCCGCACCTCCTCGTGCCCGAGCTGCTGGACGCGCTGACGGAGACCAAGGCGCGCCGGGTACTCTCGCTGAACCTCGCGCCGCAGCCCGGAGAAACCGAAGGCTTCTCCCCGCAGCGTCATTTGGAGGTTTTGGGACGACACGCCCCTAAACTCGCCCTGGACGTGGTGCTGGCCGACGAGGCAGCCGTGCCCGACCGCGAGGTGCTCACCGAGGCCGCCAAACGGTTCGGGGCCGCGGTCGAGCTGGCTCCGGTCGCCCGGAGGGACGGAACTCCGCGGCACGACCCGGAGCTGCTGGCCGCCGCGTACGACCGTATTTTTCGGATGCATGGAAGGATCGGCCCATGGCGATGACGGCAGCGGTGAAGGACGAGATCTCCCGGCTCCCCGTCACCCGGACCTGTTGCAGGAAGGCGGAGGTCTCCGCCGTTCTGCGGTTCGCCGGCGGCCTCCACCTGGTCAGCGGGCGGATCGTGATCGAGGCGGAGCTGGACACCGCGATGGCGGCCCGCCGGCTCAAGCGGGACATCCTGGAGATCTTCGGCCACAGCTCCGAGCTGATCGTGATGGCACCGGGCGGACTGCGCCGCGGCTCGCGCTACGTCGTCCGGGTCGTCGCCGGCGGTGATCAGCTGGCCCGGCAGACCGGCCTGGTCGACGGGCGGGGCCGCCCGATCCGCGGCCTGCCCCCGCAGGTCGTCTCCGGCGCCACCTGTGACGCCGAGGCCGCCTGGCGCGGCGCCTTCCTGGCCCACGGCTCGCTCACCGAGCCCGGCCGCTCCTCCTCCCTCGAGGTGACCTGCCCGGGCCCCGAGGCCGCGCTCGCGCTCGTCGGCGCCGCACGTCGGCTCTCCATCGCCGCGAAGGCCCGCGAGGTGCGCGGTGTGGACCGCGTGGTCGTCCGCGACGGCGACGCGATCGGCGCCCTGCTCACCCGGCTCGGCGCCCATGAGTCCGTGCTGGCCTGGGAGGAGCGGCGGATGCGGCGCGAGGTCCGGGCCACGGCGAACCGCCTCGCCAACTTCGACGACGCCAACCTCCGCCGCTCCGCGCGCGCGGCCGTCGCCGCCGGTGCCCGGGTCCAGCGCGCCCTGGAGATCCTCGGCGAGGAGGTCCCCGAGCACCTCGCCGCCGCCGGACGCCTGCGCATGGAGCACAAGCAGGCCTCCCTGGAGGAGCTGGGCGCGCTCGCCGACCCGCCGCTCACCAAGGACGCCGTGGCCGGCCGGATCCGCCGGCTGCTCGCGATGGCCGACAAGCGCGCCCAGGACCTCGGCGTCCCGGGCACCGAGTCCAGCCTCACCGAGGAGATGGCCGACAACCTCGTCGGCTGACGCCCGCTCACCACGCCGGTGGCCGCGCCCACTTGGGCGACGGCCACCGGCGTTTTCGTGTCCTGAGGCGCCCTTGACTCGATCATGGAGTGTCATGAGCCTGGCATCTGTTCGCTGACGTGGCGAACCCACACCAGGGGGGTTCATGAGACACAGAGCGAGATCGATCCTCGCTGTCGGCGCGCTCCTGATCGGCGGAGCGAGCTTCGCACCCATCGCCCAGGCACAGAACGGCAGTTCGGACACACCCGGTTCGGACGAGGTCAAGGTCTTCCGCGCCGAGGTCACCAAGCAGCAGATCCCGCTGCTGCTGGCCGCCGGACAGGACGGCCACGAATTCAGTGAGCAGGCGCCCGAGAAGGGCACCGCCACGATCGAGGTCTACCTCACCGACGCCCAGGCCGAGAAGCTGGAGAAGCACGGCGTCGAACTCACCGAGCACACCCTGTCCGCCAAGGCCGAACAGCGCGTCGAGGCCGCCGCCGAAGGCGTCTTCCGCCCCTACAGCGGCAGCGGTGGCCTGAAGGAGGAGATCCTCCGGGCCGGCCAGGAGAACCCCGGCCTCACCAAGGTCGTCTCCATCGGGAAGACCGTCACCGGCCAGGACATCCTCGCGCTGAAGCTCACCAAGAACGCCAAGAACTCCAAGGACGGCGCCAAGCCCGCCGTGCTGTACATGTCCAACCAGCACGCGCGCGAGTGGATCACCCCGGAGATGACCCGCCGGCTGATGCACCACTACCTGGACAACTACAAGTCCGACCGGCGCATCAAGAAGATCGTCGACAGCACCGAGCTGTGGTTCGTGCTCTCGGCCAACCCCGACGGCTACGACTACACCTTCCAGGACGACGGCGACCGCCAGTGGCGCAAGAACCTGAAGGACGTCAACGCCGACGGCGTCATCAGCACCGGCGACGGCGTCGACCTCAACCGCAACTTCCCCTACAAGTGGGGCTACGACAACGAGGGTTCGTCCCCCAACCCCACCAGCCAGACCTATCGCGGCGACGCCCCGGGCTCGGAGCCGGAGACCAAGGCGATCGACGCCTTCCAGAAGCGCATCGGCTTCGAACTCGGCATCAACTACCACTCGGCCGCCGAACTCCTCCTCTACGGCGTCGGCTGGCAGGTGGCCACGAACACCCCGGACGACGTCCTCTACAAGGCACTGGCCGGAACCCCCGACAACTCCGCGATCCCGGGCTACCACCCGCAGGTCTCCTCGGAGCTGTACACCACCAACGGCGAGGCCGACGGACACGCCTCCAACGTCAACGGCCTGGCGATGTTCACGCCCGAGATGTCGACCTGCCAGACCGCCTCGAACGTCGACCTGAACGACGCCTGGCTCCCCGGCGACTGCCAGTCGGTCTTCACCTTCCCGGACGACGAGAAGCTGATCCAGCAGGAGTTCACCAAGAACGTCCCGTTCGCGCTCTCCGTCGCCGAGTCCGCCGCCCACCCCGACCAGCCGGTCTCCGCGCTCGGCCTGAAGGCCGCCGACTTCACCCCGGCGCCGTTCACCACGTCGTACTCCCGCGGCGCCGACCAGGAGATCTCCGTCGTCGCCCGTAAGGCGCTGCGCGACAAGGAGCTCAAGTACCGCGTCAACGGCGGCCGTACGCACGACATGGCGCTCCGGCCCTGGAAGGGCGGCGAGACCTACGGCGGTGCGGACAACCTCCACTTCGACGAGTACCGCGCCAAGGCCGCCGACGGCGATCAGGGCGATCGGGTCGAGGTCTGGTTCACCGGCGAGACCAGGAGCGGCAAGAAGGTCTCCAGCGAGCACTTCACCTACACCGTCGCCGAACGCCCGCGCGCGGACGTCCTCGTCGTGGCCGAGGAGGGCGTGGCCGCGACCCAGGCGCAGACCTACGTCGACGCGCTGAAGGCCAACGGCCACAAGGCGGTCGTCTGGGACGTCGCCACGCAAGGAGCGCCGGACGCGCTCGGCGTGCTCGGCCACTTCGAAACCGTCGTCCACTACACCGGCGCCGGCGTCCCCGGCAACGCCACCCAGCTCCAGCTGCGCGCCTTCCTCAACGAGGGCGGCAAGCTGATCGAGGCCGGCGAACAGGCGGGCGGCAACGTCGACCTCGGCGGCGGCACCCTGTCCAACGACTTCAGCCAGTACTACCTCGGCGCCTACAGCCGCACGTCGCTGCCCGGGGCCACCGCCTTCGAGGGCTCCGGCGGAATCGCGGGCGCCCAGGGCACGCTGGCCGGGGCACCGGGCAACCCGCTGAACGCGGCCGGGTCCTACAGCGTCACCTCCGAGACCCTGCCCGCGGACACGTTCCCGCAGTTCGCGAGCGCCGGGGCGGGCCGCTACCCGGGCGCGGTCAACCCGTACGGCCCGTACGAGGGCAGCTACATGGCGGCCGTCACCCACAGCGACTACGCCTGGAACCGCCTCACCCGCACCGTCGACCTCACCTCCGTGACCGCCGCGGACGCCCCCAAGCTGCGCACCCGCATGCTGTGGAGCACCGAGCCGGGCTACGACCACGCCGTACTGGAGGCCCGTACCGCGGGCGGTGACGACTGGACCACGCTGCCGGACCTGGGCGGTGCGACCGGCACCGCGGTGCCCGAGGAGTGCTCGGCCGGGTACTTCATCCAGGCTCACCCCGCGCTCAAGCGGTACCTGACGCTCGCCGGAGGGGCCTGCACCCCGTCCGGCACCAGCGGCTCCTGGAACAGCTTCACCGGCGCTTCGGCCGGCTGGCAGGAGGTCTCCTTCGATCTGTCCGCCTACGCGGGCCGGACCGTGGAGCTCTCCCTCGGCTACATCACCGACCCCGGCTCCGGCGGACGCGGCGTTCTCGTCGACAACGCCTCCGTCGTGATCGGCGGCAGCGAGACCCAGACCGAGGGCTTCGAGACCTCGCTCGGCGCCTGGAGCACCCCCGGCCCACCCGCGGGCAGCCCCGCGGTCGTCAAGGACTGGGCCCGCGTGGGCCAGCTCTTCCAGACGTACGGCGCGGTCACCACACACGACACCGTGCTGCTCGGCTTCGGCCTGGAGCACGTGGTCGCCCCGGCCGACCGGGCGGCCCTGATCGGCAAGGCGCTCACCGCCCTCGACGGGTGAGACCGGACTCCGAGCGACCCCACTCTCCGTGAGGAAGAGGTGACAGGACGGTGAAGCCCAGGGGCGGTCCGTACCCCTACTGGCGGGTAAGGAACGCCTGCCCGTGTATGCGGCATCTCGATGTCACCACGGGGGCCTCAGGGAGGTAGGGTCGTAGGCGGTCGGGGACATCCCAAATACAGCTCGCCGGCACCGCATGGCCGGCGTACCAACGAGGAGATCGGTTCGTGACGATCCGCGTAGGCATCAACGGCTTCGGTCGTATCGGTCGCAACTACTTCCGCGCGCTGCTGGAGCAGGGTGCTGACATCGAGATCGTGGCTGTCAACGACCTGGGTGACACCGCGACCACCGCTCACCTGCTGAAGTACGACACGATTCTGGGGCGCCTCAAGCAGGAGGTCACCCACACCGCCGACACGATCACGGTCGACGGCCACACCATCAAGGTCCTGTCCGAGCGCAACCCCGCCGACATTCCGTGGGGCGAGCTGGGCGTCGACATCGTCATCGAGTCGACGGGCATCTTCACGAAGAAGGCCGACGCCGAGAAGCACATCGCCGGCGGCGCCAAGAAGGTCCTCATCTCGGCTCCGGCCTCCGGCGAGGACATCACCATCGTGATGGGCGTCAACCAGGACAAGTACGACGCGGCCAACCACCACGTCATCTCCAACGCCTCCTGCACCACCAACTGTGTGGCGCCCATGGCGAAGGTCCTCGACGAGAACTTCGGCATCGTCAAGGGTCTGATGACCACGGTCCACGCGTACACCAACGACCAGCGCATCCTGGACTTCCCGCACAAGGACCTGCGTCGCGCGCGCGCCGCCGCGGAGAACATCATCCCGACCACGACGGGTGCCGCCAAGGCCACCGCCCTGGTCCTCCCGCAGCTCAAGGGCAAGCTGGACGGCATCGCCATGCGCGTGCCGGTCCCGACCGGTTCCGCCACCGACCTGGTCGTGGAGCTGGAGCGCGAGGTCACCAAGGACGAGGTCAACGCCGCGTTCAAGAAGGCCTCCGAGGGCGAGCTCCAGGGCTACCTGTCCTACACGGAGGACGCGATCGTCTCCTCCGACATCGTCAGCGACCCGGCGTCCTGCACCTTCGACTCCTCCCTGACCATGGTCCAGGAGGGCAAGTCGGTGAAGATCCTCGGTTGGTACGACAACGAGTGGGGCTACTCCAACCGCCTCGTCGACCTCACGGTCTTCGTCGGCAACCAGCTCTGATCCCCGGAGCAGGCACTTCGATGTGAGAGCAGGGCCCGGGCGGCGCAGGGACGCGCCGCCCGGGCCCTGACTCGCGTAAAGACCGGCCCACTTAGGATCACGAGCATCACGCACACTCCTCGGGAGCCCTCTCAATGAAGACGATCGACGAACTTCTCGCCGAAGGCGTCGCAGGCAAGCGGGTCTTCGTCCGCGCCGACCTGAACGTGCCGCTGGCCGGCACCACGATCACCGACGACGGCCGTATCCGCGCCGTCCTGCCCACCGTCAAGGCCCTCGCCGAGGCGGGCGCCCGCGTGATCGTGGCCTCCCACCTGGGCCGCCCCAAGGGCGCCCCGGACCCGGCCTTCTCACTCGCCCCCGCGGCCGCGCGCCTCGGTGAACTGCTCGGCGCGGACGTCGCCTTCGCCACCGACACGGTCGGCGAGTCGGCGCGCTCCACCGTCGCGGGCCTCGCCGACGGCCAGGTCGCCGTCATCGAGAACCTGCGCTTCAACGCCGGCGAGACCAGCAAGGACGACGCCGAGCGCGCCGGCTTCGCCCGCGAACTCGCCGCCCTCGCCGACGCCTACGTCGGTGACGGCTTCGGCGCCGTGCACCGCAAGCACGCCTCCGTGTACGACCTCCCGGCCGAGCTGCCGCACTACGCCGGCTACCTCATCGCCACCGAGGTCGGCGTCCTGAAGAAGCTCACCGAGGACGTCAAGCGGCCCTACGCCGTGGCCCTCGGCGGCTCCAAGGTCTCCGACAAGCTGGCCGTCATCGACCAGCTCCTCGGCAAGGCCGACCGCATCCTCATCGGTGGCGGCATGGCCTTCACCTTCCTCAAGGCCAAGGGCTACGAGGTCGGCACCTCGCTGCTCCAGGAGGACCAGATCCCGGCCGTCACCGAATACCTGGAGCGCGCCGAGAAGCTGGGCGTCGAACTGGTGCTCCCGGTCGACGTCGTGGTCTCCCCGGGCTTCCCGGACCTGAAGGCCAAGGCGCCCACCGAGCACACCGCCGTCGACGCGGACCGGATGCCCGAGGGGCAGCTGGGCCTGGACATCGGCCCGAAGACCGGCGAACTGTACGCCGGAAAGCTCACCGACGCCGCGACCGTGTTCTGGAACGGTCCCATGGGCGTCTTCGAGCACCCCGACTACGCCGAGGGCACCAAGGCGGTCGCCCAGGCCCTCGTCGACTCGGACGGGTTCACCGTCGTCGGTGGCGGAGACTCCGCCGCTGCCGTGCGTACGCTCGGTTTCGACGAGAACGCGTTCGGCCACATCTCGACCGGTGGCGGCGCCTCCCTCGAATACCTCGAGGGCAAGACGCTCCCCGGCCTCGCCGCACTGGAGGACTGACCCGATGAGCACGCGCACGCCGCTGATGGCGGGCAACTGGAAGATGAACCTCAACCACCTCGAGGCCATCGCCCACGTCCAGAAGCTCGCCTTCGCCCTCGCGGACAAGGACTACGAGGCCGTCGAGGTCGCCGTCCTGCCGCCCTTCACCGACCTGCGCTCCGTGCAGACCCTGGTCGACGGCGACAAGCTGAAGATCAAGTACGGCGCCCAGGACATCTCGGCGCAGGACTCCGGCGCCTACACCGGTGAGATCTCCGGCCCGATGCTGGCCAAGCTGAAGTGCACGTACGTGGCCATCGGCCACTCCGAGCGCCGCCAGTACCACAACGAGACCGACGAGATCGTCAACGCCAAGGTCAAGGCCGCCTACAAGCACGGCCTGACCCCGATCCTGTGCGTCGGCGAGGAGCTGGACGTCCGCGAGGCGGGCAACCACGTCTCCCACACCCTCGCCCAGGTCGAGGGCGGTCTGAAGGACCTCCCGGCCGAGCAGGCCGAGACCATCGTGATCGCCTACGAGCCCGTCTGGGCCATCGGCACCGGCAAGGTCTGCGGCGCCGGGGACGCCCAGGAGGTCTGCGCGGCCATCCGCGGCAAGCTCGCCGAGCTGTACACGCAGGACGTCGCCGACAAGATCCGCATCCAGTACGGCGGCTCGGTGAAGTCCGGCAACTGCGCCGAGATCATGGCGCAGCCCGACATCGACGGCGCCCTGGTCGGCGGTGCTTCGCTGGACGCCGACGAGTTCGTCAAGATCGTGCGCTTCCGCGACCAGTGAGTATGCGGTAGCGGCGATCCGTCGTACCCTTGCGGGGGCACAGCCCGGTGGCTGTGCCCCTGTCGTCCATCCAGATCCGAGGAAGTTGGTCCAGCCGTGGTTATGGGGTTCTCGATCGCCCTGATCGTGTTCAGCGGGCTGCTGATGCTGCTGGTGCTGATGCACAAGGGCAAGGGCGGCGGCCTCTCCGACATGTTCGGTGGCGGGATGCAGTCGTCCGTCGGCGGCTCCTCGGTCGCCGAGCGCAACCTCGACCGGATCACCGTCGTGGTCGGTCTGCTGTGGTTCGCGTGCATTGTCGTGCTCGGCCTTCTGATGAAGGTGAACAACTGACCGGCACGCACAATCCGTACGTAAGGCCCCATGTTCGGTACGCGCAGCTGAGCGCGGCCTATCATGGGGCTTGCGTCTTGATATGGGGCCTGTAACTCCAATCACTGGACGCGCGTTGGGCCTTACGTAGACTGAGGCGCTCGCAACGAAGCGAAACGCCGACTCGCTTCGCGGCACCATCACGCAGGGAGTTACACCGTGGCAAGTGGCAACGCGATCCGAGGAAGCCGGGTCGGGGCGGGGCCGATGGGCGAGGCCGAGCGCGGCGAGTCCGCGCCCCGGTTGCGCATCTCCTTCTGGTGCTCCAACGGGCACGAGACCCAGCCCAGCTTCGCCAGCGACGCGCAGGTCCCCGACACCTGGGACTGCCCGCGCTGCGGCTTTCCCGCCGGGCAGGACCGGGACAACCCGCCGGACCCGCCGCGCACCGAGCCCTACAAGACGCACCTGGCGTACGTGCGGGAGCGGCGCAGCGACGCGGACGGCGAGGCGATCCTCGCCGAGGCGCTCGCCAAACTGCGGGGCGAGATCTAGAACTTGAGGACCGGCCAGGCGCCCATCGGTGCCTGGCCGGAGCTGTATCGCGGGCCGCCGCTCCCCGGGCCCCGGCCGATTGTCAGTGGTGCCCTCTACGGTTTGTGCATCGATCTTGTGCATCGGGCGCAATCGTGAGGGGGAGACGTGACGACGGTCGAGACGGGGGACGTGCGCGCACCGGCGTGGCGCGGTGGGTTCGGACGGCTGTGGAGCGCCGCCGTGCTCTCCAGCTTCGGCGACGCACTGCGTACGGCCGCGCTGCCGCTGCTCGCCGCGACACTGACCGACCGGCCCCTGCTCATCGCCGCGGTCACCGCCTGCGGCTATCTGCCCTGGATCGTCTTCGGGCTGCTGGGCGGCGCCGTCGCCGACCGGGTGGACCAGCGGCGCGCGATGTGGACGGTGGACGCGGTACGCGGACTGCTGGTCGCCGCTTTCGCCGTGGCCGTCGCGCTCGGACACGCCTCGATCGGCCTGCTGATCGCGCTGGCCTTCGCCCTGACCACGCTTCAGACCCTCTTCGACAACGCCTCGACGGCGCTGCTGCCCGCCCTGGTGGACCCCGCCGAGCTGGGCAGCGCCAACGCCCGGCTGATGACCGGACAGCGGGTCGCCGGCGGACTGCTGGGCGCCCCCGCGGTGCCGCTGCTGCTCGCGGCCGGGGCGGCGGTGCCCTTCGCGGCCGACGCGGTCACCTTCCTGGTGGCCGCCGCGCTGGTGGCCTCGCTGCGGACCGAGCCGCCGCAGCGCAAGCCCAGACCCGCGGGCAGCACCCTGCGCCGGGAGATCGCCGAAGGACTGCGCGCCCTGTGGCGGGACCGAGCCCTGCGCGGCCTGTGCGCCGCGACCGCCCTGTGCAACATCGGCATGGGCGCCCTCATCGCCACACTGGTCCTGCTGGTCACGGGCTGGCTGGACGCCGGCAGCACCGGATACGCGGTCGCGATGACGGCGTACACCGTCGGCAGCCTGACCGGCGGTCTCGCCGGGGGCGCGCTCGTCGCCCGGATCGGGCGGGTGCGGGCGGTACTGCTCGCCGGGACCGTGCAGATCGGCGCGCTCCTCGCGATGGGCTCGATACGTCATCTGGCCGCCCTGGGCCTCGCCCTGGCCGTGTTCGGGTTCATGGGGATGGTGTGGAACGTCAACACCACGACCCTGATGCAGCAGCGCACCCCCGCCGACCTGCTGGGCCGCGTGAGCTCGGCGTTCAGAACCCTCGGTGTCGCCGGGGCCCCGGTGGGCGCGCTGCTCGGCGGCGCCGCCGCCACCGCCTGGGGACTGAACAGTCCCGCCCTGCTCGCGGCCGCGTTCTTCGTCCTGTCCGTCCTCGCGCTGATACCTGTGCTCAAGGTGGACGTATTTGTTGTTGCCCCGCACGACGACAGCACGACCGCTCACGTCACCCGCTGATCAACTAGGTTGGGACCAGCGGGGACAGGTACGAAAGAAGGCTGAAGTCCGAGATGAACCAAGACGGCCGTACCCGGCTCAACCAGACGCCCGAGTGGACCGCACTGACCAAGCATCGCGAGCAGCTCGGCGAGGTGCGGCTGCGCGAGCTGTTCGCCGCCGAGCCCGGCCGCGGCTCCGCGTACACGCTTCGGGTCGGCGACCTGTACATCGACTACTCCAAGCACCTCGTCACCGACGAGACACTGCGCCTGCTGCGTGAGCTGGCCGCCGCCACCGATGTGTTCGGGCTGCGGGACGCCATGTTCCGCGGTGACCGCATCAACCTCACCGAGGACCGGGCGGTCCTGCACACCGCGCTGCGCGCCCCGCGCGAGGCGGTCGTCGAGGTGGACGGCGAGAACGTCGTCCCCGGGGTGCACGCCGTCCTCGACAAGATGGGCGACTTCGCCGACCGCGTCCGCTCCGGCGCGTGGACCGGCCACACCGGCAAGCGCATCAAGAACGTCGTCAACGTCGGCATCGGCGGCTCCGACCTCGGCCCCGCCATGGCTTACGAAGTGCTGCGCGCCTTCACCGACCGCGAGCTGACGGTCCGCTTCGTGTCCAATGTCGACGGCGCCGATCTGCACGAGGCCACCCGCGACCTGGACGCGGCGGAGACGCTGTTCATCATCGCCTCCAAGACCTTCACCACCATCGAGACCATCACCAACGCGACCTCGGCGCGCAATTGGCTGCTGAGGGAGCTGAACGCCGGTCAGGAAGCCGTCGCCCGGCACTTCGTGGCGCTGTCCACGAACACCGAGAAGGTGACGGAGTTCGGCATCGATCCGGCGAACATGTTCGAGTTCTGGGACTGGGTCGGCGGCCGCTACTCCTACGACTCGGCGATCGGCCTCTCCCTGATGATCGCCATCGGCCCGGACCGCTTCCGCGAGATGCTCGACGGATTCCGGCTGGTCGACGAGCACTTCAGGACCGCCCCCGCCGAGTCCAATGTGCCGCTGCTGCTGGGCCTGCTGGGCATCTGGTACGGCAACTTCCACGACGCCCAGTCGCACGCGGTGCTGCCGTACAGCCACTACCTCTCCAAGTTCACGGCGTATCTCCAGCAGCTCGACATGGAGTCCAACGGCAAGTACGTCGGCCGGGACGGACTGCCGGTCCAGTGGCAGACCGGGCCGGTTGTGTGGGGCACGCCGGGCACCAACGGGCAGCACGCGTACTACCAGTTGATCCATCAGGGCACCAAGCTGATCCCGGCGGACTTCATCGGGTTCGCCAAGCCGGTCGCCGAACAGAGCGAGGAACTCAAGGCGCAGCACGACCTGCTGATGGCGAACTTCTTCGCCCAGACGCAGGCGCTGGCCTTCGGCAAGACGCCGGACGAGGTCCGTGCGGAGGGGGTGCCGGAGGAGCTGGTCGCCCACAAGACGTTCCAGGGCAACCACCCGACGACCACGATCCTCGCCCGTGAGCTGACGCCGTCGGTGCTCGGACAGCTCGTCGCGCTCTACGAGCACAAGGTGTTCGTCCAGGGTGCCGTCTGGAACATCGACTCCTTCGACCAGTGGGGCGTGGAGCTGGGCAAGGTGCTCGCCAAGCGGGTCGAGCCCGCGCTGACCGAGGGCGCCGAGGTGCCGGGTCTGGACGCCTCCACCAAGGCGTTGGTCGCCAAGTACCGCGAGCTGCGCGGGCGGTGACCCGGAAGCGGGCTGCGAGGAGTAGCCATGCCTCAGGCGACGGCGCTCAGCGTGTCCGTCAGTCTTCGCCTCGCAGCCCTCGTCGCGGGCACCGCCGCCACCGCTGCTGCGCCTGCCACCGCCGCCGCGCCGAACACCAGCAGGAGCGCGGCGGACGGGGCGTTCGCTATTCCTGCCCCCACGCCGCTCGATCTGCCCTGCGCGTCGATCAGCCACCGGCCCAGCGGTGCCCCCAGCGCCGTGCCCGCCACCACCGCCACCAGTGCCGTGAAGGCCGTCGCTGTGATCGTGATGCCGATGATCTGGCGGGGGGAGAGGCCGATGGCCTTCAGGGCCAGTAGGTCGCGTTCGCCCTCGCGGACCATGCCGCCGATCGCCGTGAGGAGTTCGATCAGGCCGATCAGGGCCAGGATCGTGATCAGGCCGACCACCACCCCGCGCAGGGGTGAGAGACCGTCGGCCGGGTTGGGGACGGTGTGGACGTCGAGGTGGCCGTGGCCGGCCGAGGTCAGGCGGGCCGCGACCGTGGAGGCGTCGGCGCCGGGGTGGAGCTGGAGTTCGTAGCGGCTCGGGGTGAGGCCGGGGTCGTTCTCGCGGAGGGTGTCGAGCGAGGTGGAGATCGTGCGCCCGGCGTTCTCCGGCTCGATGCTGCGGCCGACGATGTGCAGGATCTGCGGCTCGTCGCCGACCGTCATGCGGACCCAGTCGCCGACCTCGGCGTCCAGCAGGTTCAACAGGCCCTGTCCGGCGACCGCCTCGTCCGGGCCGTCCGCCGCGCGGCCCTCGGCGAGGGCGTGCGGGTAGGGGGCCTCGCGGGTGCCGAGGCCGCGCAGCGCGATCGTGGAGGTCTGGCCCGGAACCAGTGCCGCGACCTCGACGCCCGGGTAGACCGCGGCGACCTGCGGATCGTCGTCCAGCAACGCGCGGGCGTCGCGGGCGCCCATGCCGGAGTCGGTGTGGACCGTGAGCGCTGTGGGCAGGCCGATCTGCTCGGGGCGGCTCTGGAAGCGGTCGATGGTGCTCCAGGCGCTGAGCGCGACGACGATCAGCAGCAGGGGCAGGGCGAGCCGGGCGACGGTGGCGAGGGTGCGCGGGCGGCGGGCGAACGCGGTGTGCCAGCCCAGCACCAGCGCGGGGGACAGCCGTACCCCCAGCAGTCGCCGGACCGGACCCGACAGGCCGGCGCCCGCCGAGGAGGCCGGCCGGGGCACCGGCACCGGAGGCACCCGGCCCGCCCGCCAGGCCGCGAGGCCGGTCGTCGCGGCGATGAACAGGACCGCGCAGACCGGGACGGCGAACAGCACCACCGCGTGCCCGGGCAGCCCCTGCCACACGCCGACCGCGTCGCCGAGCCGCCCCGGGAGCCGGTTGCCCAGGGCCTCGGTGAGGGCTGCCGCGGACACGGCGCCCAGCAGAGCGTAGGCGAGATGCTGGAGCAGATAGACGCGGACCACCTGGCTCGGGGTGAAGCCGATGGCCTTGAGGATGGAGATGTCGCGGAGGTGGCCGCGGATGCGGGTGGCGATCGCCCCGTGCACCGCGAGTCCGGCGGCGATCAGCGCGCCCAGGCCGAACAGGCCCAGCACCTGGCCGAGCAGCCGGTTGTCGCCCTGTTCCTCGGCGCGTGCCTGCTTCCAGGTGGTGACCTCGCCGACCGCGCCGGCGCCCAGCTCGGTGACGGCGCGCTGGACGGCGTAGTCGGTGTCCTCGGGGTCCGTCAGGCGCAGGCCGGTGACCTGGCCGTTCGGGTCGCGTACAGCGGAGGGCAGGGCCCAGACCAGTCCGGGCCGCTCACCGGGTCGGTAGCGGGGCTCGGCGCTGTCGGCGACGCCGAGGACGGTCAGGGTCCGGGCCGTGCCGGGGAGGGTGAGGGTGTCCCCGGGGGCGGCGAGCAGGGTGCGGGCGAGGCGGGATTCGAGGACGACTCCGTCGGGGGTCGCCGGGTCCAGCCAGTGGCCTGAGGCGATCAGCGGGCGGCCGACGGACGGCCGGTCGGGGGTGCCGCGCAGTTCGACCGCGGCGCGGGCGCCCCGGGAGGCGAGGGTGGTGGACGCGGTGGGGTAGGGGCCGGCGACCGCGGTGACGCCGTCCAGCGCGTTCAGCCGGCCCGCGTCGGCGGTGTCGGCCGTGTGCAGCCAGACGTGGGCACCACGGGACTGGGTGAACACGCGCTGCCAGGGATTGGTGGCGTAGCCGAACAGGGCAGTGGCCAGCAGCAGGGAGACGACGACGCCCGCGGTGGCGAGGACCAGGAACAGTGCCTCGCCGCGGTGCGTACGCAGATCGGAGTGCGCCCAGCGCAAGGTGGCTCGCATCGGCTCAGGCTCCCCGGGGATCGTCGCACGGGCGCAAGGCCTTGGACCGTGGCAGGGAGACGACGTACGCGCCCATGTCAGTCCCTGAGCTCCAGTACGCCCGATATGCCCGAGCGGCGCGGCGGGGTGGTGTCGGCGAGGGCCGCGTCGTCGGCTATGCGGCCGTCGAAGAAGCTGATCACGCGGTCCGCCGCGCTCGCCAGCCGGGCGTCATGGGTGACCAGCAGGATCGTCTGGCCGCGCTGGTGGAAGCGGGACAGCAGGCGCATCACCTCGCGGGTGCCCTTGCTGTCGAGGCTGCCCGCGGGCTCGTCGGCCAGCAGCAGCGCGGGATGGTTGACCAGGGCGCGGGCCAGTGCCACCCGCTGCTGCTCACCGCCGGACAGCTCGCCCGGCATGCTGCGCGCCTTGCCGTCGAGGCCGAGCTCGGCCAGCAGCTCCTCCCGCTCCGCGCGGGCCTTCCTGGGCGGGACTCCGGCGAGCAGGGCGGGCAGCTCGACGTTGTCGGCGACCGACAGGTTCGAGACCAGGTTGAAGAACTGGAAGACGATGCCGATGCGCTTTCTGCGCTCCACCGCCCAGCGCGCCTCGCTCCAGGTGTCCGTGGGCACACCGTCCAGGCGGATGGTGCCGCTGTCCGGCCGCTGGAGTCCGCCCAGCAGATGCAGCAGCGTCGACTTCCCGGCGCCCGAAGGGCCGGTGATCGCCACGAACTCGCCGCCCGCCACCCGCAGGTCGACCCCGCGCACGGCGTGGGCCGGGGCGCCCTCGCCGTGGTGAGTCTTGACCAGGCGCTCGGCGTGCAGCACGGGAGCGGGACCCTCGCTCATTCCAGCTCCTCCAGCTCTTCCTGGCAGCGCTCCAGCCAGTCGAGGTCGGCCTGGAGATGCAGCATCGCGCCCTCTATCAGCAGATGGGCGATGCGGTTGTCGCGGTCTTCGGCGGCGGCCAGCTTGGAGAGGGTACGCATGGTGGTGAGGTACTGGCGCCGCTGTTTGTTGATGAGGGCGATCTGGTCGGCGAGGCCGGACTGGGGAGCGAGAGCCAGCTTCATGAAGAACTCGTCCCGCACCCGCGGCTCGTCCTCGGTCTCCTCGAACCAGGCGCTCAGCGCCTCGCGCCCGGCGTCGGTGAGGTGGTAGACCTTCTTGTTGGGCCGGCTGGACTGCTGTACGTCCTCGCCCTCGATCAGTCCCGACTTCTCGAGGCGGCCGAGGGTGACATAGATCTGGCCGACGTTCGGCTGAGGGTACGCCGAGCCCAGCATCCGCTCAAGGTCCTGCTTGAGCTCGTAGCCGTGCGCGGGGCCGCGCGCGAGGAGTGCCAGGAGGGGCAGGCGCACTCGTGCAGTCCTCCTAGGTCCTCGGTAATGTGCGACGGACCCTAGTATCGCGCATACCTAACGGGTATACATGGCCTCTGACCCGGGCGACGATGCCCGTGCCGGTGTACAGGGAGGAACCTATGCGGTGGATACACGCCGCCGGTAGGGGCCTCCTCGCACTGCTGGTGGTTCTGACCGGATACGCGGCCTCCGGAGTGCAGGCCGGAGAGGCAGGCGGGCGCGGTCCGCTGACCCTCGCCACCGCAGGTGATCTCACCGGCTATCTCGGCCCGCTGCTGGAGGGCTGGAACCGCACGCATCCCGGTGAGCGGGTCACCCTCGTCGAGCTGCCGGACTCCGCCGACGAGACCCACGCCCAGATGACCACCGACCTGCGGGACGACGGGCGCGGCCGGTTCGACCTCCTCAACATCGACGTCAACTGGACCTCGGAGTTCGCGGCGGCGGGCTGGATACGGCCGCTGCCGCGCGAGAGCTTCCCGCTGGACTCCTTCCTGCCCCCGGTCGTCGACACGGCGACCTACGACGGACGCCTGTACGCCGTCCCCTACGTCACCAACGCCGGTCTGCTCCTCTACCGCAAGGACGTCCTCGCCGCGGAGGGCCTCGAACCGCCGCGCACCTGGGCCGAGTTGGAGCACCTGGCGAAGACCGTCGCCCCGGAACACGGACTCGACGGATACGCGGGCCAGTTCCTGCCGTACGAAGGGCTCACCGTCAACGCCGCCGAGGCCGTCTACTCGGCGGGCGGCTCCATCCTCGGCGGTGAGGGTGAGCGCGTCACCGTCGACTCGGCAGCCGCGCGGGAGGGCATCGGGTTCCTGGCGCGCGGGGTGCGCGAGGGCTGGATCCCGCAGCGGGCGCTGGCCTACAAGGAAGAGGAGTCCAAGCAGGCCTTCCAGGACGGCCGCCTGCTCTTCCTGCGCAACTGGCCCTACGCCTATGTCGTCGCCGACGCCGAGGGCTCGCCGGTCGCCGGGAAGGTCGGCGCCGTGCCGCTGCCGGGTCCGGACGGGCCGGGCACCAGTGTGCTCGGCGGCTCCAACCTGGCCGTCTCCACGCACGCCCGGCACCCCGACTCCGCCGCGCGGCTGATGGCGTACCTGACCAGTGAACCCGTGCAGCGCCAGGTGCTGACGCGGGGTGCGCTGCCGCCGGTGCGGGCGGACCTCTACGAGGATCCGGAACTCATCAGGGAGTTCCCGTACCTTCCGACGCTGCGCGAGAGCGTGCTCACGGCCGCGCCGCGCCCCAAGAGCCCGCGATACGACCAGGTCAGCCTGGTCGTGCAGGCCGTGGTGCGGGACGCGATGACCGGGCATGCCACGCCCGAGTCGGCGGTCCGGCGGCTGGCACGCGAGCTGGCGGCGATCTCTCGATAGTTACTTGTTAAGTAACGCAGACGTCTCATTCGGGCCCTACGGGGCCCTTTTTCATTGACACCCCCAGGTTGCCGATACCTAACATGCATACATGTTGAGTAAGTACCGCTGGTGGCGTGACGCGGTGATCTACCAGGTCTACGTCCGCAGCTTCCTGGACAGCACCGGTGACGGAGTCGGCGATCTCGCCGGGGTCCGGGCCGGGCTGCCGTACCTGAAGAAGCTGGGCGTCGACGGGATCTGGCTGAGCCCCTGCTACCCCTCGCCGCAGCACGATCACGGCTACGACGTCGCCGACTACCGCGACGTCGACCCCCTCTTCGGCGACCTCGCCGAGTTCGACCTGCTGATGGCGGCCGCCCGGCGGCTCGGCATCAAGGTGCTGCTGGACATCGTCCCCAACCACTGCTCCAGCGAGCACCCCGCGTTCCGCGCCGCCCTCGCCGCGGCTCCCGGCAGCGCGGCCCGCGCCCGCTTCCACTTCGCCGACGGCCGGGGCCCGGAGGGTGCCGAGCCGCCCAACAACTGGCACGCCATGTTCGGCGGCCCGGCCTGGACCCGCGTCGAGGACGGCCAGTGGTACCTGCACATGTTCACGCCGGAGCAGCCCGACTGGAACTGGCGCGACCCGGAGGTCGGTGCCGACTTCGAGGAGACGCTCCGCTTCTGGCTCGACCGGGGCGTCGACGGCTTCCGGATCGACGTCGCCGCCGGCCTCTTCAAGCACCCGGACCTGCCCGACTCCGACGACCCGGAGGCCGACGCCCGCACCCGCGACTCGGTCAACCCGCTCGCCTGGAACCAGCCCGAGGTGCACGAGGTGTGGCGGCGCTGGCGATCCGTCTGCGAGGAGTACACCGCCCGCGACGGCCGCGAACGGCTCCTGGTCGGCGAGGTGTCCGTGCCGACGGCCCGCGAACACGCCCAGTACGTCCGCGAGGACGAACTCCACCAGGCGTTCTTCTTCGACCTGCTCGGCGCCCCCTGGGACGCGGACGCCTTCCGCAAGGTCATCTCCGAGGCCATGCAGGACATAGCCGGCACGGGATCGACCGTCACCTGGGTGCTCAACAACCACGACCAGGTCCGCACCGTCACCCGCTACGGCGAACCCGCACCCGAGAGCAGTGGCCTCGGCCCCGCCCGCGCCCGCGCCGCCGCGCTGCTCATGCTGGCGCTGCCCGGGGCCGCGTACATCTACCAGGGCGAGGAGCTGGGCCTGCCCGAGGTCGTCGACCTGCCCGACGACGTGCTCACCGACCCGATCTTCCGGCGCACCGGCAGCCGGGCCCGGATCCGCGACGGCTGCCGGGTGCCGCTGCCCTGGTCGGGACAGGCGTCGCCGTTCGGCTTCACGTCCGGGGTCGAGGGCGCCAAGCCCTGGCTGCCGCAGCCCGAGTGGTTCGCCGAGCACGCCACCGACCGGGCCCTCGCCGACACCCGCTCCTTCTGGCATCTGTACCGCGACGGCCTCCAACTGCGCGCCTCGCTGCCCCAGTTGGGCGAGGGCGAACTGCACTGGCTGGACGCCACACCCGGCGTCCTCGCCTTCTCCCGCGGCGACGGGCTCGTCTGCGCCGTCAACTTCGGCACCGCCCCCGCCCCCGCGCCGGTCTCCGGCACCCCGCTGCTGTCCAGCGGCCCCTGCACGGCCGGCGTACTGCCCGGCTCCACGGCCGCCTGGTGGCTCGGCGAACTCTGATTCCCGTCGACCTCGCCGAGTTCTGATTTTCCGTCAATTCCCCATCCTTTGAAGGGACATCAAAGATGATGCGACGACGCTCCACCCTCATCATGAGCTGCACCGCCCTCGCCCTGGCGCTCGGCGCCACCGCCTGCGGCGGCGAGCCCGTCTCGGCCGGCGGCGGCGACCAGTCGCTCGGCGGCCAGACGGTCACCGTGGCCGGGGTCTGGTCCGGCAGCGAGCAGAAGAACTTCCAGAAGGTGCTCGACGCCTTCACCGAGAAGACCGGCGCCAAGACCCAGTTCGTCTCCACCGGCGACAACGTCTCCACCGTCGTCGGCAGCAAGATCGAGGGCGGCAACGCCCCCGACGTCGTCATGGTCCCGCAGGTCGGCGTCCTCAAGCAGTTCGCCCAGCAGGGCTGGCTCAAGCCCCTGTCGAAGCAGACCGAGAGCGCGGTCGACGCCAACTTCGCGAGCGTCTGGAAGAGTTACGGCACCGTCGACGGCGCGTTCTACGGCCTCTACTTCAAGGCCGCCCACAAGTCGACCGTCTGGTACAGCCCCGAGGCCCTCGAACAGGCCGGGGTCGAGCCGCCGCGCAGCTTCGACGCCATGATCGAGGCGGGCCGCACCGTCTCCGACTCCGGGCTCGGCGCGTTCTCCGTCGCCGGACAGGACGGCTGGACGCTCACCGACTGGTTCGAGAACGTCTATCTCTCCCAGGCCGGACCCGAGAAGTACGACGCCCTCGCCGCGCACGAGCTGAAGTGGACCGACGCCAGCGTGGTGAAGGCGCTCACCACCCTCGGCACGCTCTTCAAGGACGAGCAGCTCATAGCGGGTGGCCGGGACGGTGCCCTGAACACCGACTTCCCCGGCTCGGTCGAGCAGGTCTTCGGACCGAAGGCGGAGGCCGGCATGGTCTACGAGGGCGACTTCGTCGCGGGCGTCGCCAAGGACCAGTTCGGCCGGTCCATCGGCGACGACGCCAACTTCTTCCCCTTCCCGGCAGTTGAGGGCGGCGAGGCACCGGTCGTCAGCGGCGGCGACGCGGCCGTCGTCCTGAAGGACGGCAAGAACCAGAAGGCCGCCCAGGCGCTGGTGGAGTTCCTGGCGACGCCGGAGGCCGCCGAGGTGTGGGCCGACGCGGGCGGCTTCCTCTCCCCGAACAAGGCGCTGGACTCCGCCGCCTACAGCGACGGTGTCACCCGGGCGACCGCCAAGTCCCTGATCGCCGCCGGGGATTCGGTCCGCTTCGACATGTCCGACCAGGCACCCGCGGCCTTCGGCGGCACCAAGGGCACCGGCGAGTGGAAGATCCTCCAGGACTTCCTGCGCGACCCCTCGGACCCGAAGGCGACCGCGGCGAAGCTGGAGGCCGCGGCGGCCAAGGCGTACAAGGGCTGACGCACCATGACCGCGACCCTCGTGAAGTCGACGAGCCCCCCGCCGCACGCGCCGTTGCCCCAGCGGGCCCGGCGCCTGAAGCGGCGCGGGCGGATCGTCGCCCTCCTCTTCGTCCTCCCCGCGCTGCTGCTGCTCGGCGCGCTCGTCGTCTACCCCGTGCTGTTCTCCATCGGCCGCAGCTTCTTCGACGCCTCCGGCACCGAGTTCGTGGGCGGCGAGAACTACTCCGAGATGTTCCGCGACCCGGCCACCCTCAAGGCCGTCCGCAACACCGCGATCTGGGTGGTGGTGGCCCCGGCCCTGCTCACCGGTCTCGGCCTGATCCTCGCCGTGCTGGTGGAGAAGGTCCGCTGGGCCACCGCCTTCAAGCTGCTGCTGTTCATGCCGATGGCGGTGTCCTTCCTGGCCGCCGGCATCATCTTCCGGCTCGCCTACGACGAGGACCCCGACAAGGGCGTCCTCAACGCCGCCGCGGTCTCCGTCCATGACGCTCTCAAGGGGACCTCGGCGTACCCGACGGCCCGTGCTCGTGACGGCCAGGGCCTGACACAGGGCGCGGACGGCTCGTACGCGGCCAACGCCTCGGTCGGCGAGTCGGTGGCGCTCGGCCTGGTCGGTGTCCCGCCCAAGGAACTGCCCGCGTCCGCGAAGCCCGCGCGGGAGGCGGCCGCCGCGCCCGGTGAACTGAGCGGCGTCGTCTACCTGGACTTCACGCCCGGTGGGGGAGGGGAGGAGGGCAAGGTCGACCCGCGGGAAAGCGGCCTGCCGGAGATCGAGGTCGAGGCGGTGCGCGACGGTCGTACGGCCGCCACGACGACCACCGCCTCCGACGGCACCTTCCGCTTCGCCGACCTGGAGCAGGGCTCCTATGACGTACGGCTCCCTGCCTCGAACTTCGCCGCGCCCTATGAGGGGATCTCGTGGCTCGGGCCGGTGCTCGTCACCCCGGCGATCATCGGGGCGTATCTATGGATCTGGACCGGGTTCGCGATGGTGCTGATCGGGGCCGGGCTCGCGACGTTGCCGCGGGACGCGCTGGAGGCGGCGCGGATGGACGGGGCCAATGAGTGGCAGATCTTCCGGAAGATCACCGTGCCGTTGCTCGCGCCCGTGCTGACCGTGGTGTTCGTGACCCTCGTGATCAATGTGATGAAGGTCTTCGATCTCGTCTACATCATCGCGCCGGGGCCGGTGCAGGAGGACGCCACCGTGCTCGCCACGCAGATGTGGCTGGTGTCGTTCGGCGGCGGCAACAACCAGGGGCTCGGCAGCGCGCTGGGCGTGCTTCTCCTGCTCCTCGTCGTCCCCGCCATGGTCTTCAACCTCCGCCGTTTCCGAAGGAGTCAACGATGAACGCGGTCCGCCGTGCCCTCGGGAGCAGTGCGGTGCAGGTCTTTCTGGTCTTGGTCGGCCTGGTGTGGGTGACCCCGCTGGCGGGGTTGCTGATGTCCTCGCTGCGGTCGGCCGAGGACACGGCGCGGGGTGGCTGGTGGACGGTGTTCTCCAGCCCCGGCCAGCTCTCTCTCGACAACTACTCGGCGCTGCTGGAGAACGCGGGGATCACTCGGGCGTTCTGGAACACGGTGCTGATCTCGGTGCCGACGACCGTGTTGGTGGTGGTCCTCGCTGCGCTCGCCGGATACGCCTTCGCCTGGCTTGACTTCCCCGGTCGGGACGCGGTTTTCCTGGTCGTGGTGGCGCTGTTGGTGGTCCCGGTGCAGGTCGGGCTGCTGCCGGTGGCCAAACTCTTCGGTCAGCTGGGGTTGTTCGGCACGATTCCCGGAGTGGTGCTGTTCCATGTCGCCTACGGGCTGCCGTTCGCGGTGTTCCTGTTGCGGAACTACTTCGCCGAGTTGCCGAAGGAGATGCTGGAGGCTGCGCGCATGGACGGGGGCGGGGAGTGGCGGATCTTCACGCGGCTCGTGCTGCCGGTCGGACGTCCCGCGATCGCCAGTCTCGCCATCTTCCAGTTCTTGTGGGTGTGGAACGACATGCTGGTCGCCCTGCTCTTCGCAGACAGCTCGTCCCAGCCGCTGACCGTGGAACTCCAGTCCCAGATACGGCAGTTCGGCAGCAACATCGATGTGCTGGCGCCGGGGGCTTTTGTGTCGCTGGTGGTGCCGGTGGTCGTCTTCTTCGCGTTCCAGCGGCACTTTGTGCAGGGGGTGATGGCGGGTTCGGTGAAGTAGGTTTTCGCCCCCGCCGCCCCTACCCTCCCCCAGAGGGGGGACCCCACCGTCCCTCTCGGGCGCGGGCGAGATCCAAGCCCCGGCAGCAGGTGCACAGGGCCGCCAGCGCACCCGGTGGCTGTTGGACGCGGCGGCGGCTTCCCAGCTGCCGCGGTCGCTGTACCCGCCGGCGTCGCCGTGAGTCGGGGGCGCCGGGGGTTGATTCGCCCCCCGCCGCCCCTACCCGTCCCATCCCAGGGGGCTTGCCCCCTGGACCCCCGCTCCTCAAACGCCGGAGGGGCTGTCTTTAGCCCGTCCGGCGTTTGAGGACGAGGCCCCTTCAGGGCCGAGGCGGGGGTCGTGGGGGCGGGCAGCCCCCACGGGGACGGTGGGGTCCCCCCTCTGGGGGAGGGTAGGGGCGGCGGGGGCGAAAACCTACTTCACCGAACCCGCCATCACCCCCTGCACAAAGTGCCGCTGGAACGCGAAGAAGACGACCACCGGCACCACCAGCGACACAAAAGCCCCCGGCGCCAGCACATCGATGTTGCTGCCGAACTGCCGTATCTGGGACTGGAGTTCCACGGTCAGCGGCTGGGACGAGCTGTCTGCGAAGAGCAGGGCGACCAGCATGTCGTTCCACACCCACAAGAACTGGAACTAGCTAGCTAG